>NZ_JABRWO010000004.1:300000-453578 GCF_013618625.1 Bremerella alba | reverse complement strand
AACGCGAGCGCCAGCTTCACCATCGTTACCGCGAGCGGGAAATCCGTCGAAGCAAACAACCAATCCAAGAGCCGTTGTCCTACCAAGAGAAACGGTTCTTTGCGTGGACCTACTACCGCATGAAAGCGCTTAACCTGCAACTGCAGGGAGAGATATGCGCCAAGCAGGAAGAGATCGACGCGTTAGAGCGTGAGTTCGACCGCCCGCACGAAACGCCCTCCAACAAAGAACCCTCAACCACCCCGCCAACAAAACACCGGGTGCCATGCCCACGTCTTCGTGGGCATGCGAAGAAGGTCATCCACCAAAGAAGACGTGACCGAGTACATCAGGCTTTAGAAAGAGCTTCCCAAACCAAAGAACGCGGTCCACCCTGACAACCCGGCCCTTCACCCAGGGTAGGGTGCGAGCAGAGACGCGAAGCGGAACGTATCGCACCGAATACGGCCTCCATCCCATGGCAACGCGAAAACGTTGTTCATGGTGCGATTCGCTGCGCTACTCAGCACCCTACGGCAGAACTGGCCTCTCTTCTCTTGTCCTCTCCCCCGAGTACAGGGGCGAGGGGGCCGGAGATGCGCATGGCAACGCGGGCCCGTTGTTCGTGGTGCTACTGGCTGCGCTGTTGGGAACCCTGAGGCGAAACCTGCCGTTTAAGGCACTACAACTCTTCGTCTAGTGCGCCATAGGGGACTTGAGAAAGGTCCCCCTGCAGGTCGTCATAGAAAGTGGACACTGCCTCGACGGCCATGGCGTGGAAGTCGTCTTCGCGGGTTGGGCCTTCGAGCGGGCCGATCTCCCCGATGGGTGTGCTCGCATCGTCTAGGTATTTTTCGCTGAACATCAGCAGCGGATGGAATCGCTGGTTATCGACGCCGATCCATCCCATGTCCAAAACCTGCCCCATGCTCATGCCGAACTGGGCGCAGATGCTTTTGCGGATCCCTTCGTCGTCGATGCCGTTTTGTTGGAGCGTCGCATCGAGTTCGGCTACCTGGGCCATGAGATAGGCGTTCATCAGGTTGCAATACGTTTCCGTATCGCGACGGATATCAACCGGTTCCATGCTTCTGCTCCTGGTCAGTGGTGACAAATGTGGGAGACGTCTGTCGCTGGCACTGCTTAGGTTGCGTTGGCACGCTCTTGGGAAGTGAATCCGCAATGCTTGTGCTTGCCGTCGCAAAACGGCTTGTTGTCGGACTCGCCACAGCGGCACAGGGCAATCGTCGGCTTATCGATGGTGTAGGAGTTGCCTTCAGAGTCTTCGAGGGTTACCGGACCTTCGACCAAAAAAGGGCCATTGTCACGAATGCGAATCTTAGTTTCAGACATATCCCGATCCTTCACTGGTGTGGGTGGCTACTTGGACCTGCTATTTGCATTTTAGGGTAGTCCTAGAGAGAAGTCAGCCCAGCGCCTGGCGGTGAGTGGGAAGTTTGAAGTGTTCCGTTTTCAGTAACAGGAATGCCCTCAGGCAATCTTGCTGAAAACTTCACAATTGGCGAACTTACTCGTCGTCTGAGCGAAGACGACGTTGGCGATTCCAAAGCAGGGCTCCCCAGAAAAGCAGAAAGCTACCCATGCTGGCGAACACGATCAACCCGCGGCGGATGTCGTACCCGCGTGTTCCTTCCGCCAAACCCAAGTACGAACCAATGGCCAGGTAGATGCCCCACACGGCGAGCGCTGTGATGACGCCCACGATCAGGTAAACCGAGTTTTTCGACTGGAAAGCCATGCCTAGTAGTCCGAACTGCCGTAGTAAACTTCCGCGCGAAGGCCGGTGCGGTCGCGAACAGCCTGGGCAATTGCGTCGACTTCGGCGTCTTCCAGCGGGGTGACAATTGACTCGGCCGGCTTCCGGGCCACGGTGTAAACCTGGACCAACTTGATTTCGCCGCCCGCGTGGGTGATTTCGTTCAAGCGATCGCAGAAGGCCGAAATCTCTTGGGGCGTGGGGCTTTCGCCCAGCAGCTTCAAGAACATCGATTGAATGACCAGCGGACGAACTTTCGCCGCGAGCAGCAGGTTATCGAGTACCCGTTGAAAGGGAATTTTGGTCCGTTCGATCGTGCGGTAATAGCTCTCGGTGCCGGCATCGAGCTTGGCCCAGATTTCGCCCTGGTTGGCGTCGAAGATCTCGAGACCACGCTGGACGTGCGGCCGATGAAACATGGTGGCGTTGGTAATCAACACCATCTTCACGTCGTCGAGCCCATGCTTGCGCTTGATCTGGGCACTCCGGTCGATCAGTTCGTCGAAGTTTTTGTAGGTGGTCGGTTCGCCGTCGCCGCTGAACGCGATATCGTTCACGCGTCGCAGATGCTCTGGCGTCTCGGCAAATTTCGCCGTGTGGAAGATTTCGCCGGAAGCACACAGGTCGAGCATTTCTTCCAGTTCCTGGAAGTAGCGTTCACTTTCGACGAAGCGAACTTCGCTTTCGGTCCGGCGATCGACCTGGCAGTAGATGCAATCGAAATTGCAGATCTTGTCCGGGTTCAAATTGACCCCCACCGACAGCCCCTTGCTTCGGCGAGAAAGGACCGGATAAACGAACCGGTTCCCTTCGAACGTTCGCTGGTGCTGAGTGTGGAGGTGGTGCGTGGACATTCAATTTTCAGTGGGAAGTCTTCAGTTTTCAGTTTTCAGCGGGAGAGAGGTTCTCAACCATTCTTACTGAAAACTGAGCACTGAAAACCTATTTTAACAAGATCACGGCGTTTCCGATGCTTGTTTTTGGCCGACAGGCTCTGCCGGGATATGCCCAGGTAGTTCGGAAAGCAAATTGCCGCGAATGACCGTCAGCGTGCTTTTGACCTTCTGAACTTCTTCCGGAGGAACTTCGAGAAGAGCCTTGGCGCGGACGCTTTTGGCGCAGTCGACCATTTGTTCCCACATGGGTTCCACCTTTTCGGTGGCGCGGATGATCTTCTTGCGTCGATCGTTGGGATCGGTCTCGCGGACGATCCAGCCGTCGCGTTCCATTCGGTCGATCACCCCGACCAGGGTGGGCGCTTCGATGCGCATCTGGTCTGCCAGTTCGCTTTGGGTGATTTCGCCCATGTACGACAGCCAGCACAAGACTTCCCACTGGCGATAGGTGATACCGAGTTTCCCCAGTTCATCGTTCATCGCACGTGTCATCAAATGGGCGACACTGAAAACCCAATAGCCTAAGCTATCTTCAAAATCGTAACGGAGCATTCTTTTCTCTTCACGTCGGAGGCTGAGAAATTTAGATAAGAAATATGACGAGTCAGCCTTGCTTCTCTGTTCTATGCCATCGGTTATCGGCGCACTAAAAAGCACGCGAATAACAGGTTTCAAATAACGTTTCCCATTCTAACTGGGCAACTTTTCGTAATAGTAACTCATTTGCGCACTTGCCGCGGCTGACCGCTTCACATGCGTCAACCATGGCCATCGGGTCCCAATTTGGCTCTGCGAGGAATTGGGTATGGCTGTCGAGGTTGGCGTCGGATGCCAACAAATTTGCTTTTGCTGCGAGTGGTTCCATCGCGGGATGATCGCCGGTGCGGCGAAACCAGTACTTGCCGTTGCCGTAATCAGGTTCACGCCGGTGCATGATTGCGTGCCAGTAGCTGCCTGTCGAACTGGGCAGATCCTGGCTGATCGTGTGCGACTCGTCCAAATAATTCCAAAGCAGCCACAAACCACTGATACAAGCCCGAGCCATCTCGGTATCTTGTACCGGCTTGTTGCTCAGGGAATCGACCTGGATTGCCTGGAGCCGCTCGAAGACCGTTCGATCTGGATTCCCAGGCCCCAAAGGGCACAACGGGGCAGTTTGGATGAGTTCGGCGACTTCGGTTGGGTACGGATCGAAATTCATTGCCTACGCGGGAACTACCTTCAAGAGGGGGGTGATTTGTGATGAATCTAACATGGACTTACCTTAACACGTTTCGTCAGCTAGCGACCTAACTATTTCGAAAATCGAACTCCCACGCTTGAAGGAAGCTAGTATTCCCTGTTCAGGCCGATTTTTCGCTGATAAACTCAAGGGCTTCGTCCTCTTACTCTAGAAGTGACCTAGAGGGCGCTAATAGTTACACCCCTTTAGATTCTATGATTCTCGTCCGAGGCCTTTCCCATGTCGACTGATCCTCAGAAGGATCCCGCTTCCGTGGAACCCACTCCCCAAACTCCTGAAGCTTCGGCCCCGGAGGCTTCATCCGTCGAAACCACGCCTGGTGATGCCCCAACACCGGCAGAAGCTGCGACACCCGCAGAGACTCCGGTTGAGAATGCTGCCCCAGAGCAGACTGCCGACGCCGGTGGCGATGACCAGGAAAAGAAGAAGGTCCTGATCGGTTCGCAGCGCGACAAGCCGAAGCCGGCCCCAGCGAAGCGGCAACCTCAGAAGCCGAAGCGTCCTGCTCAGCCCAAGCCGGCTGAAGAGGGTGACGATCCTACGAAAATTCCGGAAGACCTGGCCGAGACGTTAGGCGAGACCTCTCAAGAAGAGGGCGAACCAGACTACCGCTTGCCAGTTGATGGTGGCAAGGTCCACGTCCCCAATCGGCGCGAAACGATGGAAGACATCGAAGCCGAGTTGGAAGCCGCGTTCGGCGAAACGTCGATCGACGACGTGATGAGCAATCAAACGCCGGCACCTGCTGCGACTCGCTTGGACGAAGGAGACCGCGTCACCGCGACGGTCATTCGTGTGCATCGCGAAGATGTCTTCTTCGATCTTCCGCAAGGCAACCAAGGCATCGCTTCGGTTCGCAGCTTCGTGGCACCACCGACGGTGGGCGACAAGATGGAAGTTTCGATCGGCACGTTCAACGGCGGCCAACGCCTGTACGAAGTCGGCATCCCAGGTGCTTCGACCAGCGTGCAAGATTGGGGCGACATCAAGGAAGGAATCATCGTCGACGCAGTCGTCGACGGCGTGAACAAGGGCGGCCTCGAATGTGCCGTTGGTTCGGCTCGCGGCTTCATCCCGGCCAGCCAAGTCGCGATCTACCATGCGAAGGACCTGGAAGAGTTCAAGGGCCGCAAACTGCAGTGCCTGGTGACGGAAGCCAATCCCGAGAAGCGTAACCTGGTACTTAGTGCCCGGGCCGTCGCCGAGAAGATGGCCGAAGACAACAAGAAGCAGTTGCTGGGCAACTTGACCGTCGGTCAGATCCGCGAAGGAACCGTCACGCGAATCCAGGACTTCGGCGCATTTGTCGACCTGGGTGGCATCGACGGTTTGGTCCACGTCAGTCAAATCAGTTGGGACCGCGTACAGCACCCTTCCGATGTCCTGGCCGAAGGTCAGGCCGTGAAGGTGAAGGTCACCAAGATGGACCCCGAGACCGGCAAGATCGGTCTTTCCATCCGCGACACCATGGAAAACCCATGGCAGAAGGTCGCCAACGACTTTGCCGTCGGTAAGGTGGTGCCAGGCAAGGTTACCAAGCTGATGGACTTCGGTGCGTTCGTCGAGATTGCTCCTGGTATCGAAGGCCTGGTTCACGTCAGCGAAGTGAGCTACAGCCGCATCAGCCGCGTTTCGAGCGTGTTGAAGGCCGGCGAAGAGGTCGAGGTGAAGGTCCTCAGCATCGACCAGGCCAAACGCCGTATCAGCCTGTCGATCAAAGCAACCCAGCCGCCACCGGCTGACTCCCGGCAAGGTGGTCGTCGCAAGGACGACGTCGAAACTGATGTTGACCGCGAACTGTCGGTCAAGAAGACGTCGTCCCAGCCGCTCAAAGGGGGCGTCACCAACGACCACAGCGAAGGTGCCAAATTCGGCTTGAAATGGTAACACCAGCCAGCCAAAATTGAGAAACAAAGAAAGCCCTCACGCCAGTTCGCGAGGGCTTTTTTCGTAGAAGCCTCCCTCTCGTTCAGTCCCCTCGCCCCTTTGGGGTGAGGGGCAAACAAGGAACACGCTTACACAAGACCAACCGCCGAAGTCGCGAGCCGTTTTGCAAGGTGCCTATGCCTACTTAAGCCCAACCGCATGTCCATCCAGCTCCCAGGCTTGGTCGATATCGACGCCCAGGAAAGTCAGCAATGTCGGCACGGCATCCACAATGTACACCTGCTGTTCAAACTGCCCCTTCTTGGCCGCCTCGCCGCTGACGATCAAGAAGCTGTGCAAGATGTCAGGGTTGGTGTGTCCACTGCTGTGTCCTTTGCCGAAGCCGCCGTGGTCGCTGGTGACGACGATCAGCCAATCCTCATCGGTTCGCTTTTCGATGGCTTCCATTACGTTGCCGACCAGCGCGTCGACATGCTCGATGGCGGCAATGTACTGCGGGACCGCTGGGTGAAAACCATGACCGTGGCCAGCTACGTCGACTTCGCCAAAGTACAGCATCATGGCCGTCGGGGCGTCCTGCTCAGACAGTTGCTTGACGGCGGCAGCCGCTGCTTCGTCGTCGGCCTCGGTGTAGGACGATCCCTTTTGCGTATCGATGGAAACGTCAGCCGCAGAAACGATGTACTGAGCAATGGGCGACCAGTTGATGATCGAAACGGTCTTCGCGGTGGGCAGGCTCTTCTTCACGTAATGAAAGAAGTGCGGGTACTTATCGAACTTGGGCTCCTTGAAGCTGTTGCCCTGCACGTTGTGCTTGTCGGCCCAGACACCCGTGTTGATGCTCCCCCAACCAGGCCCGCTGATCGTGTCGTTCTTCTTGTAGCGATCGCCCAGGATGAGCGCCGTGGGCGAGTAGCTGCCGTTCTCGCGAAGCTTATCGAGGTTCGGAGTCTTGGCCTTGGTCTGGGCGTCGAAACGACAGCCGTCGATGCCCAGAAGCAGGACGTGCTTTGACTTCTCTTCCGCGGAAAGCGAAGTCACAACGAAGAATAGCAAGGTGAAAGCAGCGAAAGAGAACAAGCGTGGCATGGTTGGGTTACTCGTAGCGGAGGAAAGTTTGTTGACTTAAAGTCTATTTTCTTTCCTCAGAAGATGCCACACGCAGAACATCAAGTTTTGATGAATTCGCCTGTCGGGTTGGCTGCCTATAAAAAAAGAGCCACGCCCGTGGAAAGTTGGGCATGGCTCTTTGGTTTCAATTGGCGAGTGCGGACGATCGGTTATAGTTCGAAGTCCGCGATGTTCTTGCCATCGGAGACGGTCGTTGTCAGGTCTGATTTTTTATTGAACTTCGCGGGAATCGATTCGGTCATGATCGGTTCCTTGGTGATTTCATCGCGTCCCGATTCAACGCGATGCGAGATTCTCACCGTTTTGGTACCGGTCGTTGTCTTTACCGAATACTTGCCATCTTTGATTTCACCCGAAGTTGGCGGGATTCCTTGCGATGCGTCCTCAGGCGAGTCAAAGCTGATTCGCCCTTCGGCTAGAGGCTTGCCGTCGAGCGTGACGCTGCCGGACAGCTCGTGCCGCGCGACCCCTTCCTCCTTCGCCGCTGTGCAGCCGACGGCCATGGCCATTAAAAGGCCAACGGCTAATACAATCTGTCGCATGATGTGTTCCTGTAAGGGTTGTGACTACGGCAGTTGAACAACATTGCCGTCGTTACGGACGCCCAGGTTGCCGAAGGTCGCCAGGTCGATCGTCTCGGGAATGAAGTGCACCGATCCGTCGACAAACAGCACATTCACGCCGCCGGGGTGATCTGAACGTAGGGGACTATTGTTGCCAAAGTTAGAGCAGACACCGTCTGGATCGCAGGCGCTGTCGAACGGTTCGATCTGGTTGATGGAATATCGGAGGGAAGCCGTGTTGAAGCAGCGACCGCTCGTCGAGTTGGGAAGTGTCGTCTTGTTGTCGTTGTTGCCGATGGTTCCCATATTGAATCCATAGGTGGTGCTTCGGTAGTCAACTTTTGTGCCGGATGCATTTTTGAGCCATGCCCCGACTTCGCTAACCATCATGGTGTTACTGGTGCCGTCGGTAACGTGCGCGAAGTTGGTCTTACTGTTGTAGTAGAGCACGCCGTTCATGGCCGCGTTGCCGACGGTAGTGGCGTTTTCTGTTGCTCCAGTTACGCCTGCGAAGCCGTTCACCACGCCCGCGATCGAGATGTAGTCGGCGATCATGGTCTTCACTTCGTGGCTGGACAGTTCTTGCGACACCGAAGCCGAAGGGCATTCATAGATTCCGAAGACGGGGCTGCCGGCGTCGGCGCCACATGCATCGCTGACCGAACCTTCGTTCCAATGTTCGCTCAGATCGATTAGGTCGTAAACATTTCCCAGTTCAACATACGGCAATAAGTGCACCATCCAGGTCGATCCCCATTTGTTGCTGGTCGCTGTGCCAAATGGTGGGCGGTTATTGCTCGTCCCCGGCGGCAGGCGGAGGTATGTATCGTGGAAGTTATGCAGCCCCAGGCCGTGCTGTTTCAGGTTATTGACACACTGCGAGCGTCGAGCTGCCTCGCGAGCTTGTTGCACCGCCGGCAATAGAAGCGCGATAAGAACCCCGATAATCGCAATCACAACAAGCAGTTCGACCAGCGTAAAGCCGGCATTTCGAGTCTTCATGAAGAGCACCAGATATAAAAAGATAAGCATGCGTCACCGCAACCCGAACGGGGAGTACGGTGGGCGACGTGAAAGATAAAAGTATACTTATAAGCACGAAAAAATACAATAAACCCATGATTTTAGTTGCGGCTTTCATGTGTTTTTGTGCGGCGCATTCCGCCCATATTGGCTATTTAATGATTTGCGAGGGAATAGATAGATGTGTGTTGATCCAACCTTACGAGGCCTGGACCCGTAAGAACGGTGGGATACTTCCCAAAGGAACGGCACTCCGCCGAACGCTAGCGAGACCAATTTCCGGTGCCTGAAAAGGCAATATGCGATCGTTAAGACTTCACATTCATCACGCTGAACACACCAGTAGAGGGGGGGCAAGGCGTTGTAATCAACCGGCGGAGCATTCTAGGGTTAGCTCGGCGACAGAGAGATTTTCTTGGCCTTGCCTGCTGACTAACGCTTCACGCCAAAGGTTTTGGGATCGACCGGCGTGCCGTCCTCGTGGCGGAGTTGTTGCACAAGCAATTTTTCGGAAGGGCCCAGCCTGCCAAACTTCAATCCTTCAGCACGCAGGGGAGCCTGGACTTTTCTCATTGCCAAGATGAGCCCGACAATAGGCAGGAGTGGAATCCACGCGAGAAGGAGCGGCGCCAGAATTTCTCGAAACGAGAACAAGGGGAGCAGCGCGAACAGGATGATGCCTGAAACGATGAATGACCCCAGGACCCAACTTCCGAGGAAGGCTGGCCAAGCGGAAAGGTCCCCTGCTAGGAAAGCGAGAACCTGATCGATCGGGGCAAGCGTCATGATGCTTGTGAATGCGAAGGCTGGAATGCCTAGCTCTAACCGGCGATGGGCGCGGCGCCACTGGAGGATTCTCTGAGAACGGTCATCCAGCGGTTCGTGATGTTCGACGACTTGTGGCGAACGAAATGGAGATTCGTCTTCCATCAAAGTTCTCACGCTGGCGAATGAAACAAGCTAGGCGCTGGCCACGACCATCGCAGCGCACTGCCCTTTACGCGTGTGGCTGAGGATCAGGATCGCGGACTTGTCGATGTCCAACGGCTGACCATGAATGATCGGAATATCGCACGCTGGGTCAGGCGTATCGTAATTCAGCGTCGCCGGGACCTTACCATGCTGCAGCGCCAAGACAGCCACTGCCGCATCCAACGCCCCGCAAGCAGAGCCACTGTTGCCGTAATAACTTTTCAGAGCCGCAACCGGGACACCTGGCAGCGCGGCTTTAATGCCCTGGGCTTCGAGCGGGTCGTCGGCGATGTTACCGGAGCCGTGCGAGATGATGCAGGCCAGGTCGTCCTTGGTAATACCAGCGTCACGCAAGGTGGCGTTGATGCAGTTTTTGACCGCTTCCGGCGAAACAGGTGCCTCGGGTGTGATGCGACCAAATGTCGAGGATGCACCGAGCACTTTGCCCAGAATGTTCGCTCCGCGGGCTTCGGCTTTCTCACGCGTTTCAAGAACCATTGCCGCGGCCGCTTCGCTACTGACCGCGCCGTCGCGATCCTTTTCAAACGGACGCGAGGCTTTCTCAGGCTCTTCGTTACGATGCGAAAGAAGCGAGTCACCACGATACAGCAGGACATTCAAATTCAAGCGAGAACCGGTCGCACCGGCGATCATGCAGTCCATCGTTCCGCGACGCAGATGGGACAAGGCCTCTGAAAAGGCATTGATCGCGCTGGCTTCTTCCAGGCAAATCGTATTGTTGTGGCCGCGACCGTCGTAATAGATACCGACGTGACAGGCCGGCATGTTGGGCAAGTACTTCAGCATCCACAGCGGGTTGGTTTCGCTCATTGCCGATGGTCCCCAGCGGTCGTGCTGGTACCATCCCTCTTCGATGCACTGATCGTAAGCGTCTCGCAGATCTTCGAAGTCGCTGTACATCATCTCGCTGCCGTAGACGACGCCGAGCCGATCGGGGTCGATGCTGCCCGGCTCGAGCCCGGCTTGATCCATCGCCAGGGCGGCGGCGGCAAATCCGGTTTGGATCTCGCGGCACATGACCTTCAAAGCTTTGCGCGGCTTGACGTACTTCTTGCCGTCGAAGTCTTTCAGCTCGCCCCCAAAAGTGACTGGGTAGTCGGGCATCGTGAATACGGAAAGGGGCGCAATGCCCGACTTGCCGGCCATGAGACTTTCCCAGATGGCCTGGTTTCCGATTCCAATGGGGCTCACTACCCCATTACCAGTAATTACGACTTCGACTTGGGACTGCATCCGTAAGCTTTGCTTTCTTGAAGCGATCGCGAAAGATTGACTGTTGTTATATCGGTATGGCCTGCCCTTCCCTAGATCGGCCCGACAACCAGAATTTCGCCAATTACGAAATTCTATGGCAATGTCGATAATTTAGGCGAAAAGCACTGCCCTGGAAGGGTGGGTCGTTAGATTTCCACAAATTAAAGTTAAGCTATGGGTATTCACATCCCTGGGGTGATGTAATCGACATGTTTTACCCGCTTTCCGCCGGAAACTTGGCTGAATCGGGATAATTAGACAAATCCTCATTGTCAGCACAGCCGATTTTGATGCATAGGGCGTAATCCCGAATCATGGGCGGACTTACCGAAACTGTGAACCCGACAGCGACTCGATACAGCCATGAGCGACACCACCAAAAAATCTTCGCAAGCATCTTTGCACTGCAACAAGACCGCTGATTTCTCGATGGCCGAGGCCCGTAAATCGATTGGCGACCTGTTTCAACCCAAGCCGTGGGTCTACTGGACCGACTTTTTGATGAGCTTCTCGGTGGGGATGGTTTGCTTTCGGATGGTAGGCCAAAGCGAGTTGTTCAGCTGGCAACAAGCGTTTTTCTTTGTCGTTAGCAGTGCGCTATTTTACCGAATGGCCATGTTCATTCACGAACTGGTCCATCTTCGTACCGGAACGATGACCGCGTTCCGCGTGACATGGAACCTGCTGGTAGGCATTCCGTTTCTGATGCCGTCGTTCGTTTATTATACGCACCTGGATCATCATCGTCGGAAGCACTACGGCACCGACATGGACGGCGAGTATCTGCCGATCGAATACGAGGGCCGTTGGCAGATCTTTGCCTTTTTGGCTTCCAGCTTCTTCGTTCCGTTTTTGGCCGTCTTTCGTTTCCTGGTGCTCACGCCGCTGACCTGGATCAGCCCGCGTTTTCGCGACTGGGCGTTTCAGCATGCGTCGTCGATGGTGATCGATCCGAAGTATCTTCGCCCGCTGCCCACCAAGAAGGCGATGCGGTTGATTCGTTTGCAAGAGGGTTTGTGCTTTCTGTGGTGCCTGGGCGTGCTGGTGGGTGTGTTGGTCGTAGGTGGATACCCCTACCCTTTTCTCGTGCAGGGCTATTGCACCGGCGTGTTCATCCTGACGCTCAACGCGCTACGTACGCTGGTTGCCCATCGTTGGCATAATCACGAAGGGGAAATGACCTTTCTCGAGCAGTTGCTGGACTCGGTCAATTTTCCGCATAACAAGTGGGTCACTCAGATTTGGGCACCCATCGGAACGCGTTTCCACGCCCTGCACCACATGTTCCCCTCGTTGCCTTACCATGCGATGCCGGAAGCTCATCGCCGTTTGGTCGAGCAACTGCCCGAAGGCTCGCCGTATCATCAGACCAACGAGCGATCATTCAGCCATGCGTTTCTCGACTTGTGGGAGCGTTGTGGCCGGCTGATCAATCATCAGGGCGAACCGGCGGAACAATCGCAAGCAAGGCATGCCGAACCGGTCGCAAGTCATGGCGATATGGCTAAGTCGGCTTAGCAGATCTTGCCTGTGGTGATTGAACTTTCGTGCAAGACCCGTAAGAATCGTTCTTCATCATGAGCACTGAAGAACCCAAGCCGTTGCCGCCGTCCGACCCCCGCGTCTTTTTCGCTGCCGAGCGTACCATGCTCGCGTGGCTGCGTACGGGTCTCGCGATTCTTGGTGTTGGGTTCTTGGTGGCCCGCTTTGGGCTCTTTCTGGAGATGCTCCGTCACCCAGGCGTCGATATCAGCCCGCCTCTTTTCTCTTCGCTGATTGGCATTGGTTTCGTTTTGCTGGGGGCCACGCTGATTGGTGTTTCGGCCTGGCAACACACCGGGTTCATTCGCGACATGACCCTCGATCAGCGGCCGGCCAATTACAGCATGAATCTGGCCATCTGGGTTTCGGCGGTGGTGACACTTTTAGGTTTGGCCTTAGCGTTCTACCTGCTTCTAAGCGTCTTTACCGGCGAACCGATCCACGCCAGCCCCGGTGTCGGCGTGTAGGTGGCGATTCGATCGAGGTTTTTCATATTGGCGCGTGTCAGGCCACTTTTCGCCGTCAGAAACCTTCTTTTTCGGCTGAATATTGAGAGAATTATCTCAATCTCACGTGACATCTTCACCCGGTCGCGGGTTCCCGATGCTGCGGCATGAACTATAGTAAATGCGGACCCTCTCCCCACTTCCCCCTCCCCTGAAAACTTCTCATGCAAGTAGGTTTTTCCTTGATGACACCCCACCGCCCGCTTTTTGCCCGCCTATTGTCTGTTGTCATGCTTTGCGTTTTGCCGGCCACGATCATGGCCGCGGATGCTCCGAAGCCGATCAAGGCCCTCTTGGTTACCGGCGGTTGTTGCCATGACTATCAGACGCAGAAGAACATCATCAAGGAAGGGCTCGAAGCCAGGGCTCATATCGAAGTGACGGTTGTTCACGAAGGGGGCAGCACCACCAACACCAAGATCCCGCTCTACCAAGATCCGAACTGGGCCGAAGGGTACGACATTGTCTTGCACAACGAATGCTTCGCTGCGGTGAAAGACCCTGCGTGGACCGCTCGTGTGTTGAAGCCCCACCAGGAAGGTTTGCCGGGCGTGGTCATTCACTGCGCGATGCACTGTTACCGCGACGGAACCGATCAGTGGTTCAAGTTCTGCGGCGTGACTTCGCATCGGCATGGTGCCCAATACCCGCATGCCGTTTACAACTACGACGCCAAGCATCCCATCATGGAAGGCTTCGGACCGGCCTGGACGAACCCACAAGGCGAGCTCTACCACATCGCTAAGGTGTGGGACACGGCGCATGTGTTGGGGGCTTCCAAGGAAAAGAACCAAGGGGACGAACATGCCTGCGTGTGGACCAACCAATATGGCGACACGAAGGTCTTCGGCACGACGCTCGGCCACCACAACGAAACGATGGAAGACGATACCTTTTTGAACATGCTGACCCGCGGCACGCTGTGGGCCTGCGATAAGCTGAGCGACGAGTACCTGAAAGACGCTCCCCTGGTGCCGAAGATGGTGCCGGTGAACCTGTCGCAGAACAAGCCCGCCAAGGCATCGAGCGAAGAAAAGAACAAGAACAACTTTGCCAAGAACGCATTCGACGGAAAAGAATCGACCCGCTGGTGTGCCAGTAGCCCCGATTATCCGCAGTGGTTGGAAGTCGACCTGGGCAAGTCTCAAGACTTGCGTGGCGTGCAGATCGAATGGGAGAACAACGGTGTCTTTCAGTACGTCGTGAAGGGAAGCCTTGACGGAGAGAAGTGGGAAACACTGCTCGATCAATCGAAGAACAACGGCAGCAGCTACGACTTTGAAATCAACGCCGACAACGTTCGGCATGTTCGCCTGGACGTGCTCGGTAAGAACTCTGGCGGCTGGGCTTCGGTTCGCGAACTGCGTCTGCTGGGGGCCGAGTTAGTCGAGGTTGCTCCTGAGCAAGCCAAAGAGGACGAAGACGCCAAGAAACTGGCCGAAGTGAAGCTCCCCGAAGGCTTCGAGAAAACCGTCTTCGCCGCGCCTCCGGCGGTGAACTACCCGGTCTTCGTCGCCGCTTCACCCGAAGGGGACGTTTACGTTTCGGTCGATAAGAATGGTTCGCTCGATCGTGAATTGAAGCGAGGAGCCATCCACCGTTTGCGAGACACCGACGGCGACGGCCAGGCAGACGAAGTGAAGCTGTTCGTGCCGGATGTCGACTCGCCTCGAGGGCTCGTCTGGGATCGCGACCGGCTATACGTGCTGCACCCGCCGCACCTCAGCGCGTTCATCGACGAAGATGGCGACGGCCGCAGCGACAAGCAAGAGATCCTTATTAAAGACCTGGCGTTCACCTTCAAAGATCGCCCGGCCGACCATACGTCTAACGGCGTGACGATGGGGATCGATGGCTGGCTGTATCTGGCAATCGGCGACTTTGGTTTCCTGCAGGCCGAAGGGGCCGATGGTCGCAAACTGCAAATGCGCGGTGGCGGCGTGCTGCGGGTTCGTCCGGATGGATCGAACATGGAGGTTTACAGCAGCGGCACGCGAAACATCCTGGAAGTGGCCGTCGACCCGCTGATGAACGCCTTCACGCGTGACAACACCAACGACGGGGGCGGTTGGGATATTCGCCTGCATCACTTCAGCGGCCTGGAAGACCACGGCTACCCACGTTTGTACATGAACTTCGGCGAAGAGATCGTCCAACCGCTGGCCGATTACGGCGGAGGTTCCGGATGCGGGGCGCTTTACATGGACGAGCCAGGCTTCCCCGAAGGTTACGGCAATGCTCTATACACCGCCGACTGGGGCCGCAGCTGGATCTATCGCCACAACCCCAAACGCAACGGAGCGACCTTCGAGGTCAACCAGGAAGAGTTCCTGGGCATCCCCCGCGTGACCGACCTGGACGTCGACGCCAACAGCAACATCTACGCCGCCAGCTGGAAGGGAGCGACCTTCAAGTACAACGGCGAGGATGTGGGTTACCTGGTGCAGGTCCGACCGAAGGGATACCAGGCCGAAGCTTTGCCGAATTTGCGAGAAGCCAGCGAAGACGAACTGTTTGCGATGCTTTACTCGGATAGTCACCGCCGACGCTTGGCAGCTCAGCGTGAGTTGTTAGCTCGGTGCGATTTTAGTGATAAGAAAGGTGCGGCGCTGGGAGCTTCGACTTTCAATAAAGCATCAATGATCGCCAAGGGTAAAGAACGTGATCGTAAGAAGCCGTCGGTGGAAACTCGTGTCGCGGCGATCTACCTCGCAACACAATTGCTTCTTAAAGCTGACGCTGCAAATGAACACGTTTCGCACGAAGACGCTTTTAAAGCACTGACCCCACTGCTCTCGGATGCCGACGTGGGACCAATCGTCATTCGAGCCCTATCGGATTATGTAGCTGCTGGCAGTGTTATGCTCGGAGTTAATTCTAGAGACACGCTAAATCGATTGGTCGAAGAACAGTTCAACAGTAAGAATCCGCGAATGCAACTGGAAGCGATCATTGCCAAAGGTCGCCTCACGCCACCTGTTGGCGTACGGAATTGGGAGAATGAACGAGCAGGCGGAGTGGCAACGTTCCTCGGTTCCGATGATCCAGTGCTTCGTCATACGGCATTTCGCGCGGCGGTCAATTTGGAAGATTACGAGGCGATGTTTGCGATCATCGATAGCCGTACCGCCAGCGAGCGTAAGCGCCAGTTCGCTTTGTTCGCGCTGCAGCGAATGCACAAACCGGAAGTCGTTGACGGGCTCATCGAGCGTTTGGCGAAGGAAGACGCCTTCTCTCGTCGCCAAGGCCTGCTGACGGCATTGTGCCGGCTCTACTTTGTGGAAGGTGAGTGGAAGGGGAACAGCTGGGGCACGCGTCCTGATACGCGTGGTCCTTACTACCAGCCCGAGAAGTGGGAGCTGTCCGACAAGATCGGTGGCGTGCTTCGCGGTACGTTGGCTTCGGCCAACAGCCAAGAGTCGGCCTTCTTGCTAGAGCAATTGCAGCGGCACCGCGTTGAACTCGACGGCACGCTGCGTTTGGCACTGGAGAAAGCGGCCAGCGATCCGGAATTTGCTGCTGCGGCGGTTGGCCTGGTTGCCCGCTCGAGTGAACTTCCCAGCGAAGCGATCGGGCTGCTCAAGTCGACCGCAACCGCCGATGGTACCTCGGCAGAAGTTCGCGGTCAGGCCGTGACTGCCCTGCTTCGTAGTACCGATGCCGATACGATGAAAACCGCACTCGCTGGCCTTACCAAGCTACACGCAGCCGATGCCGGCAGTGCCGCGTTCAAGAAGGCCCTGGGCGAGTTCCAGAACAAAGACCAACTCAGCCGCCAGATTGGTGTGCTGGAAGGTTTCGCCAAGACCCCAACCACCGACGCTGCGGTTTGGGCCGAAGCGGGGCTGTTGACCCTCTCGCAACAGAAAAAACTTTCGCCCGAGGTGGAAAGCACCGTGAAGAGTTCGCTGGCTTCTGGCTGGAAAGACCCGGCCCGTCAGCCGCAACTGCTGGCCGCTGCGATGATCGTCAATGATCGTCAGCTGGAAGGTAAAGTTCGGGGGCTGCTCGATAGCAACAGCGCCGAGGTCGCTACGGCTGCCGGCAAAGTTGCCGCGGCCTGGAAGCTGAAGGCCCAGATGAATCAGCCGACCGGCCCGAAGGTCGCCACGATCGATCCGGCCGAGGTCATCAAGATGGTCGTCGGCATGAAGGGGGACAAGGCCCGCGGCGAACAGTTGTTCGCCAAGTTAGCCTGTAACAAGTGCCACACGGTCGATCCGAACGAAGCGCCACGTGGCCCTTACTTGCCACAGGTTGCCAAGACCTACAAACGCGATCAGCTGACCGAAGCGGTCGTGCTGCCGAGCAAGTCGTTGGCTCAGGGGTTCGTGACGAACATCTTCCAGATGGAAGACGGACGGCTGCTGTCTGGCTTCATCACCTTCGAAGGCCCCGACAAGATCGTCATCCGCGACAACCAAGGCAACGAGATCACGCTGAAACCGGATGATATTCTCGGCCAGAAAAAGGACGACATCTCGATCATGCCGGTCGGCCTGGCCAACGAAGCAACCGTCCAGGAACTGGCCGACCTGGTGACCTACCTCGAGAGCTTGTCGTCGAAGGCAGGCACGAAGTAAGTCCTGGGCCCCACAAGCGGTCTTTGCGAACGATTGAAACAAACCGGCACGTCTCCCTAGGTTTCGGAGACGGCGGCCGGTTAGTTGGCTTCGTTCAGTTCAAAGTCGATGACGTTGTCGTTGCCTTCGGTCACGGCAACGGCGTTGGGCCATGTCACGCGATCGTATTTCATGAGCATCATCCGCTCTTCCTTGTCCATTTCCGCGAAGCCTGGGATCTGGGAAGGCTGTCGCTGCGGGACGCGAATCTCGACGGTATGCTTACCGATCATGCCCCCGTCGATTGTCTCGGTGTATTGCAATTGATACTTGCCTGCGGAATCGGTTCGCCCAAACGAGGTGCGTCCGCTTTCGGGACGGAACTCTAGGGTGACGCCTTCCAACGGCGTGCCGTCTTGAGTGACAAGCCCGCTAACTTCTTCCAGTGGTAGCCCATGGTCTTGGTAGCAGCCAAGGGAAATCAGCATGAAAGCGCACAGGGCGCAGCGATAGATCGTCGCCATGATCGAGGCTCCTTAGAGTCGCGGCAGAACGCCGGGTCGTTGTGAAATGAGAATAGATGAAATCGAACGGATTAGGACTCGTCGATCACTTCCCCGCTAGACCGTGTGGCAAGGGCCGAATAGGTATCGCCGTTGATCGTTTCTGGTAAGAAGCGAACGTGCGCGTCGCCAAAAACAAACATCGCCCCGCCGGGATGGAAGCTGCCAAACGCACGATGCGGAAAGGTCCCGGCCGAAGGCATGTTGATCGGATAACTGCTCGAGGCGGGCGCGAAGGCGCGATCGGGAAATTGCGCCACATCGGTACAAGCCCAAGTGGCAGCACGGCGAACAACGACCGGGCCATTGTTCGCGATATCGCCTCCGTCGCGTTCTCCGGCAAGGATCGTGTTGCTGGTGCCGTCGATGATATCCCGAAACTGGCGTGACTCGTCGTAGCAAAAGATACCGTTGTAATTCTGGGGATCGTAGTTGCCGTTGGGAACGAAGTTCTCGGAATTCGCGTACACCATCGAACCACCACAGCCCATGTAGTTCGACTTGCCCATGTTGGAACGAAACGTGTTGATGTCGCCCAGAATATCGGAAGGGCACATGTAAGCATCGACCGCCTGTCCACCGGCGTTGGTACTTGTCCCGTTGGGGACCTGGGCCGAGAAGTTGCTGGTCTCGGCTTTGACCTGCTCGTACAGCGCCGACTGCTCGAGGAAGGGAAGAATGGCGACGCTCCAAATTGGCAAGTTGTCGCTGCTGCCATAGCCGGTGAACGAGGTCACACCAATCGGAAACGCGGTGTGCGTATCGTGATAGTTGTGAATCGCCAAGCCAATTTGCTTGAGCTTGTTCGAGCAGGACATCCGTCGAGCTGCCTCTCGGGCTTGCTGAACTGCCGGCAACAGAAGCGCTATGAGGACGCCAATAATGGCGATCACAACCAATAATTCCACAAGCGTAAAACCACGTAACTTAGTCCGTGAAGAGTCCATCGAAGCATCTTTCGAATCAGGAGCGACTGGAAGGAGATTACGGAGGAGGGGCGGAATGAGGGGGTGGTTTCCATGTATAGCGGGTCGATCATTGGCAAGCAAGAAAAAAGCCAACAATACTTTCGCTTGAGATCGCTATCGGTAGAGGAGAGAGAACGCTGGACGTATCGCTTGCCGCAGAAGACTACACTTCTTCCTGCGGCTTGGGGGCCGGGGCGTCTTGCTTCTTCGCGGGTGGGCCGAACCCGCCATCTCGCATGGGTCGAGGTCCCTCGAATCCCGGGGGCCGGGGGCCGCGCTCACGATCGCCACGCATGCCCGGCGGGCCTGGTCCTCGGTCAGGACCACGGCCATCGGGACCACGGCCTTCAGGGCCACGATCATTCGGGCCTCGGTCGCGGCCATCGCCCCGGCGACCATCGCGGTCGTCACGATCGCGATCACGGTCCCAGGGTGGCCCAGGCGGGCGACCGCCAAAGAAGCGACCGCCGTTTTCTCGCATGTACTCGTGTCGCAGCTCGGCATCGAATCGCTCTGGCGGCAACGCGGCGAGCTCGGCCTGACGTTTCTCGGGAAGGCGACGATAGAACTTCTGCAGTTGGTCGTCATCGACGCGGTTTTGAAAGTGAGCGAAGACGGCGGCCTGCATCAAGGCGCTTAAGAGGCCTCGCTGACGGTCTGGCGGTTCGGACTGCAGCCGCTGCTGCGTTTCTTTATCAAGCTGGGTCGACAGTTGTTGGAAGTCTTGGTCCGATGGCATGATCGATTTCATTTCGGGATCGCGCATGAGCCAGACCCAGATGACGAACAGCTTGCGATCATCGGACGCGTCTTCCAGGCGATCTTTCAGCCAGGGGATTTTGTCGTAAAGCTCTTGCTCGTTGGCCAAGATTTCGGCTTTGTGGGCATCACGCCATTCATCGAACCAAACTTTGATGGCCTGAAAGTCTTCGCGTTTGGGTTGAATATCTCGGAATGCGTACTTCGTGAATTCTTCAAACTGCTTTCGTTCTTGGGCTGCGATGATCCGTTTGATCTCGGTGATTCGCTTTTCCGGCGGCAGCTCTTGCAGTTTCATGCGTTCGACCGAGCTGACCGTTTTCAGCCAGTCGTAATAGCGGTGCATCACTTCCCGCAGCTGGTCACCTTCGGCGTGTTCGTCGAGCGCCTCGTTCAAAGCGATCCGCCGGTTGCGTTCGTCGGTCGAGAGCTTCTCGAAGCGTTCGAGCTTCAACCGTAGTTCCGACTTATCGGCAGCCGACATCGCTTCGATCCGGGCAACACGCTCGGAGGTCGATTCCTGTCCATGACCGGTCAGGGCCGTCACCAAGATTAAAGCGACGACCGTGCTGGCGGAGATTGCGTTACGATTCATCGCTGGTCTCTCCCGTGAAAAGGCCTTCTTTCCGCAGGGCTTCCAGAAACTCGATATTGTCGACGCGTTCTAGTTCGTCCACATTTTCGATCACCGGAAGGCTCTCGACGAGAACACGATCGGGGCGACTGAGCCGCCATTGGGTGAGCACAAAGCCCATGCCTACCAGGGCGACAATACCCAAAGCGATGCCTGCCTGGCGAACCGTGGCAGTGCGTTTGCGTTGTTGTTCGTATTGCTGAATCTCTTGCGAGGCGGCCACGGTGATCATTTCGACGGTGGTGCGGACGAACTTTTCGTCGTCGAGATCGGCTTTAGGCAGCGCGTCGAGCATATCCCAAGCGCGATCGAGTTCGTCAAGCCGACCGCGGAAGTTGTCGTCCTCGGCCAGGCGCGTTTCGACCAGCGAACGCTCCGTTTCGGAAAGCTCGTTGTCGAGATAGGCGGCCAGCAGCTCGTCCATCTCGGTCTTCGCGTCGGGATGTGCAATGGGATCGGTCATGGCTACGTCGCTAGATGGGCGGGACGAACCCGCTTGATCCACTAATTTTCCGTGATGTTCCACCTCCAGTCCCTTCAGGGGAGAGGGGACTGGAGGTTTGTTTTCAAACAGGGATCTTTAGGGGACGGTTCCTTCTTGTAGGTAGGGTTGCAGGGCTTCTTTTAAGTTGGCCCGGGCACGGGACAATAACGACTTGATGGCTTGGACCGACATGCCCATCGTCTCGGCGATGTCGGCGTAGCTCATCTCTTCAAATTTCGAGAGCAACACGGCCATCCGTTGTCGCTCGTTGAGGGACTCGACGGCCTGACGGACGATCGAGCCCATTTCTGATTTATCGAGTTGCCGGGTAGGCATGAGCCCACTAGCCGCCGTGGCGATTCGCTCCATAGGATTTGCCGGTTGGCTGCCAGACTGCTCGACCGAGCTGGTAACCTGGACTTCCTTCCGGCGTGCCAAGCTGCGGCGGGCATTGCTGGCCACGTTGTTTACGATGGTGAACAGCCACGTCGAGAACCGCGAACCCGGCACATATGTCTTCCGCGAGCGATAAACGCGCATGAAAACTTCTTGAGCAAGGTCTTCGGCCAGATCTCGCTTACTAACTAAATGTTCCAATACGGTGACTACCCGGCGTTGATACCGGAGCATGAGCTCTTCGAACGCGGCAGCGTCGTCATCGCGCACCAACAGCATGAGCCGGACATCCGGATCTTGCAGTTCGTATCTTCGGGCAGTCGATTCCGAAATCGACAAAACATCTTCTCCGCGAGCCGACGTGATAAGGACAATTCAAGGGGCATCCGCGCCCTGAAATTCAGTCTAGGGATTGGTATCGGCAAAAACTAGCAGCCGATCCCCAGGCAAGCTGCCGAGTATCACGTCCACTTCCGACTTTTTATCACAAGGAGCAATCATCTTGGGGCACATAAAAAGAAACCCCGAGCGCCGGTTAAGGTTCTGCGACTCCCTCCAAAGAGTGGGTAGTCAGGTTTTCCGCTTCTAGCTGCGAGTCCCTCGGAGCGTATCATTTATTTTTGATCCAGCTAGCGACGGAAACGCGTCAGTATTTTTCTTTGGCACGGCTATTGCATATATACCTAGCATCCTAACGGAAGCTGAGACAGGGTCGAAGCAGAGAAGAGGATCCTGGATAACAGGGGCCGGTCATAAGAAGAGGCACACCGGTTTGAGACCTTAATCCTTTAGAGGCATCGGGTTAAGGTCATTCCGAAAGGATGATAAGAGGCTAGAGTTGGAAGGATCTCCCCCTTCCACACAGAATAGAACAGGCGAGTTCGTTTAACAGAGACGACTCGCCTGTTTTATTTTGCACGTTGCGAAATTGAACAGTGTGCAATTCTAATACGCCCCGGGTGGGGGTATCGGTGCCGCGAAATGCGATACCAAATCGAAAACGCAAAATTCGCAATAAAAAGTCTCGCTTTTTGTAAGTCGGAATAATCTACCCGAATTTCGTAGAATAGATGAGTAGTTGCGTCTCTTGTCCACTCGCGGGAAAAACTCGCAGAAATCCCACCGAATCCGGAAAATCAACGAGTACATTCATAGTACAAGCACGTTTATCCAGGGTGAGTTACGACATGATCGCAATGTTATGTCAGGATAGTAGCTCACGATGGACAGACCTAACTCGTTACGCACGAGAGCTTTTCGCCGTCCATTTTTTGTCGCAGAGAGGTATTTCCATGTCGCGCTGGCAAGTTATTCCCGTTACTTTCGGCTTGATGCTCGCAGTTACTGCGGGTTTGAGCGCCGCTGATAAATCGGAAGATTATGGCATCCCTCAGGTTGCCACGATCAACGAGAAGATTCGTCTCGGTTGGGAAGACTACGGAATTTCGCCATCGCCGGACGAGATCGACTCTGTTTGGGCCCGGCGCCTGTTTCTCGACGTGCTGGGCCGTGTTCCTTCGGTCGACGAGCTGAACGAGTTTCAGCGAGATCGCGGCAAGGACAAAAAGAAGAATCTTGTCGACAAGATTCTCTTCGACGAGCAGTACACCGAAGAATATGCCCGCAACTGGACCACCGTGTGGACCAACACGCTGATTGGCCGTAACGGCGGTACCGACAACAACTCGCAGATCAGCCGTCCCGGCATGCAGAAGTATCTACGCGATAGCTTTGCCCGTAATAAGCCGTACGACCAAATGGTCAAAGAACTAGTGACGGCCACCGGTGCCAACACGCCGGGCATGCCCAACTTCAACGGGGCTGTCAACTTCTATATGGACAAGCTGGAAGAAGACGGCGTCCAGGCGACGGCCAAGACCGCCCAGATTTTTCTCGGTATGCAGGTTCAGTGTACCCAGTGCCATAACCATCCATTTAACGAATGGAAGCAGGAAAAGTTCTGGAACATGAACGCCTTCTTCCGTCAAACGCGTGCCCGACGCGGTGAGATGCCCACCGGTGGCAACGATAACATGCGAGCGATGACGCTCAACGATGTCGACTTCATGGGTGAAGGCCGCAACATCAACAACGCCGAGATTTATTACGAACTGCGTAATGGTCTATTGAAGGTGGCCTATCCAGAGTTTTTAGATGGTCAGAAGATTCCGACTAGTGGCCGTGTTGCAGAAGTCAATCGACGTGATGAACTCGCGAAGTTCATGATCGACTCCGAGAGTCTGCCGGAAGCGGTTGCTAACCGTTACTGGGGACACTTCCTCGGCTATGGCTTCACCAAGCCTGTCGATGACATGGGACCGCACAACCGTCCGACCCATCCTGAACTGGTCGCCTTTTTGGGTGAGGAAGTCCGGAACAACAGTTTTAATCTGAAGGATCTGATCCGTTGGATTACGCTGAGCGAAGCTTACGGGCTTTCTAGTAAGATCACCAAGGGGAATGCCCTGGACGATCCGACGGTGGGTGAACCACCGAAGTTCAGCCACTTCTACCTGCGTCAGATGCAGGCCGAACAGTTGTACGAATCGTTGTTAGTTGCGACCGAAGCTCATAAGACTCGCGGCAACTACGAAGCTCAGGAAAAGAAGAAGAGCGAATGGATGCAGCAGTTCGTCACCGCATTCGGCACCGACGAAGGGGACGAAGCGACGACGTTCAACGGCACCATTCCGCAAGCTCTCATGATGTTCAATGGCGACTTGGTCATGGACGCTGTCAGCACGAAGCCTGGTAGCTTTATCCACCGCATGGCGGCGGAAGGTCGCGATGGGAAGGAAGCAATCAATCACCTGTACATGGCGACGGTTGCCAGACGCCCCACGCGTAACGAGTTGCAAGCCGCAAACTTCCTCATTGGTGTTCACAAGGGAGACATGGCCAAGGCCATGCAAGATGTCTTCTGGGCTCTCTTGAACAGCAACGAGTTCATTTTAAATCACTAATCTGTCGACGTACTCTCAACCAGTAATCACACCGCTGGCCCGAGTCGTCGGGCACATCAAGTAAGGAACACTTTATTATGAGTTTTGCTCCACAGGGGATGACCCGACGCCACTTCATGTCGCACATGGCCGGCGCATCGGCAATGATCGCTCCTTCGATGATGATGGGGAGTGCCATTCAGGCCAACGCACAAGACCTGAAGAAGCGTGGCAAGAGCTGCATCATGCTTTGGATGGGTGGTGGTCCGAGCACAATGGATATCTGGGATCTTAAGCCAGGTACCAACACCGGTGGTCCTTTCCGCCCCATGAGCACCAAGGGTGATCTGCAGATCAGCGAGCACATGCCCAAGACCGCTCAGGTCATGGACAACCTCTCGGTCGTTCGCTCGATGAGCACCCGCGAAGCGGATCATGGTCGTGGCCGTTACTACATGCATACCGGTTATGTGCCTAATCCCAACATCGAGCACCCTAGCTACGGTTCGGTGATTGCCCACGAATTGGCCAGCGATCACAACGAACTGGAAATCCCACCGTTCGTTTCGGTTGGTGGTGGTAGCGTCGGCCCAGGCTTCCTGGGTATGTCGTGGGCTCCGTTCACCGTCAGCAGTAGTGGTCAGGTTCGCAACCTGGGCATGAAAGGCTGGGGGGATGAAACCCTGCAAAGCCGCCTGGAAATGCTGCGTTTGATCGAAGGTGGCTTCGTCAATCAGAACCGCGGTCCGGCTGCCATGGATCACGCCAAGATCCTGGACAAGACCGTCAAGCTGATGACCAGCGATCAGATGAAGGCCTTCAAGGTCATGGAAGAACCCGAAGAAATGAAGGAGCTTTATGGTAACGATGGCTTCGGCCGTGGTTGCTTACTGGCTCGCCGCCTGGTGGAAGCTGGCGTTCCGTTCATCGAAGTCGATCTGGGTGGTTGGGATAACCATCAGAACATCTTCAACACGTTGTCCGACAACAAGCTGCCGGTTCTCGACCGTGCGATGAGTGCCCTGGTTACCGACCTGAAGCAACGTGGTCTGCTGGAAAGCACCACGATTGTGTGGATGGGCGAATTTAGCCGTACTCCACGCATCAACGGTAACACCGGTCGCGATCACTGGGCTCGCAGTTGGAGCACCGTGGTCGGTGGTGGTGGTATCAACGGTGGTCTCGCCGTTGGTGAAACCAGCTCGGACGGTACGCGGGTTGAAACCGAACCGTACAGCTCGGAAGACCTGATGGCGACCGTTTGCCGTGCGATGGGTATCTCGCTCGATACGACCTTCACCAGTAAGAGCGGACGTCCGATGAAGATCGCCAATGGCGGTAAGATCATCAAGGAATTGATCGCCTAAAAAAGGCGAAATATTTTTCGCAGTGCGGGAACAATTTGGAAGCCTCACTGCGAACTCCTTATTAGCCAAGCAAAAAGAACCTGACAGAGTTTTAACTCTGGAGGGAAACGCCCGACGAGAATTAAATTGTCAGGCATATAAACCAACGAAGCGCGACGGTCGAAAGCCCCTGATTACCTCGTGGTAGTAAAGACTTTCGGCCGTGTTTCGTTTCTTGGGTTGAATAAGTCTTAAATGATTTGCAGGCAAATCATTTAGAGGTTAACTAGCCTCTGATAGCACAACCTATTCTCCCCCATGGATTCGTCGATTGTGCGATTCCATTTCTTCATACGCCGTTTGCATCATCGGCGGCATCCGATCGTAGGCCCAGCGGCGACTCGTCGTATCGTCCTTGAATGTGATATTTTCGAGGAATGAAACGTATAAGGCGTTCATCAGTTCCGGGCTTCCCTGCTGAAACAGTTCCATAAAAAGCTGGCAGGCTGAATCGAACTCGTGCCGCTTGTGCTGATCGATGAAGGATTGAACCAACCGACTGAACTCGGCAACTTGAAGATGTAGTAATCCTTCCCAGATGTCATCGTGCAGCTGGTCGTATAGTTACGGAAAGAGTGTCTCAATGCGATGAACGGCTTCTGCCCCAGTGATCATGGCGAATGAACTCGGTGGTAAATCGAGCGAATGCCAAGGATGGGTGCTTGGCGATTTGGTCATGTTCTGGCGTGAGACGCTTGTCGGCGGTGCTGACCTTGAGGTATCTCTCTGGATCGCCTGTAAGTTCGGTGACTAGACGGGCGATTGTTTCCCTTCCAGGGCCGTTCGTAAGCGACCCGTCTTGCGGTCGCGACATGACTGCCACCAATGCTTCAGGCGAAGAATCTGGGCACGCGGTGCTAGCATCGGGTAGTGGGTCATGCGCCCAACCGTCGCGATCCGTGTCATCCAACGTCGCTTGGCTTCAAACGAGCCTGGTCCCATGTCGAGCGACTTGTCGGCTCGCTGAAAGCTGTCGCGGATAAGGATGGCTGTCAGGGTCGTGCCGAGTCCAAGCTCGCGAGCTTCGGGGGCATCGCCACGACGTAACCCGAAAATGTGACCGTCTGAGCAATAGTTGTAACAGAAGCCGATCGGCTTGCCGTCGAGATAGAGCATGGCTAGATCAAGCATGCCTAGTTCGGTCGCGGCGACATGACAGTCTTTGATGTAACGGCGAATATGTCGATGGGAGATCGTAGTTCCCGTTGTCGAGTGTCCTTGCCAGCTCTTTTCTGCAATCGTTGTGGCCTGTGAGTAAAGGTCCCAGCGAGGATCGCAATCGTTTGCTGCTTTTCCCTGTGGGCGATATCGTTCTAAGTGAACGCGGCCAGTCGAATCAAACTTGTTAAGTTTCCGGCGAATATCACTACGCATCTTAGGGCTTCGCGAACGCAGGTAATCATCCCAGGTCCCTTCAAAATCGATGAAGACGGTTTCCTTCCAAACGCCTGGGTTAGGAGAGTAGCCGGCATCGGCCATTGCGTCGCTGGTCAAGTTGACTTCCATGTCCTCTTCGGCCAGCCAGCGGAGATCGATCATGTCCCAGTCACGCGGCTGCTCTTGAATGTGCTGTAGAGCCCGACGCAGCGTCAGCTGAGGGTTTTCGGCTAGAACGCTGAAATGGGTACCCCAGTCGGCAAGCGGGTAGGTTAAGACGTTCACTTTGCCCAGACGCGTCGGCTCTTTGACAACGACCAGGGGGACCACTCCGACCAAGCATTGTCCTTCGAGGACCAGCAAGACGCGAAGTTGTTTCCCTTCACCGAAATGCTTCCAGTAGATTTGTAACCACTCAAGCGTTTGGAAGAATGTCGCTCCCGGCGTCGATTCCCATAGCCGATGCCAATTGGATCGAACGTAGGAAAGATCCTGGGATTCGTTGATTTCCAAAACGCGAAGCATTCCAGCTCTGTCCTAACCGGGGGGCGAATAGCGGCAAACGCTCCGAATAGGGAACGTAATTTGGCTCACTTGAAACCTTATGCCGCGAAACGAATCGGGGCTGCCAGATGGTTGGGGTTATCCCCACCTCAGAGAGAGAGCATTGGCGTTAAGATCGCTACAACCATTAAAAATGCAAAGGCCTGTCGAAAACATGCTTCGACAGGCCTTT
The DNA here is from genome assembly GCF_013618625.1 of Bremerella alba. Classification (NCBI taxonomy): domain Bacteria; kingdom Pseudomonadati; phylum Planctomycetota; class Planctomycetia; order Pirellulales; family Pirellulaceae; genus Bremerella; species Bremerella alba. Next base: position 425,957 of record NZ_JABRWO010000004.1, on the reverse strand, counting down.
GCCTGGGAATTACTAATAGCTGACGGACGTTCAAAACTCGGTTTAATCGCCAGGCAAGTTACGGACTCACCGGGAAGAGTGGCGCTCGTTTCACTGGCGATGCTTCATCAAGCGGGCCAGCTTGGGGCGAGGCGATTTCCGAGAGGTCTAGCTCGCTTGTGGGCGTTGCCGCTTCTTCGGTCGGAGTGGTTACCGGTGCAGCCGTCGATGGTCCCGCGTCTGCCGGAGCATCTGTCGGGGTCATCTCCGGTTTGCGTACTTCCTGCTGCAGGTCCGTTGCTTGCGCAACTTTCTGCTTGGCCGAGTTTGCTTCTTTTACGGCAGACATCGAGATCGGTTTCGCGAGCACGCTTTTTGCGAGCTCAACCGCCCCTGCTCCGTCAGGCGACTCTTGATACAACGAGACGATCCGACGGAAGATCTCACGACCCTCTCGGACGTCGCCAGAGAGAATCGACTCTTCGGCCTGAAGAACGAAGTCGTTGATCGACGAGTTCTGAACCTTACCGGTAATACGCTTGTGCTGCAGCCGATTGATCTCTCGTTTCGAGATCAAATGGTAGGGCCGGTTATCTAACGTCTCTGGAAGTTCTTCCAGGATCATGTCGTACTGATGCCATGCCCCCAGGTAATTACCACCCTCTTCCAAGCCCCGGGCATTGGCCAGTCGGCGTTCGGCATCGCTGCGAAATTCACGACCCATTCGCAAGCTGATCGCCAGGCGAGCTTCGGCTCTTTCCATTTGAATCATGTTGAGCCAATTCTGCGCCTCGTCTGCATATTCGCTGTCGGGATAACGATCCAAGAGGGGCTGAATGTAGTTGTTCTCGGCATCACGCCACTTGGTAGTGTCGTCGGTAAGCATCATGGGTTCGGCGCGTGCGTATAGTTGAGCATCGTTGAGCGGACGAAGCAGCCAAACAAGTGCACCGATGATGAGGATCAACGCCAGCCCAAGGAAGATTCGGCTGTTGAAGAACGAACCCCGTTCGTAATACGAGGGTTTGTGCATCAGTTTCTCGGCTTCGCTCCGGTCGATACCGATATCGATGATGCTTTCGCGTCCGTTGTTGCCGACCAACGCATGTTCGATCGCGCTCATGCCGCGCGCGACCGCGTCCTGTGATTCGCGTAGCCCGGCCGCGACTGAATCGATATCCGGAGGGCGACGATCGGGCATGACCTCGATCATCCGCATGATGACTCGGTCGAGCCACACCGGGCAGTCCAGTTCGAGCGAGGCCGGCCGCTCTGGCAGTTTCCAACGCTCGTCGCCGGACGCAAGCGGGTTGAACGGCAGCTTGCCGGTGATCATCTCGTAGAAGACGCACCCCAGCGAGAAGATATCGGTGGCATCGTCAACATACTGGGGATCCTCAAACTGCTCTGGCGAAAGATATTGTTGTCGGTCTTTCGGAAGAAGCAGCAGCGAAGAACGCCGCCAGCGTGGATCGGCCCAGAAGCTGGTCAGTTGGACGGTCAAAGGCTGGCGTGGATCGGTCAGACCTGCACCGGAAAGCAACACATGGGCTGGGCGAACATCCAAGTGATGGATGTTCATGTGATGCGCGGCCGCCAACGCGGCACATACCTGCAGGCCAATCTCGACGACCGTTTCCCAAGGAAGGGGACCATGTTGTTCTAGATACTGCTGCAGATTGATGCCGTCGACGTAATCGAGCGCGAAGAACGGAACCCCCTGATCAATCCCCGCCCCGTGATAGCGGACGATGTTCGGGTGGGTCAATTTCATTAACTGGCGACTACGATTTTCAAGTCGTCGTCGCGCACGAGGATTCTCGGCATATCGTTCGGGCAGGATGCAAACGACTGCTTGGCGTTTTTGCTTGAGATGAAAGCCATGGAAAACATGGCTATTGGGGTCCTTGCCGAGGCGGTTTTCCAGGGCAAACGGACCTAACTTGGATAGCTCTATCATCGATCGTTCCCTCAAATCGGTTAGGCATGCGAGGGGGGTCGCAATCTATTCGACGCGCGCGGACAGCGAGTAGTTCGCCTCTTCTGCCAAAAGGTTTAACACTGCAAACCCCAAGCCAGATTCGAACAAATTGCCCCGATTACTGTGTAACTCGATATAAGCCATTACAGTCACTATACTTCTTACCGCAAAATATTTCGTATCTAACTTGACTAATATGAATAACATGCTGTCGATCTGAGACTTCTTGTCTCAAAATGAGGCGAATTCGTCCAGTCCGGTTTCTGTTGAGGCATTTCAAGAAAATCCGTAGAATCGCCCTGCCTGGGTGCGCTCCGTATACTCAGGCCCCGGTATCAATGGCCAAGTCAAGGAAGACACGCGTCATGAGTTCTCCCATTGCTAAGGGTGAAATCGCCACGCCTCGTGCCCGCTGGATCGAGCAAGGACAAGCCGCTATTCGGCATGAAGCCGACGTGATGCTGCGCGTTGCCCAGTCGCTCGACGATCGTTTTGCCAGCGCTGTCGAGATGATCTTAAACTGTCACGGCGACGTGATCGTCAGCGGGATCGGCAAAGCAGGCCACGTCGGGACCAAGCTTGCCGCAACATTGGCATCGACCGGGACGCGTAGTCATTTTCTGCATCCGGCGGAAGCGATTCACGGCGATCTTGGCCGCGTGAGTGAACGCGACATTGTGCTCATGCTTTCGCAAAGTGGCGAAACAGAAGAAATCATCCGGCTGCTGCCGATTCTGCGAGGACTCGGTGCGACGCTCATCGCGATGACCTCATCGGCGGAAAATACACTCGGCAAAGCGGCCTCTGTGGTGTTGGAACTCGGGGGCATAACCGAAGCGTGTCCGCTCAATCTGGCTCCGACCGCAAGCACGGCGGCCATGCTTGCGTTAGGAGATGCGTTGGCCATTACGGTGAGCGAGCATCGCGGATTTCGCCAGGAAGACTTTGCCCGCTATCACCCCGGCGGAAGTCTGGGACGCAAGTTGGCGCTGGTGGAAGAAAAGATGCGTCCTCTGGATCAATGCCGCGTAGCATCCGATCAGTTTTCGATTCGGGATGTCTTTCGGAAGGTTCGTGTTCAGGGTCGTCGAACCGGGGCTATTATGTTGACCGATGCCGAAGGGCGGTTGTCCGGGATCTTCACCGACAGCGATCTGGCACGCTTGTTCGAGCGGGATGGCATGGTTGATATCAATGCTTCGATCGCCACCGTCATGACGACTCATCCTAAGACGACCGTAGCAGGCACACGCTTTCAAGCGGCCCTGCATCGCCTGGCGAACGAAAAAATTAGCGAAATGCCGGTGGTCGATGCCCAGGGGCGTCCACTTGGTATGTTGGATGTGACGGATGTGGTGGGTCAGGTTCCCAGCGACGCAGCAGAAGAGCCAATTGTCAGGCCCACTCTAAAAATTCGTTATCCGAACCAAGACGAGCGAGGGGCGTAGATGAATTTGGAACAGCAATGCCAGGGGATCGAGATCCTCTTGACCGATGTTGACGGGGTGCTGACCGATGGCGGCGTTATTTTGAACAACGAAGGCGTCGAGTCGAAGCAGTTCCACATTCGGGACGGTCTGGGCTTCAAGCTGTGGCGTCAGGCCGGCTTCAAATGTGGCTTGATCACGGGCCGTAATTCGCAGGTCGTACGGCTTCGGGCTCAAGAGTTGAACATGGACATTGTCCGGCAGGGCATTCAAGACAAAGCGACCGTAGCCCAAGAGGTGCTCAAGAGGTTTGACCTCAAGCCGGAGCAACTGGCTTACGTAGGAGACGACTTGATCGATCTCGGGGCAATCCGTCTGGCAGGCCTGGGGATTGCGGTTGCTGATGCGGTGGAAGAGGTGAAGGACGCAGCCGACTACGTCACCAAGACACCTGGCGGTAAAGGCGCGATTCGCGAAGTGATTGAGGTCATCCTCAAAGCGAAAAAAGTCTGGAACGACATCATCCACACTTATTAAGTACGGAAACGAACCTTGACGGCAGCCATACAGCAAGACACCTGGCAACCTCCTACGCTCATCGGACAAGCAATGCTTGTGGGGATCGTGTTTGGAGTGATGGTGGCCATCGCCGTCGGCTATCAGATGACGTTCGTGCAGTGGATCGAGCCAACGATCAAAGAGAGCGACAATACGGCCGTCCCGACGGTCGACTTTCTCGGCCAGCAAAAACAAAAGCTGGCACTCTACTTTTCCCCGCGGAGCTGGCAACTGGGTTCGACGAAAGTTCTTGAGAGCAACAATATCATGCTCTTGATGAAAGACTTTCGCGAAGTGGGCGAGAATCGCTTAGAGCTAGAACCGCTGACGATCATTGCTTTCGAGAGCGACCAGGAGCACGACAAGTGGGATCGACCGGTGGTCGTGCTCAATGCGGAAAAAGCCATTCTACAGTTCTCGGAATTAAACCTGACGTTCGGCAAGATTGGTGACCTAGTTGGCGGTCAGTTGCTGGGTAATGTGCAGATCACACGTAAGAGCGCCGATGGGCAGCACGAGCCATTGAACGTGCTTACCTCGGACGTCATGTTGGCATCCAACCGGATCGAAACTAAAAGAGACGTCCAGTTCCAAATGGGGAAACACCAGGGAAGCGGACGTCATTTGATCGCCCAGTTCGAGGAAGGCCCCAATCGTGGCCAGCAGAAGGGACCGAATATTTCCGGGCTTTCCGTTCTCGAGTTAGTCCATGTCGACCGGATCGTGCTTTCGACAGAAGGTCGGGGGCTGCTGGGCAACGCGGCCGAGATGCCTGGCGTACGCGAAAAATCGAGTCAGATGTATGCTTCCGCTCCTGTCGAGATCCGCTGCCTTGGGGCATTTGTGTTCGATGGCGCGCACCGCGTGGCGACCTTCCGCGATCAAGTGCATGTGCGCCGCCTGGTCGCTTCTGGGGTGACCGATCAATTGGAAGCTGACCTCTTAGAGGTTCACTTCCAGAAAGAAGACCCCGACAAAGAACCCACTGAGCAAACAGCGGCAGTCAGTCAAGAAGGCGAATCCGATGCAAAAACGGCTAAGCTGAAAATGCAGCGACTCGTGGCGGTCGGAAATCCGTTTCGCTTGTCGGCTGCCAGTGTTTCGGCGAATGCAGAAGGAGGCCAGTTGATCTATGACCTCATTCAGAAGCGGATCGAGGTTAAAGGGAGCCCCAATGCCGTCCTTACTAAGGATCAATACCGCTGCGAGTCGCCTCATCTCATGTACGAACTGGGGGACAATCCCAGTCACTTGGGGCGAGTGTGGTCGGCCGGACCAGGCGTCTTTACGGGAAATCTGAACGATCAAGATCCCAGCGAAGTCAGTCGTTTGGCTTGGCGAGATCAGTTTCGTATTGAACCTCAACAGGGTGAGTATGCCGTTGCCGTCGAAGGCAACGCGACGGTCTCCGGCGGCAACAAGGGACAAATCTCTGGAGATAAGTTGTTTGTCTTCCTGCAGGACGTAACCCCTTCGGGCGAAAAGAAACAAAAGCTCATCCCTAGTCGGCTGCACGGAATTGGACGAATCTCGATCGATACACCTCAGCTTGTAGGACGCACGAACGAAATAAAAACATGGTTTCAATTCGACCAGCCTCAGGTTGCCCAAGGCAACGAGCCTGGCAAACTTCCGATGGGACCAGCACCGGGGGCACCGGCGAATAATGGATCTCGGCAGCCACAGCCATCTCAGTCGCAATCTCCCGAAGAGAAGCCCACACGGTTTCGTCTCTCGGGCGAAACCATTCAGTTGGTTGTTCGCTTTGATGATCAGAAATCGTATCTCGATTCGGCTCAGATTTCCGGAGAAGTGCAAATGGCCGAAATGCCGGAAGGGGAAGGCCTGATCGATCCCTTCATGGTCCGTGGCAACGTGGTACAGCTGCTTAACGCGGCAGACAGCAACGCCGAGATTCACGTGACCGGCGAACCGGCGACAGTCTCGGGACGAGGACTGGTCATGCGGAGTGGTCGACTACGCGTGAATCAACTGCAAGGGCGAATCTGGACCGAGGGTGCTGGCACTCTTGAGTTTCCTTTGGACCGTGATTTCCAGGGGCGAAAACTGGCGGTGCCAGAGTTTTTCAATGTGCAGTGGCAAGGTAGTCTCGAAGCGCAGCACGATCAGATTACCTTTGATCGAGCCGTCAAAATCCAAGGTCGCCAAAGCGAACTGAACACGGCTCGCATGACGATCACATTGAATCGACCGATCAGTTTTACCGATACGGGGCAAAACAAGTCATTGAGCGCTAAACGTGTGGAATGTTCCGGAGGCGTACAGCTTTACAATCGCAACGTCGAATTGGGCGTCGTCAAATCGGTCGATCAGTTCGAGGGCAAGACGCTGGCCATCAACCAAGAGACCGGCGATATCCAGGCCCAAGGTCCTGGCACAGCCAAGACGGTCATGATGGGAAGCCCCAATGCGCAAATCCCAGGACAGCCGGCCCCGCTCAAGCCTGCCGATGAGAAGCAGTTGACGTTTTTGCGTGTCGACTTTGTCAGTCACGTCAGCGGCAATGTGCATCGTAAAGAGGTGACGTTCCACAAGGTCGATCGTGCTTACTATGGCCCGGTGAAATCATGGGAAGACGAGATTGACTTGCAGAACCCTGTCGCAATGAACGCTACGGATGTCACCCTTCGTTGCGATCAACTGACCGTCGTGCAGCACGATAAGCAGTCGGGCCTGAGTGGGGGCGAAATCTTGGCGATGGGCAACAGTGAAGTTCAAGGAAAGATGTTCAGTGCCTGGGCCGATCGCATTAGCTATTCAACCGAAAAGCACCTGCTGACGATGACGGGCAATGGTCGCAACGCGGCGCAATTGATCCACCAGCAGCGGATCGGTGGATCGCGACAGACGCTCAAGGCCGGCAAGATTCAATACTGGCCGGAAACCAGAAAGTTTCAAATCGATGACGGGAAATCGATCGACGTATCAGGCGTTAAATCGAACGACTTCAACATTCCGAAAATCCCCGGACTACGTTAGCGGGTAGGGTTTTCATACCAGATAACGCCCAGATTATCGCGTTCTTCACAGGTAAGCACATCCAGGTCGCCGTCTCCGTCGAGGTCGATCAGCTGCAGCAAGTCAAACTTGATTCCTTCCTCTAGTCCGCTGATTGGCTGGGCGACCCACTCCCCTTCTCTCTTGTGCATCCACATCACGCCATGTTTCTTGCCGGCGTTTCCGCAACTGATCACGAGATCGTTTTGCCCATCAAGATTCACGTCGACAACCCGCACGGACTTACCGGTGCCGGTGTTTGCCGGCATAGGGATTTCGATTTGCTCGAAGACCGGGGCGGCTTCCTTGCGCCGAAACCATAGAAGCGTATCGCCATAGGTCGCACATACCACATCGCGTTGCTCATCTTGATCGAGGTCGGCAACGTCGAGGAACAGCACTTCGTGGGCCGCACCACCAATGAGTTTGGGGGCTGTGGATCGCGGATCGCTCGCCAGGTCGATCCAATAGACGCCGCGCCGTTTCCCTTTGCGATCGCTGTACAGAAGATCTGCATGGCCATCTCGATTCATGTCTTCCGGCACGAGAGACATGATCCAGCCGGCATCGGTCAGCTTCTGCCAATTCCACGCACCGGCATCGTCACGACTGAAACGACCTACGGCGCCATTGGGTGCTTTCGAGCCAGCGATAAGTTCGAGTGTCTTCCCCGGCTCGCCCTGCCAGGGTAGCGCGAACATCCAGCGGGTTTGCTTTTCGGAGGTTGCGATTGGTTCGGTTTTCCAGGCAGTCGGTGTGAGATAGTCTTCTGGTTTTGACGGCGCGAAGTGGACGAAGATCGTTTGCTGCCGCCCCTCACAGGAAGAGACTACATCGAATGCTCCATCGCCGTTGACATCCATAAAGACGGCATCTTCAGGGCTTTTCACTTTGCCGACGGTTACTGCAGGCCATGGTTGTTTCACCTTCGCTTGGCCGGGATGCAAATAGACGCGGATCACGCCCCCTTCTTCCCATCCGGTACACAAATCGGGAAGGCCATCGCCATTCACGTCGAGAGGTCGGACACCGTCGGCGCCGCGCGATGTGTTATCGATCGTGTGTCGTTGCCACGGCTCGGCCGCGCTTAGGGTTCCCAAAAGTGACAACACGATGGCAACCGCAGTGCAGCGCAGAGCAAGCATGATGAGACCTCGAAGAAGAAGGCAAGATGGATAGCCGGCAAGACTTGCACAGTACTAGACCCAGAGGCCAGCGTCCAGAAATTCTCGGCAGCGCATAGAAAAACCCTGCCGGTATCGCAGCAGGGTATGATCGTGAATAAACGAAGCGCACGGGTCGTTAGACGAGGCCCTGACGTACGGCCCAAACCGCGGCTTGGGTGCGGTCGGTGACGTCGACCTTACGCAAGATGTTCTGTACGTGTTCTTTGACGGTTTCGATACTGATGCTCAGCGAGCGACCGATCTCGCGATTGCTAAGACCCAAGGCCAAGTGACGAAGGACTTGCATTTCGCGATTGGTCAAAGGGAACTCGCTGTTCTTGGCATCGTGACGTTTCGCCATGGTGCCTTTGATGCGAGCCATGATGCTACCGTCGGGCTGATTGCTACCGCTTGCGGCATTGTGGATCGCTTCGACGATCATTTCTCTTGGCGAACCTTTGAGAACGTAATCGACTGCGCCCAACGCAACTCCACGTGCAACGTAGGTCGGGTTGTCATAGGTGCTGAGCATGACAACCGGCGTGCCGGGAGAGTCAGCTTGCAGCTTTTCCAGAGCAGCCAAGCCGTCCATCTCTGGCATGCGGATGTCCATCAGGACGACATCTGGCTTGTGCTGGAGTGCCTTTTCGATGGCGTCACTTCCATTGACTGCTTCTCCAACGACTTCAATATCGGTGCCTCGGAAGAGACACACCAAGCCGCTGCGAACAACTTCATGGTCGTCGACAACCAACACATTAATTGACATAAGAACCTTTCACACTGAAACAAGAGTGGCTGTTGTGCGTGGCTTCTCGGAGCAGTATTCCCCACCCGTCGCGAGCCTATCACTTTCTGGAAAAATACCAGAAATCTCGCTAACTGCATGCCCACGATAACCTTGCGTTTATCGACGCTGCCTTGGCCCCATATTAACCCCCGCTGACGGCTTTTCCAGTGTGGTTGTCCGTGCTGCGCCCCTTTTTGCGATGTCCCGCACCCGCTAAACGTAGTAATTCGCGGATTTTTTACTCAAGCTAAGGGGGAAGGTTCCGCCTATACGAAGCATGTGGTTTTCCGCAGAGGGCCCGTTGAGGCCTCGGGGGGTGTCTACAAAATGCCACATTGTTTTGACCAGGGGGAATGCGTGACCTAAATAACATGGTGGGTGTGGTGAATCTGCGACATTTGCTGCGTTGCAAAACCTTCCCCCCCAAATTGAGAGATAAATCAAAACGCATTTCCTGGATATTCCCATCATGAACCAAGCTCAACTGCTGCTGATTGACGACGACCGCCATGTCTTGGATTCGATGGGAAGCTGGCTGCGCGAAATTGGTTATGGAGTCGATCAGGCCTCTAACCTCAACCAAGCCATTGCCTTGATCGATGACCGTCCTTACGACCTGATCTTGGCCGATGTCCGCCTAGGAGACGAAGACGGTTTTGATGTGTTGCGACATTGCCACACGCATCATCCTGGCACCACCGTGATCATGATTACCGGTTACGGGACCGTGGAAACCGGAATCGAGGCGCTGCGTGCAGGGGCATTCGACCTGCTCACCAAGCCGTTGATCGACGAAGAGTTGGATATGGCCATCCAACGGGCTCTCTCGCAACAAAAGGTAATGCAGGAAAATCAACAATTAAAGCAACAGCTTGATCTGCGTTTCGGGCTAGAAAATATTATTGGCCACGACCATCGCATGTTGCGCATTTTCGACATGGTCGACAGCGTTGCCGACACGCGAGCCACGGTTTTGATCACCGGCGAAAGTGGAACAGGTAAGTCTCTATTGGCCCGAGCCATTCACCGCCGTAGCAACCGCCGCGACCAACCGTTTATCGAAGTTGCCTGTGGTGCGTTGCCTGAGAACCTGCTCGAGAGTGAACTTTTCGGTCACGTTGCCGGCTCGTTCACCGGAGCTACCGGTAATAAGCTCGGTAAATTCAAAGCGGCTGACAAAGGAACGATCTTCCTCGACGAAATCGGTACCGCTCCGCAGAGCATGCAGGTCAAACTGCTTCGCGTGCTGCAGGAACTTCAGTTCGAGCCGGTCGGCGGAACCGAAACGGAAACCATCGACACACGTGTTGTTTTGGCAACCAACGAAAACCTGGCCAGCTTGGTCGATCGTGGCCAGTTCCGTCAGGACCTGTTCTACCGAGTGAACGTGATCAACCTGGAACTGCCCCCGCTGCGGGAACGTATTTCCGATATTCCACGGCTGGCGGGTCACTTCCTGGCCGAAGTTTGCCAGGATACCGGTCGTCGCGTGCAAGGGTTTTCGGCCGAAGCGGTTGCCGCTTTGCAGCGATACAAATGGCCAGGCAACGTGCGAGAACTGCAAAACGTGGTCGAACGAGCCGTGCTGCTCAGCAAGAACGACGAGATCACCCCAGACGACATGCCGTCGTCGATTGCCTCAGGTGCGCCGGTTTCGGTAAGCCGAAGCACGGGGACGTCGCTGAAGGAAGCCTTAGAAGGCCCCGAACGTCAGATCATCCGCGAAGTGTTGGAATCGAACGGCTGGAATCGCAACGAAACGGCCGATCAGTTAGGCATTAACCGCACGACTCTTTACAAGAAAATGAAGAAGCTTGGTCTGGAAGAACTGGCCGGTCAGCGGCTAGGGATGTAATTCAGGCCTCGCCGCAGACACAATCTTTCCGAGAAAAACTTTCGAATGCCCGATTCGCTTGCTATCGGGGTTCGATTATCAAATCTCGTGCAGTCTGGCACGCATCGCAGCCATAGGCGCATATTTCCGTATTAGTTCGACTAATCCCAAACTCTTAATCTGGGCCTTTCCAGGGGTTAGTGCGACGGTTTAGTGCCTCCCCTCCGGTTGACCCTTATTTTCCCAGAGTCGTATAATCCGGCTTTTCCTGCTCGACCGTTGCCAATTCCACCTGGAAGAAGTCGATGAAGATTCATGAGTTCCAGGCGAAGGAAATCCTTCGCCAAGCTGGGGTTGCTGTACCCCGTAGCATTGTTGCTAAGACCGCCGAAGAGGCGAGTGCCGCCTACACTGAACTGGGCGGTAAGATCGCTGTGGTGAAAGCCCAGATCCACGCCGGTGGTCGCGGTAAGGGAACCGTGAAGGACAATGCCGACCAGCATGGCGTGCAGTTGGTGAAGTCGGCCGAAGAAGCCGCCACCGTTGCTAAGAACCTGCTGGGTAAAGAGCTGGTCACCATTCAGACCGGCCCCGAAGGCAAGCAAGTCAATCAGGTGTTGGTTGAAGAAGGTTGCGACATCGCTCGCGAACTGTACCTGGGCATCGTGCTCGACCGTGCTGCCAAGCTGCCGGTTCTGATGATGTCGAGCGAAGGTGGTACCGAGATCGAAGAAGTCGCGGCTGAAACGCCTGAGAAGATCTTCAAAGAACACTTCGATCCGGCCCTGGGCCCTCAAAGCTATCAGATCCGCAAGATGTGCAAGAAGCTGGGCATCGAAGGGGCAGCGGTTCGCAGTGCCGAGAAATTCATCAAAGGACTTTGCAAAGTCTATGTCGATACGGACTGTGCGTTGGCTGAAATCAACCCTCTGGTCATCACCGGCGACGGCGGCATGATCGCTTTGGACTGCAAGATGACCTTCGACGAGAACGCCATGTTCCGTCACAAGGACATCGCCGAGCTGCGTGACCTTTCCGAAGAAGAACCTGCTGAAGTGCGTGCCGGCAACACGGGGCTCAGCTATGTGAAGCTCGACGGCAACATCGGCTGCCTGGTCAACGGTGCCGGCCTGGCAATGAGCACGATGGACATCATCAAGCTGCACGGCGGCGAACCGGCCAACTTCCTGGATGTGGGGGGCGGAGCCAATGTCGATCAGGTCACCGAAGCATTCAGCATTCTGCTGGACGACAACAACGTGAAGGCCGTTCTGGTGAATATCTTCGGCGGCATCATGCGTTGCACGACAATCGCCGGTGCGTTGCTGGAAGCCTACAAGAAGCTCGACTTCAACGTTCCGCTCGTGGTTCGTTTGGAAGGAACCGAAGTCGAAGAAGGCCGCAAGATGTTGGCTGAATCTGGCATTGATATCATCATCGCCGATGGGCTGACCGATGCCGCGAAGAAAGTCGTCGCGACAGTTGCCTAGCTCAAGTATGAAGTGTTCAGTTTTCAGTCGAAAGAAAACTGACGCTGTGTCCTCGAATCTTGCTGAAAACTGAACACTAAAAACTGAAGACAAATCATGAGCATCCTCGTCAATAAAGACACCAAGGTCATTTGTCAGGGCATCACCGGCAAGGTCGGCGAGTTCCATACCAAAGGCTGCAAGGAATACGGCACCAAGATGGTCGGCGGTGTCACGCCGGGCAAAGGGGGCCAAACGGTCGAAGGCCTGCCGGTCTGGGACACCGTGGAAGAAGCCGTCAAAGAAACAGGTGCCAGCGCCACGATGATCTTCGTGCCGCCTCCGTTCACCGCCGATGCTATTTTGGAAGCGGTCGACGCCGGTATCGACGTGATTTGTGCAATCACCGAAGGGGTGCCAGTCTTGGACATGGTTCCCGTTTATGAAACGGTTCGCAAGAGCAAGTCGGTTCTCGTCGGTCCCAACTGCCCTGGCGTGATCACTCCGGAAGAATGCAAGATCGGCATCATGCCGGGCTACATTCACAAGAAGGGCCCCGTCGGCGTGATGAGCCGCAGCGGTACGCTCACCTACGAAGCCGTCTGGCAGCTGACCAATCTGGGCCTGGGCCAATCGACCTGCGTCGGCCTGGGTGGCGACCCGATCGTGGGGACTTCGTTCATCGACCTTCTGGAAATGTACCAGAACGACGGCGAGACTGAAGCAATCATGATGATGGGCGAAATCGGTGGTACGGCTGAGGAAGAAGCCGCTGCCTACATCAAGGAGCACGTCACCAAGCCTGTCGCCGCGTTCATCGCCGGACGTACGGCCCCTCCTGGCAAGCGAATGGGTCACGCGGGGGCGATCATCAGTGGCGGTAAGGGAACGGCTGACGAAAAGTTCGCTGCCCTACGATCGGCTGGTGTTGAAATCGCAGAAAGCCCCGCCGACATGGGTACGGCCCTCAAGCGTGCGATTGAGAACCACAAGTAAGAGCTTGCTTTGCGAGTTTTAGAGTAAAGACCACTGGTGACAGTGGTCTTTTTTTATGCAAGCATCGCTTAATCGACGCTGTTTTGCGCAAGTCGTAGTCTTGTACTGCTGTAGATATCCCCCACCCGCGTGTGACAGATTGTCAGGGATCTTTTTCCTCTTCGACCGCGTAGAAGTAACTGGACATCAAAACCATCTACGGGTTCAGCAGCGGATTACGCTCCATTACCTGGGGTTTAATTGCGGCCCTACCGCACATGGACCGTCAGGTTGCTATAATACCCCATTAGGCGGACCTTCCCACAGACTTACATAGAGAGACCATCGTGTCGGGAATGGAAAAAGGATTGGCAGTCTCCCCAGGGATTTCGATTGGGGTGGCGTACTGCATATTAGAGATCTTCGTGAATCCCGATCGCAAGCGATTGGAAAAGCACGAAGTTCAGAAGGAGCTTGCGCGGTACGAACAGGCCCGCGAACGTACGGCCGTTGATTTGGTAGCGCTTCAGTCGAAGGTCGAAAAGCAGATCGGCAAGAGCGAAGCAGCGATCTTTGCCGTTCATCAAACGATCCTGCGTGACCCGGCTTTCACTAGTAAAGTGCGGCACTGGGTTGTCGAAGAACACCTGACCGCTTCCGCTGCTTTGCATCGGCTGATGGAAGAGTACACGGTATTGTTCTCGAAAACGGGGGACGCATACCTGCAAGAGCGTCTGAATGACATTCGTGACGTGGTCGTTCGATTGAGTGCGTATCTTTCCGATGTTCTGAACGACGCAGAAGAATCTGGGCTGAGTGGTCCTCTGATTGTCGTTGCCGATGAACTGCTCCCATCCCAGGCCGTCGCTCTAGGCGAGGCGGACGTGCGCGGCATTGTGACCCAGGCCGGCAGTCAAACGAGCCATGCGGCCCTGATTGCGCGCAGCCGCGGCATACCGGCGGTGAGCGGTGTCTCAGGCATCTTGCGCAAGATCAAGACCGGCGATACGGTCGTCGTGAACGGCAGCGAAGGCATTGTTTCAATCAATCCTGAGCCGGAAGAACTTGCCGCGTATCGCAAGCTGGAGCGCGAGTTCTTTCATCTAAAAGATCAGCTGGCCGCCAATCGGCATCACCCGGCTGTCACGCGTGATGGTACGCCCCTCAAGTTGCTGGCGAATATTAACAACGTCAAAGACGTAGAAGCAGCCGAGGCGATGGGAGCCGCTGGTGTAGGGCTCTATCGCACCGAGTACCTATACCTGACACACGAGAACGTCCCGGACGAAGACGAACAGTACGAAGTTTATAAAGAGATATTGCAGAAGTCGCCGCACAAGTACGTAACGATTCGGACGCTCGATATCGGGGGTGACAAGACGGTTGCTTACTTGGGGCACAATCACAACGAAGCGAACCCTTTCATGGGCTGGCGGAGCATTCGTCTCTCGTTCGAGCACCCCGAGTTCTTTCTTTCGCAGCTCCGCGCGATCATGCGTTGTGCCGCCGAATTGACTGAGGGGGGCCCGGGGGAAGTCAACATGCTCTTCCCGATGATCACGAACGTCGAGGAAATGCGCAAAGCGAATCACCTGGTTCGTAAGGCCGAAAAATCGCTCGACGAACGAGGCGTGCCGCGGGGGAAGGTCAAAGTCGGGATGATGCTTGAAGTGCCGGCCGCGGCCGTGTGTATTCATCACCTGCTTGAATTGGTCGACTTTGTTTCGATCGGGTCGAATGACCTCGTGCAGTATCTGACCGCTGCCGATCGCGACAATCCGAAGGTGAGTGGGCTATGTCAGCCTCTTTCGCCTGCCGTGGTGATCACGCTGAAGAATGTCATCGAGGCTTGTAACCTTGCCAATACGCCAGTGACTCTTTGTGGAGAAATGGCAGGGCAACCGCGGGCATTTCTACTGCTTTTGGGGATGGGGCTGCGAAGCTTCAGTATGAGCCCTGCGTTTATCCCGACGATCAAAGAATTGGCCATTCTGACCACGATCGATCACGCCGAACGAGTGGTTCAAAAAGTGACCGAAATGAAAACGACCAACCAAGTAAAGCGTTTCTTGCGAATGGAATTGGAAGCGATTTCGCCCGAACTGGCCCGTTTGGACACGGAATAAGCCATCAAAACGGCTTGAGTATCGATTGTGCAGCGTGGGAGGCCTGGCGAATTCTGTGAAAATGCACAGAATAGATTGGCTTTAGGCGAATCTCAGGCTAGACTTTCGCGTCCCTGGGCATGATTGATAGTTCGAAAGGTTTTAAAATGGTTCCTACCGCACAAAAAAACATTCTCTGCAGCATGGCACTCGTCGCTACGATTTGGTTCGGCTTCGCAGCATCCAACGTACAAGGCATGAACCGGGCCGAATACCGATCCCACATCCGCTCGATGGAAATCACGCAACGACCCAATCGCTTCGGTCACTTTTACGGCAACAATGTTCGCCGAATCCATCGCTTCCGTCACGGTCGCTAGTAGAACCGAGCGACCTAGATAAAGCAATTTAGATGGCTGCGTCTCAAGTAGACGAAGCCATCTTTCTATTTCTTGTCCTCAAAACTGCTGAGGACTGCCAAGTCCGCGAATGCTGCTCGGCGTGGGCGGTACGTAGACTGGCGGTGACGTGAGCGGGACTGCTTCCAGCGTTGGCGCTCGCCAGGTTGGTTGCTCAGGATGGAGTACCTGATAAGGGATTTGCGGCTGTACCGGCACCGCTGCAAAATCGGGATGGCGACCAAAGTAAGGATCTAAGAGATCGTAGCCGTATAGGTCGTAGTAGGTTTGATCGAATGCATCTTGCAGGTTCCGCCAGTCCTGCATGCGGGGATTGCCCTGCTGCCAATCGGATGCGTTATCGATGGTGTATTCCACAACTTTATAGCGTTGAATAACGGGATCAAACGCTCGCTGAAGGGCATAGTAGCTTCCCTGCCGCTGAGCTAGTCGCGTGAATTTCTGCGACTGGTCGGCTAGGTCTTTCAGGGCCGCATTGAGCGTTTTCATCTGCGTATCGTACGATGCCAGTTTCTTAACCTTGTGCTCGAGTGCGAGCGCGTCGACCGACATGTTTCCCCGGCGAATAAAGATGCTTTGGGCAAAAATGTCGGTGGCCGTAACGCTGGCTAATAACGCGATTATCAATGGTGTTACGAAAGTTCGCATGGCGAAAACCTCGATCAGGTCAGGGGGTTTCTCTCGTTGTATTGTAAGAACAGAACATCGTGTCAGCCAAGAAAAAAGAAAAGCGTGCGACAGGCTATCGCACGCTTTTCCGCCGAGTACACCCTCAGCTATTTGATCGCAGCCTTGAGAATGTGGGCCCAGCCGGGGGCTCCATGGCCTAGCTTGACGTTGACTTTGCCGTTCTTCGAGCCAATCTGAACGCTTGGCTGTGGGAAAGGTCGTGGTCGCGGTTGGTGATGACCGTGGCCTGGGCGGTATTGGTGATCTTGGTAGTGGTCCTTGTGGTGACCATGATGGTGCCCGCTGCTGATCTTGCAGCTGTACTGGATGTATCCGCAGTGTCGTTCGTACAAGTCGTAGTAAACGCGGTCGAACGCTCGTTCAACATCTGCCCAGCTGCTCAGCACGTGACGGTCTGGTCGATGGCAGCCATGCCAAGCCCGACGGAATTCTGATTGAACATGACGCATCTCTCGCGAGACTTCTTCAAAGTCGTGACGCAAGTGCGAAAGGCTTCCGCCCCGGCGAGCCGTATCACAGAAGTGATCGACTTCACGTAGCAAGGCCTTGGCTTCAAACGTCAGGCCGGTGAAGCCTTCATGGATGCGAATCTCTCGATAAAAGTCTTCGGTTGCGTGATGCAGCCGTTCGATGTCGTTGACCAGGCGATGTCGATGATCGAAGTAACCGGCGTCGGCCGTCGATGCCATCGAAAGGAGTGCTGCGCCCAAAATCCCGGTCCAGATGAAAGTCTTCGTCAACATATTCGTTTCCCCGATTTGCTTGAATCTAAAAGCTCGTTGTGAGTTGTCCCGCTGCCATCGATGACTTGATGGCAACGCTAGTACTAAAGGCAGCGCGGATGCCAAAACCGGAAAAGAAATCCCAGGAGAAGTCGTAAGTAATGGACAGTTAGGGATTTAAGGCCAAGGAAAGAAAGTTGGCCTGGGTAAGAAATGTGTGCCAGTCGCCGATATGCTGTCAATATGACAACAAGCTGTCTCAGCACGGACCCTCTGCACGGTGTCCAATCGCCGGTGAGCTAAGAAGGAGGTCTCAGGAGGCGACCGCTCGCCTCGGTTCCCCCATCTCAGGCATTACTTGCGAGGCTTCTTTAAGACGATCACGGGGCAGTGGGCCAATCGAACCACTCGATCAGCGACACTACCAACCAAGACGCGCATGATCGACGAGCGTCCGTGAGATGGAATCAAGATCGAGTTGGCTTCGACTTGCTCGGCGTAATGGCAAATCTTTTCGCCTGGGTCGCCGAATGCGATGACGATTTTTAAATCTTTGTACTTCTCTTCGGAAAATGCTTTACGGATTGCCTGGGTAGCGTGATGAGTCCGAGTGTTTTCGTCCACGGTATCCCATACTTCGCCCGGGTCGGCCGGTGAAAGCTCTCCGAGTACGTGAATCAAGTGAACGCCATCGCTTGAGTCCAGCAGGGAAACTGCCATGTCGACCGCATCCTTGGAATCGGCAGAGAAGTCGAATGGTACTACGATCGGAGCTTTTGAAATCCAAGTCACGGGCAGTTTCCCTTACTCGTTGTGCACAAAAGTTGCTTTTCGTCTTAGCGTTCAACTCATGGTAGCGAACTGCACGGTCACGTAACAGTCAAGCATCTTCTTCCGCAAGCTGTAGTCCTCGACGAACAAAGGCGAGTTCTTCCTTCTTGTGCTTGTTAAGGTCTGCAGCAAACGCATCAAACTGATCTTTCCACTCGTCGGTAAGCGAGTGAGATTCAAGATCACGGGAAAGCTTATCCAATTGTGTTAGCAGCAGCCGATGAGAAAGTTCCATCTGCCGCGTTGCCGGACACATGTGCGGATGCTGAGCACAGATCTCGTCGAAACAACCTTCTTCCTCTTCGTGAAAATGTTTCGCCATCAGGTCACGAAACTGCGTCAGACGCTTTGAAAGTTCCGCTTTCGAGATAGGCTTCTGGGAATCTCGAAGACTTCGTTGAAGATCGTGGGTAGCACAATCGAGCCCTTCGTGCTCGAACGTAAAGTGCAGGTAGAAGGGCTGATTCCCTCCGGTTAGGTAGCTATCACTGGACATCGCACACCTCCTTCCCTTTCGGGGCTTAAAGTAAGGCATCGAACATAATGGGGGTTAACTTGTCTCGGACGGTTGTTTAAACGTCAAGACAGGACACTTGGCGTGCCGCACGATCGACTCGGCGGTACTACCAATCAGCATATGCAACAGGCCGGTGCGGCCATGGGTGCCTAAAACAATCAGGTCGATGTTTTCTTCCTCTGCCAGTCGCACGACAGCCGAGGAAGGGTCGCCGGTAACGAGTCGGTACTCGACGGGAACTTCCGGATCGCTGGGTTTGATCTCGTGCAGCATCTTCTTCAGATCGTCGGGAGACGGGTCTAACATGCCGTAGTACATTTCGCCGGTACCGTAGACGGTGGGCGGCTCTTCGACATGGGCGACAACAATCGTGCCACCGCTATCGCGTGCTAATGCCGTCGCCAAGTGCAACGCAGCATCACCACAGTGAGAAAAATCGGTCGGAAAGAGAATACGTTTGAAGTTCATGGCTCGACTCCTTCTCCATGGGGCAAGTGATTTCGGGTAACGGTCGAACCCCTTGCTCTCTATTGTTTGTTACGAATTTCACAAGGTTCTTGTTTGCAAGAAACGGGGTTAATCAGGCAGAAATTCGTCGGAAATGTAGATGCAGCGGAACGATGTCAGCGGCTATGGACGTCGACGCGATAGAGGCATGGGGGCAGGCCGCCGCTCGTTTGCGAAGCATTTCTATCGATGTTCTATTTTCGCGACTGGGCGAGTACTTGGCAAACAGATCCTGCTGCGGTTCTCGATAATTGCGACACTTTTAAGTCACTGGTCTGTCGCTACATTGCAGGGGAGCCGGCCAGTTGATCTAGTAAAATTCCGACCCCGTAAGCAATCGCTGCGGCGACCCCACCGGTGGCGACCGTCTCGATGACAGAAGCCAATGGACCCGCTTGTAGGACGCGAGCACGGAAGACACCAATCAGCGCGAACGCGATGACAGTAAGAATAGCGCTGGAAAGAAAGATTGTCGCGGCATCCAGTCCGAAATGAATCAGCGGCAACGGAGCCAGTGGGATCGAGCCGCAAAGCACAAACCCAGCAAAGGTCACCAGACCAGATTTCCAGGGGGATGGAGGTTGCAAGCGAAGGCCCCATTCTTCGACCAGCATCGTGTCGACCCAGCGCTGACGGTCCTCGCAGATCGTTTGTACGACTTGTTCTAAGAGGTCGCCTTCGAAACCTTTGGCGGCAAAGATCTGCCGAATCTCTTCCCGTTCGCGATCTGGAACTTCCTTGATGTGGATATTCTCGATCTGACGATACTTCTTCAATTGCATCTGATCGCTACGGGCCTTCAGGTAATTGCTGACGGCCATGCTGAAACCATCGGCCAGCAGGTTAGCGAATCCTAGAACGATGGCTACTGTGACGCCGTAACTGGCACCGGCTACCCCTGCCACAATCGCGAACGTGGTGATCGTTCCGTCGACGCCCCCTAGGACAAAGTCGCCGGCGAATTCCTCGACCGATGGCCCAGCGATACGTGCCGCAATGGCTTCGTCGGTATGCTGCTGGGCAAGTTCTTCCGGCGAAAGCTTCATCGTAAGTCATTCCCTAGCCGAGGTCACATTCCAATGAGAGCCTCAAGTATACGAAGAAGATCGGTGCTCGTTTACTTCTTTCGAGCAATCAGCAGTCCTCCATGCACGGCCATTACGGTGCCGGCACTAAGTGCTGCCCAAGCAATCCAGCTTGGTGGGCTGATCGTTTCCCGAACATCCGCTCCGCTGTTGACCATAAGGTGATTAAGAGCACCTCGGGGTGTCTCTGGACCAGGGCCGACATTATGGGCCAGGAACTTCGTTGCAGAAGGCGTCAGTTGAAACGACTCAACGGCGTACATTTGGCCACCGGCCAGCAATAGGAAGATGCCGGCGTAAACGAAGTGAATGGCCCAGGCCTTTTGTCTCATGGCAAATGTCTCGATTCGAAAGTGCTAGCTGTCGAGCTTAACCTTCTCATCGAGTGTTTAGCCTTCGTCCGATGAATGGCCTTCGGTTTGTAACGGTTTTGACGACCTCCGCAGAATGCGTTTGGCCTGCTGCTTGGCCATGCGTACCACTTCACGAACTTGCGAACGGAGTCTGGCACTGATTTTTGGGGGGACGAATTCCAGATTTACCATCGGAACCGGTTGTCCGCGCCAGTGGCTTTTGTAATCTTCATCCCCTCGAAGAAAATCAAAGGTCGTCTTTCCGGAATCGATGGCATGACGGATCGCGGCAGTGATGCCGAGCCAGCCTGGACGGGCATACTCGCAATCGATCGCGATACCGCTGCAATAGTGCAGGCAGGTATCTCCTTCTTCCAGATCTAATTCGACAGCGACCGGTCGCCCTTCGAGTTCAATCCATTGTAGGCGTAGCTGACCCGAATCGAGGTGTTCGTGCGCGGCCTCCTTGAGGAAACCATGAAATCGCTTCGATGCGAAACAGCCAGGCTGCCCCATCTGGTTGCGGCGTTTTTGATGGAGATCGACGAGGATCGAGAACCCTTGTTCCAGGGTCGTTTCGTCTGAGATATGAATGGTGGCTTTGCCGGTGTCGAACTGATTACGCCATAGTTGGCGAACCCGATGGCGGCGCGATCGAGAGAGCTGCGAAACCCACTCTTCCCATGTCGCCGGAAGCGCGAGTCGGTAGCTATCTAGAAGCGGCAGTCTCTTCACTTCGTATTGCCGGTTTTGCATCGCACTGGCTAGGTGATGCATGACCACGTCTGACGCGTCGAGACCTTCGAAGAAAAAGCGATCGATTCCGGCAAATTGTTGCGGAATAAAATCGGCTAACGTGTGGATGACTTGGTTTTCTTCGCTGGGCTTGGCCAGCACGGAAAGGTAATCGCTACAGACTTCTCCGGAGCCGAGCAGATGAATCTCGTCACCACCCCACCAGGTTCGACGGCGATACCACGGAGCCAGACCAATCAGCCAACCAGCATTTTCTCGCACGGTGACAATCTGCAGATCACTGCCAGGCCGGCGATAGTGCTTCCACCAAGTGAGCAGCCAGCGTGGGGCTAGAAACAGACGTTGTCCGGCCAGGCGTTCCCACTCCACGAAAAGTGACGACCCAGAATCGACCTCGGTGACGACTTCGACTCTGAGTGGTTGAGCTTCGTGAGAGAGCGAACCTGGAAAGGCAATGGGGTCGCTCGAGGGGCAATCGGTTGCCATGGTTCTTCCAGAGTAAGGTACGCATTGCGATTCTCGCGATCTTCCCGCTGGAAAATCACCACGTTAAACCGCAATACCACGCACTACGAGTTAGATCGTAGTTGCTGTTGGAAGAGAACGGACAATTCTCGTGATGGAATTGATAGAAGCTTTGACGACTTAGGGAATAAGTTGCCGAATATGCAGATTATTCCGGCTTTTGGGCTGCCCACGTCCAGTGTCGATCCGAGGTAAGCTGGACGGTTTCCGAGCCGAATCCTAGCGAAGCCACCATCTCGCGGATATCTGATAGCGAAAGAGCCGCATGAAGCGAATCGCCAAATAGTTTTTGTGCGGGCTCCGGCTCGTTGCCGCAATAGGTTGCGACGAGTTGTTGGAGCTGCTCGTCCGTCTCGGGCCGTACAAGATCACGGAAGAAGAGCCAGCCGCCTGGGGCCGCTAGACGCACGCTTTCCTGCAGCACGGCAAGCGGTTCAGGGATGTGATGGATGATGGTATTGGACATCACGCCGGTAAAGAAGCCGTCTTCGTAGTCGCACTGCTTCGCGTCGAATCGAACCAATTGAACACGATCTAGCAGGCCGGCAATATCGATGTTGATCTTTGCTACGTCCAGCATGGCGATCGATGCGTCGCCGCCCATGATGCGACACTGCGGGATGCGGTCGGCCAGGATTATTGGAATGCGGGCAGTGCCGGTACCGACATCGAGAATGTCGATCATCTCGGCTTCAATATCGGGATGGATTCCGAGAAATGAAATGAGATCATTGACGAACGC
This sequence comes from Bremerella alba, assembly GCF_013618625.1. Lineage (NCBI taxonomy): Bacteria > Pseudomonadati > Planctomycetota > Planctomycetia > Pirellulales > Pirellulaceae > Bremerella > Bremerella alba. Next base: position 403,508 of record NZ_JABRWO010000004.1, on the reverse strand, counting down.
CTCGTTGACCGCGTTATGGTCCATGTCGTCATAGAGCATGGCTTCCTGCGGCGTGTCCATTACTTCAGGTTCAAGAATGCGTTCGAGCATTGAACTAGCTTTCTGTTTCGTGCTGGGGGTATTCGCGCGGAGGGGATGCATGTTGCCATAGGCCACACACGGACAAAACGACCGCCATGCAGACGTAGGCCCACATCATGTAGATCGGACCTTGTCCAGCGGCCGCACTGGGTAGGTCTGGCACATGCCAACCTAGCACCAGCTTACCACTTGGAAAAGGCGAGTGAATCATGCCGAACAGGCTAAACGCAGCACAAGCCAACGCGAAAGTCGCCGCCGTGTACAGGCGACGATCAATGATGTAGGCCAGGATCGTGGCCCATAGCATACTCGTCAGAATAAAACCGCCGGCCAGCATTTGTAGGGTTTGCATCTTCACGGCGATCCCAGCTGGGTGAGTATGCCCCTGTTCGTCCGGTGGTGTTTGGATGTTTCCCTGACTGTATTCACGCAACTGAAGCGTTAGGTCATTTAGCTTTTGCGCAGCTTCGGCATCGATTTGCCCTGCGTCGACCATCGCGGCGACTTCACCCTGCATTTGATAGGAAAGCCCCGTATAGGTTCCCTGCAAATCACCCGCAAAGATTAGCACCAATGCAGCCAAGGCCGGGATGCAAGCGATCGAAACGGCAGGGTAGTGCCGCTTGGGTGTTGCTTGAAAGCTTTGCGAGGTGATCTCGAGCCCGATAAAAACGAGGATCGGAAAGACCGTGGGCTTGGGAATCGCCCAGTACAGAAACCCGAAATAGCCAAGCACCCCTGCCCCACCCACGAAGAGAGCCGTTGCCAAAGTATATGCGGCCCGACCTCCCATCGCTTTGTAGGCCGGATGACCGATATAAGGTGTCGTTTGGATCACGCCCCCGCAGAGACCAGCGACCAGGGTCGCGATGGCTTCGGCGCCGATGATGCGATTGGTGTCGTATTCGTCTCCCGCTGCGGCAGCGCTCTCCACGCAATCGATTCCGCCAATCACCGTCGCCAAGGCAAACGGGATGACAATCGGTAAGTACTGAGCTGCTTCATTAAACTTCGCGACCGTCAGCCATTCGAAGCGGAATACGGCTAACCAGTCCATCGGAAGCAACGCGTCGGCAGGTTGGAAGTCCATCGGCTCCGGCGTAACTCCTAAGAGGCCCAACCCATGCATGAGGTAATAGACGGCACCGGAAACGACGAGCGCCGCAAGCGCGCCGGGGATTTTCCATGGCAGGCGAATGTGTGCCACGAGCGTGACCAATACGATCGACAGAGCGGTCATGCCAACAATCGGAAAGTGCAGCGCTTCGATAAATGGCAGAAAGCTAATGAGCACCAGGGCAATTGCCGCGAGCGATCCGAGTAGACCTGCACGAGGAATCACCTTGCGTATCCAACTTGAGCTGAACGCGAAAAAGGATTTGAAAATTCCGGACAAGACAATGGACCAAATGCCAATATGCCACGTACGGATAGCAGCCTCTTCTGCTGTCAGTTGTAATTCCTGGACTCCCAGGGCAAACGACGGTCCCAAAACGAAAAACACCATTCCGAAGGTGCTCGGCGTGTCGAGCCCTAAAGGCATGGCAGTTACGTCGTTACGGCCGCTCCTTTTCGCCAGATTCAAGGCCATCCAGAAGAAGATCAGGTCGCCTACCAACACCCCAATCGCCGTACCTGGCACCATGTGTCCAATGGCGAATGTTGTAGGAAAGTTAAAGACAGCCGCTAGCAAGCCGATCGTCAGCAAAAGATCGGCGATGTTGTCTAACATCAAGCCAAAGAAGGCGTTAACGTCGCCAGCAACGGCCCATTTGTATTTTCTATCGTCCATTTTTTCTCTTTCGGCACGGGCGTTGCTTTAGGGGTAGATCGAGTTTATGAGCCTGTCATGGGGCTGTCAATTCTCGACCATCTCCACACGTAAACCACTTTCCCTGGTGCAAGCGTGCTAGAATACGGATCACGGCGATGGTCGGACGGCATCTTCGACAAGCCTTTTCAAAGGTTTGTATGAAGATTGCTCCCATCAGGAAACGGATTTCGAACCATTGCTGGGAATCTTCGTAGAAATGACAACTGCCACACTTGAAATGACGTCGAGTTATTCCGAACCATCGCTCGTTCAACCCAAATCCGATGAGGATTTGCTGTTGGCGTACCGAGATTCGGGGAATCGAGAGTACTTCCAGAAGTTGGTTCAACGTTATGAACGTGAACTGTTTAACTATCTGCGGCGGTACTTGGGTGACCCCGAAATGGCGGAGGATGTGTTTCAGGCTGCCTTCCTGCAAGTGCACCTGAAGTGCGATACCTTCGAGGAAGGACGTCGTTTTCGCCCCTGGCTGTATACGATTGCCACCAATCAGGCAATTGATGCTCAGCGCAAGACAAAGCGCCACAAGATGGTTAGCTTAGACCGCGCTGGTACGAGTACCGAACAACAAGAGACCGGTTCGCTGGTCGATTTGTTGGTAAGTGCCGAGCCAGGTCCGATGGCACAGATGGACGATTTTGAACGTCAACGTGTAATGCGCGATGCCGTTCAGCAACTGCCGGAATCGTTAAAGACCGCCGTAGTGCTGGTCTACTACCAAGGTTTGAAGTACCGCGAAGCTGCGGACATCTTGGAAATTCCGGTCGGTACGGTGAAGAGCCGTCTGCACACTGCAGTGCAGAAGTTAACCGAAGCATGGAACGAAGTTTATACCCCAGATGACGATGACGCGTGAGCACTGGTTGGGCTACCTGATGGGAGCCCTCGATGAAAACGAGCACGCCTCGGTTGAACAGCAAATTGCTGAAGACCCTCGCGCTGCAGACGAAATTGAACATCTTCGAACCCACCTGAACCTGATGTCCGATGGCCTCGACGAGGCTGCCCCACCGGTCGGACTTGCCACACGAACATGTGCGCTTTTGGAGAGTCCTGGCCTTTTTGCCGAGATTCTCGATCCATCGATTCCCGAACACGAAAATGCGCCGACTCTCCGGGAGAAGCAGCCTTTTGAAGCGATCGCCGGTGGTAATCCAAGCTTCACCATGATGGATATGATGGTAGCCATCGGAGCATGCGTTGCCGCTGTGGCAATCTTTTTCCCTGCGTTGGCCAGCTCGCGTATGCTCGCAACGCGGCTTCAATGTGAAAACAATCTCCGCCAGGTCGGGTTTGCTCTGCAAGAGTTTGCTACCGGCAACGCAGAAAAACGCTACCCTGCCGTGGCCTCGGCCGGACCACTATCGGTCGCTGGGGCTTTTGCTCCTCGACTTCTCAATGACGGCTACTTGAAACACCCAGAAGTGGTGCGCTGTGCCGAATCGTTGCAGAATCTCTCCCAGCCACAGCAATTGCCAACCGTCGAGCAGTTGTTGAATGCACCTGAGTCAGACGTCGAAAGACTGCAGCAGGGCTTGGCAACGGTTTATAACTACAATCTTGGGAACCTTCGCGATGGAGAGTTGCAAGCTCCTCTGATGAAAGGTCGCTCCAGCTACCCGGTCGCTTCGGATACCGTGATCGTTCAAGATGGGCAAATCGCCCCACAGGGCCACGAGGACGGACGCTTCAACATCCTGTTCGATGATGGTCACGTCGAATTCATCAGTTTGGAAGATCTGCCAAGCTCGATGAAGCATTACTTCCTCAACGACAAAGGCCAGGTTGCTGCCGGTGTCGACGAAGACGATGCCGTGATCGCTAATGGCATCGCTCATCCGTTCTAGAAAGAGAACCTTCTGGGGTTGGCCAATATTTTGCAAGCAAACCGGCCCCTGCGAGGGGGTTGATCTTTGTGGCCTTTAACTCCCGCAGAAGGCTTTGAGCGTTAAGATTCGATAACGCTCCCTAAAATACCGTTTGCTCCCCTATTGTGGAATTGGTATCTTTCCATCACGATATTAGAGATTCTCCCCGGAACAGACTCAAGAAATCAGGCAGAACGTCGCTCGTGATCGACACTGGCTCATCCTCTATTGCCACATCACCGCGAAATTCGGTGAAACAGACTATTCAGCTCGGTTTTTATATCGGCGCTGGCGTTGGCTTGGCCATCGGATCAGGGCTCGCCGTATTGATGGGCAGCAACCTTCTTTGGCAAGCAGGCGGTTTGTCGGCGGGTGCCCTGTTAGGCATATTCGGCGGTCTGGCAATCTCTTGGATGCAGCGTCGCTTGAAACGAGTGCCTGCCCCTGCTTATCGGCCTAGCGGCACCTAGTCGCTAGATCGTTCTCTGAAATAGATAAAGTTGCCAAGCACATTACTTTGCGTGGCAGTGCTTGCAGCGGTTTACTAAGGCCAGCATATGTGGCCCCTTGAGCGGGACCGCCTTAGACGGTTTCCCCTTCTCTGATTCGGCATGATGGCACTGGCTGCAGCAATGCGCTGACGTGAACTTTTGCTCGGCAAGGTTGGAAAGAAGCTCGGCATCGGTCCCTTGGTTCTCGCTTGCGGCGTCAACCGAAATGAGCGAACACGTGGTAGGACCCGCGACAAGGTCGGCCAGATTCGCACCGCCACTAGGGCCAGTGGTAGCGTAGCTATCGGTTGCTGAATGGGAATTACCAGAGCCGCTCGAACCGTGCGACCAGTTTCCCTGAACCGCCAACACAATCATCAGGCACATCGCCAAAGCAATTAGCGGCGCCCGCACGGCGGCCACGATATCGGTAGTCGATCGCTCAGGCTGATCGGTGATGCAACGCTGGCTGGAAGTGCTATCGTCGGCCAAGAAGACCGGCAGCGCGAAATCTTCTTCAGCGGCAGCGGCTTGGCCATTGCCTAGCAAATCGGTTGCTGGACGCAGTGCTTCTGCCAGGTCTCGGCAGCTATGGCAAACAGTCAGGTGCCGTTGAATCGGCATGTCGGTCTCGTGCTGGCCGGTAGGAAACGGACCCCGGGTAAGCACATCGAACACGTCGTCGCAGGTGGGAAGATGGTGCGATTGAATCATCGAACGTGTTCCTCGGAAAGCTCTTGGCAAGTGTTCTGGATCAATTTCGCTAGTTGTAACAATCCGTTGCGGACGCGAGCCTTAGCTGCTGGCAGGCCGATTCCCTGGGCATCGGCAACTTCCTGAAATTTCATTTCGCCAAAGAATCGCAGGCGAATCGCTTCAGCTTGAATGGGCGTCAGCTTATCGAGCAGCCCCAGCACCTGGCTGCGGCGTTCTCGGTCGATCAGGCCAACGAGGGCCTGACACGGGACTTCCTTCTCTAACGGCGAGGGACAATCCTCGGTTTGGCCAGCCTGAAGCTTGGTGGAGGTGACCGGTAGCTTCTTCCCCTTCTCGCGAATTCGGTGGCACACATTCAACAGAATTCGCCATAGCCAGGTGCGGAAGCTATACCGCGAGTCGTACGTGTGCAGCCACTTAAAGCTATTAAGAAACGCTTCCTGAACAGCATCCTCGGCCGACTGAGAGTCTCCCAGGTAGCTGTAAGCCAGGTTCAGTAAGGCCCGGCGATAACGCTTCACGATGACGGCATACCGATCCGCATCTCCTGCCAATACGGCCGAGAGGATCTCGCCATCGGTTAATTCTGGGACGTCAGAAGCAGCCATGAAGCGGAGGGTAGGAAGGAATCAGCGGAAGTGAAAGCACTCCCACCATTATAGCGCGACCCGAAGCAAAGGGATATGTTTTCCGTAACCCCTTATTTCAAAGGAGTTTTGATCACGGAGCCGTAACTTCGTCATTCGCGGCGAGTCGTCGCTGTTCCTCAAACCGGCTTCCAAGAAACGCTGAAAGTCCGTCTTTCTTACCAAAAGCTATTGGTCGTACAAGAAAGGGTCATCAGAACTTAACCCTGGTCCAGAGGAGAAGCGTTCCCTGGATTCTTGCCGTACCATCCACTTTGGTAAGAAAGACGGACTCTCAACTGAACTATCGTACGAAAACGTGCGTCATGTTCACTTACGATGTTCGCAAACCTTAACCACCTGAGAAGATCCCCACCTTGCCCAGGTGTTAGAGTTATCGAATGCTGTGCCGCTGAGGGTGATTGATACTGCTTTGCTAATTAGATTTCTTATCGCAGTCGGTCAGGTCGGGCCGGGTGTGGCGATTGTGCGGCCGGACTACCGATGCAAACCGCTCATCTCGCCAGGAGGCAAGAGGTCTTCCAATTGATTGCAAGCATCGCAGAAGCCCGGGACAATCGAGGGAGACTTATCTCCCCCACCCTGCTCTTCTATTGGGCGGCTTGTTTGCATGATGGAATCGACACATCGCTCTGGGCAAATTCCTCAGCCAAACTCTAGTGAGGAACGGAATATCCTCTGGGTGGCCGTAGGCATCCTGGCAATAGCCGTGATCTGTGTTGGCTTGTTTTTACTAGGCATGGGCCAGCATCCAGAAGCAACACACCGTTTCGAAGTGATTAGCGATTTAAAGCACATCGGCTTGGTCTATCAGTTGAAAGCAAACGCTGATCCACACAATCGCGTTCCGCCGGTGGCGATTGTCGATGAGGATGGCCGCCCGCTTCTCTCCTGGCGGGTTCTCTTATTGCCGCAATTGGACGAGCAGAAACTGTTCGAGAAGTTCGACCTCACCAAGCCCTGGGACAGTCCCGAAAATCTTCCGTTGGTGAAGCAGATGCCTCACATATTGGCTTCGCGTTATGATCGTGCTACAGCTAAGCAAGGCAAAACTCCTTACAAGGCGATCGTCAGCGATGACCCACAGTGGAACACGGCCTGGCCGAAGCAAGGCGAGGAGTTAACGTTCGCTAAGTTCAAGGACGGCTTAAGTAGTACAGCCATCGTCGTGGAAGATCTTACCGACCCGGTGATTTGGACAAAGCCGGAAGAGATCACACCTAGCGAGTATCTACAGACACTCGACCATGGCCAGTGGTCAAGTAAGTTCTTCTTGATCGGGTTTGCGGACGGATCCGTTCGTGAATTCAAAGACCCAACCGAAGAAGAGGTTCTACCGCTGCTTTACGCGGATGATAGCCGTGTGCCGGAGAATTAGAACATGCCGATCGTGCGATTATCGCGAAGTAAATTACCGCGTCATGGAAAGCTGATGGCAGCCCTTTGTGTCGTTGCCATCTTATTGTTTTTGATTGTCATGTTGGTTTTGCCAAACTTTTCCAGGTCTCGCACCGTAGCACGGCGGTACGCTACCCAGAATCGTCTCAAAAGCATTGGATTAGCCCTTCACAATTACCACGACACCTACGACATGCTTCCTCCTGCCTACGTGGTGAATGCGGAAGGCGAGCCTCTTTACTCCTGGCGTGTGCTCCTGCTCCCCTTCCTGGAAGAGAAAGAGTTATACGAGCAGTTCGATTTGGAAAAGCCTTGGTGGAGTGATCACAACCGAGCGTTGCTCGATAAGATGCCGACCGTCTATGCGAGTCCCTTTTCCTCGGGTTCTACCGAAGAAGAAGGAAAGACGCCTTATCGCGCGGTTGTCGATACGCACGAGCAGAGAACTGTGCTTCGTCCCACAGAGGGACGGCCTTTTAAGGATGTCTCAGATGGTCTGAGCAATAGCGTTATGGCCATCGGCGATCCAAGCCGCCTGGTCGAATGGACCAAGCCGGAAGACATTGCCCCGCTGGACCTGCTGGCCCTGACTCCGATTGGTGAAAACGAAATGCACGGAATTCTGATTCTCAATGGGGACGGCAGAGTCCGATTCATTGGCGAGCAGAACCGTAGCGAGTTGGTCGGGCTGATCTACTGCGAAGATGAGCGAGTGGGAGAGCAATAGCCATGACCGAGCCCAGTCCGTTCGATAGTCCTCAGGCCTTTGTTAAAGAGCCGGAGTCCAAGCAATGGTGGAAGCTGACGGTTACCGAAGTATTGGTGATTATTTTTATCATCGCGGTCCTACTAGGCCTGTTGCTTCCACCAATCACCTCACAGCCTCGCATTAATTCGCGGATCGATCAGTCGATGAACCAGATGAATAATATCGGCTACGCGCTTCAATCATATCATGATACGTACGACTGCCTGCCTCCAGCTGTGGTGACCGATGCCGACGGTCAGCCGCTCTATTCATGGCGGGTACTCATCTTGCCGTTTATCGAGCAAAAGAACCTTTACGACCAGTTCGATCTTTCGCAGCCGTGGGATAGCAAGACAAACGGGCCCTTGGCTGAGCAGGTTCCGTATCCGCTGGAAAGCCCATTTCTTGGTCCGTCCGCGCAGCTAGGTGTGACCACGTATTTGGCGGTTGTCGATCCCGCTGAACAGCGGACGCTAATGCTCGCTCACAAGGGTGGCATCCTGGATGAGGTCCCGTGCTTGCTGGGCGAAGCGTCCCTTGTCGTCGAGCATGTCGGTAGGCCTGTGATATGGACGAAACCGGAAGATATTAGCCCTTTTGAGTTGATTGCTCAGCCCCCAATCGACCAGAATGGCGATTCGAAATGCCCGGTGTTGTTGGGTGACGGTTCGGTGCGTGTGCTTGATGCTAAGAATCAATCGCAATTCCGGAACGAGCTTCTCTGCGAGGAAGTCGCCGCCGCCGAGGATCCGGGCAAACGCTAACTCCCGCATCTTTTCTCTCTCAGGAATTCCATCATGCATTCGTTTCGTCGTGGCAATGCCAAAGTGATCATCATTGTCGTGCTGGTTATTGTGGTGGTGATGGGGCTTATGTGCACAGGCCTCGCGGTAGCGATTCTGTTGCCGGCAGTCAGTCAGGCTCGCATGGCGGCTCAGCGGATGCAGTCCAGAAATAACCTGAAGCAAATAGCCCTCGCTCTGCACAACTATCACGATACGTACGGTACGTTCCCGCCGGCTTATATTCCGGATGAAGATGGTAAGCCGATGCACTCGTGGCGGGTATTGATTCTGCCGTTTACGGAATCCCATTATATTTACGATCAGTACGACTTCTCGCAGCCATGGGATAGCCCGGCCAATATGCAGGCCTGTGGGACCATGCCGGGGGCCTATGTCAGCCCGGCCTTGGGGGCCAATGACCTGGAGGAGCGAACAACTTACGTCGCTATATCGGGGCCTAAGACCGTATTGGGAACCGATCAGTCGAAACCGTTTTCAGAGATCGTTGTCGGGACTTCGAATGTCATTATGGTAGTCGAAGACACGACCACCCCGGTTCCGTGGAACAAACCTGTCGATATCTCGCCCCAGGCACTGACATCGAAGAATTTCGACGATCAATACTTCGGCGGAATTCAAGCCGCGATGGCCGACGGATCGGTCCATTTCTTCCCGGAAGGAAGCAAGCAGCAAGTACAAGGGATGATGTCAATTGATGGTAGTTAGCACGTCTCGCGGCATTCGATTCATACTCAATTGAAGGAACAATTGCCGGAGCCCTCTTCAACATCTCAGCCAAAGCAATGAGAATAGCCGAGTCACCTGTGTTTCTCATCTTGGGCTGGAAGCGATATGACGCCGAGCGATTCATTCCCGACGATTAAATTCCGCGGCCAGTTGCGCCCCTCGCAAGTTCAGGTCCGCGATGTCGCCAAAGAGCAGCTATCGCGGGGGGAGCGGCAACTGCACATTGTCGCCCCGCCGGGGTCGGGAAAGACGGTCGTCGGGCTCTATCTTTGGGCTGAGCTGATCAAGCGGCCTGCTTTGGTGTTGAGTCCGAACTCGGCCATTCAATCGCAGTGGGCGGCCAGGACCGATCTATTCGAGACCGATCGACCTATGTCGATGCTGGTCAGCACCTCCCCGGACGAGCCGAAACTGCTGACCTCGCTTACCTATCAGGCCGTCACGCTGCCACGGCGTGGTGACGAGGGGCTCGATCACGCGGCCATGTCGCTGTGGGAAGATCGCCTGATCTCGAAAGGACAGGCCCAAGATCCAGCCGAGGCAAAGGTTTGGATTCGCGATCTGAAGAAACACAATCGCGACTACTATGACCAGCGGCTGTCCGCCTATCGTAAAAGCGTTCGTGACGAAGCAGGCCTGGCCGGCGAATCGTTCGAGATGCTCCATCAGTCGTGCTTAAGAACCTGGCAGCGACTCCGCGACGAAGGGGTGGGCATGCTGATCCTGGACGAATGTCATCACTTAGTGGGACATTGGGGACGGGTACTTTCCGACGCGATGCACTACCTCGACGATCCAATCGTAGTGGGTCTCACGGCGACACCCCCGGACGGCGATGGAAAGATCCCTGCCGACTTCGAGCGTTACCAAGAGTTCCTCGGGCCAATCGATCACGATGTTCCCGTTCCGGCGGTTGTTCGCGATGGCTTTCTCGCACCGTATCAGGACCTGGTTTACTTCGTCCGTCCATCTGAGGCCGAACTGCGCTTTGTCGCCCAGGCCGACGATCATTTAGAAGAGATCCTACAGGAGGTAACCACCAAGCCTGCGGACAACGGACACGAAGAACCTGTCTCGGAAGTTCTCCCCGTGGAAGAACAAGAATTGGATGAGACAGAAGCAGACGAACTGCAATTGCACCACATGGGTGGAACCGATGCGGTCTACGAGGCAGAAGAAGACCCTTTCGCAGATCTAATTCCGGAAGGCGAAGTTGAACCGGCAGCGCCTCCGGTGCCAGTTCCACCGGTAGAATCAGCGACCCGCGACGAAGCTCCCCGTGTGAAGGCGTTAGTCCCATGGTTGGTGCAAACGCTAGAAACACGCAGGCACGCGACGAGCACGTTTAAAACATGGTCTTCCTTTCATCGTCGCGACCCCGATTTTGCGGACGCGGCTCGTGTGTTTCTGCAGACGCGTCAGGTGGAATTGCCCACGGAAGTGCCGCCGGTTGTGCTGGAAGTCCCTATCGACGAAGTTCCACAGATCCCGGTCATCATTCCGGTACTCGATCGGTACGTACGCCACGGTCTGCGACGTTCGGCCAATGCCGAGGATCGCGCTTTGGCCGAGAAAGTGATCACTGGCCTGCGGATGTTGGGCGTACAGATCACCGAAACAGGTTGCCAGGCATGTGCCTCGCCGGTGGGACGCGTGCTTGCCTATTCGAGCGAAAAGGCGAAGGCCTTGCAGCCGATCCTCATGGCCGAAATGGCGGCTCTGGGGGATGCCATCCGCGCGGTCGTGGTGACCGACTTCGAGAAGACCTCAGCCACGATATCCGAAGTCGAGCATCTGCTCAGCAGTGAAGCTGGTGGGGCAATCGCGGCATTTCGGGTATTGGTCAACGATCCGAAATTAGATGAACTCGATCCGATATTGGTAACAGGATCGAGTGTTCTGATAGATGACGATCTGTCTGAAAAGTTCGAGGCCGCGGCCAAAGAGTGGCTGTCCGATGCCGGCTACGATGCGACGCTAACGTTCAATGCCGAAGTCGGATTTCACGTTGTCTCGGGCAGCGGTCGCGATTGGTGTCCTCGTGTGTATGTCGAGATGATTACCGACTTGTTTCAACGTGGTCTGACGAAGTGCCTGGTTGGCACGCGAGGGCTGTTGGGAGAAGGCTGGGACGCAAACAAGATCAATGTTTTGATTGACCTGACAACCGTTACCACGAGCATGACGGTGCGGCAGCTTCGCGGGCGATCGTTTCGGCTCGACCCCCAGGTACCAGAGAAACTGGCCAACAACTGGGATGTGGTTTGCCTTGCACCGGAATTCAGCAAGGGGTTGGATGATTATGCCCGTTTTATCAAAAAGCATCTGAATATCTTCGGCGTGACGGACGATGCGGTGATTGAAAAAGGCGTGGGACACGTCCACCCTGCACTGACCGATTTGCGTCCCGAGCTTTTGGAGGGTTCGGTCCGAGATTTGAATCGCGATATGCTTTCGCGTGTCACGCTACGCAGCGAGACCCGCGATCTATGGCAGATTGGGACTCCTTACGAAGGAAGCCCGAATCACACGCTGGAAATGCGGATCAAGGGTTCCGCACGCGAGACCGGTGGCTTTCCGCCGTTTGCTGGGACTAAAGAACCATGGTCGAGTGAGTCGCTCGTCCAGGCGATTGGTGAAGCGATCGCACGTACGATGGTGGAGTTGAATGTAATAAAGTCGCCACCGGAAGTCGTGGCGAAGTCTCGGGCCGGCGGGTACGTGCGTGTTTTGCTCGAAGATGCCAGCGACGCCGATAGCCGTCTTTTCGTTAAGGCTCTGCACGAAGCATTGGGACCGCTAAATCGTCCTCGCTACATCATTCCTCGCAAGCTTAAGTTCGTGCGAACCAATTGGCTGTCGCGCATGTTGCCAAGTGTGCTTGGACAGTACTTCGAGAAGAGTGAAGACAAGACGGTGACGGTGCACGCGGTGCCCAGCTTGCTAGCGAAGAACAAAGAGTCGGTCGAGGTCTACGAACGCTATTGGAACCAGTACGTCAGCCCTGGCTTTCCGGTGTTTGCCCTGCGTGGTGAGGGAGAAGACCTGATGCGTGAAGCGCTTAAGAAGGGAATGAGCCCGGAAGGAGATTTCCACGAAAAGGAAATCTTCCGCTAAGAAGATGTGGGTGGTTCTAGCTGTTAAACAAAGCGGCGATGTCATCTTGGTCGAGCGGTTTATCGTCCAACTCGTCGCTCTCTTCTACATCCTCTTGGGTAGTCGCGTTTACCGAGGTCTTTTCCTCGTCTTCGGATTCTTGCGAAGCCGCGAACATTGATTCGATGTCGTCGGTAGAAGCGATCTCAGAAGTCTCCTCGACCTCAGGGTCTGCTTTGGTGTTCTCTTCCGGCTCCTTCTTGTGACCGGCTAAGTACTTCTCAAGCTCGTTATCTTCGTCCGATTCGGAAGGGATTTCGCTGGAAGGTTCTGTTGGTGCTTGCTCAGCAACGGGCTCGACCGACTCTTCTTCTTCATTCACCCCAGGCTTTTCTTCGGCCACCGGCTGCGGGACGATCGGCATATCTTCCGGTTCGTTGATTTCCGGAAACGGCTGATTCACAATGTTGGGTTCTGGCTCAGCGGTTTTTGGAGAGGCCGCCGGCTCTTCAGGTTTCGCAATGGGTTGCGGTTTCTTGGTTTCCTCTTCTTTTGAGTCGATCGCGTCGATCTGGACGCGGCAATCTCTATCGGAGGGCAGAAACAATGCGTACCAAGGCTGCGGTCCGTAGCCCAATAAGATTGCAGCTCCAAAGCCGATTGTCAGATTGATTATGGCGAACAACAAGAAGATAAACACGGCTTATCCACAAATGAAACCTATGCCGACGCAACGGAGGCATACCACCCCACGCCTAAAGCATACGATTCATCTAGGCATAGTTGCCGATGGCTTGCCGAATGCTGCCGCAATTATTAATTTGCCGTGCTTTCGATCTGAATATTCGTTTTAACTGCTACAAGAGAGACTCTGCATGCAGCGTTCAATTAGCGGCTTTGTCCACGCATAATGGGCCCAGGACGCCCAGAGTTTTGAGATGCTTGACGCATAAATTCCGGCGAAGGACTGCCAGGCAAGGTGAATACCGCCGGCTGGGCGGTTGGATTGTCTTTCGAGCGAAGGACGACGGTAACCTCAGCTCCATCCTTCTGTCCACGCAGATAGCGCAACATCTCTTGTTCAACTTCGCTCAGGCCTTGCATCGACTCGACGCCACCTTGAGGTGAAGCGGCTGCGGCAGAGATGTCAGGCACCGATCGAGCGGCGGGATTCGAAGGGAAATTGCTTTGCGGAGCTTCCGGAATAGATCGCGCTGGACCGGTTACCGACGTCTGCGATGCCGAGGCCAGTTGGACTGGGCCTGCATTCTGGTTGTTCTCGAACAGATGCGAGAGGTTCGCCTGTTTCATGACGGTATAAATGGTTGGAATGGCTGCGTAAATCCCTTCGTTGTCCTCGTCGTCAGCTGCGTTGCAGATACCAACGAGTTGGCCTTGGGGATTGAATAGCCCACCACCGCTGCGACCTACCGTTGGGGCTCCGGCGGCCTGTACGTTGTCGTGACCAACGTAGCGATTTACGCTGTTGATCCGTGTTTGATAAAGATTACGCGGTCCCCCGTTATCGCAGCCGACGCTAAACGCCTTTTGGCCTACTTGTAACTGGTGTGTGGGTGGGGCGACCGACATCGGCTTAATCGGCGATTGCGTGCGAATGGCGACCAGGGCCACGTCCCGTTCGAGATCAAAGACTAGGACCTTGCCAGGAACGGTTGTGCCCGATTCGGATTGCTGGAAGGTAATGACTTCCAGAGGTCCTTGCCCTTGTGAATCTCGGAATAGGTGAGCACAGGTCAGCACCAATGCCTCGTTGCCTTGGATATGAACGACGGTACCGCTACCGTACGAGTGGCCATCGGGATCGCTGATCTTCAGCTTGACGCTGGCCTGCATCGCTTGGGCGTGTATGTCGCCGCCAGCATGCGAAGGCGTCTGGGCGATGGGCTGTCCGTACACCGCTGGCTGCACGCTGGATTGATTAGGCATTCCCATCGAAGGCTGCGGCGACTGGCCCCGGGCTAGTCCCGTGGCAGCGGTTAATTGAGGTGCGGTTTGGGCCGCATTCATCGGCGGCTTGGCCGCGTGGAACATCTTTGCCAGGCGGTCGAACGACGTTGCACCTTCGACGGAATCGACGATTTGGTCGTTCGAGACGAGAACGAAATATGGCAGGCCGCGGACACCCATCTGCTGGGCCATTTGCGGCTGTTGATCACGATTGATGACTTGAACAGGAAAGCCGGCCTGTTGCATCCGGCCGATCACCGGCTGCATCTGATGGCAATACACACACCAATCAGCCGTGAAGCAGTAAAGCACCGCGTCGGCAGCAGCCAACGGCGCCGTAAGCGCGAACAGTAACAAGAGCGAGGTAACCGCCTTCATCGCATCCCTCCTTGGAGCGAAATCTTTGCTGGGCCCTGTCTATGGGCCTCGTGTCTGCACCGGGAGCAGACTCTACGCTTCTCACGTTCGGCCATCCTGGTCGAAAGGGGTCGGAAAAGCGCCGGGACAATGTCGTGGGATCGTGAATTTCCAGCAATGGCAATTCGAAACGAATTTGCCGGAAATGTATGAGCTGAGCAAAAAATCCTCAAGTTTCCCCGTGCTATCAGTCGCAGTCATCCATTTGACAGCATCCGATTGTGCCCCCATTCGGTGAGTCGCTTCCGCAGCTTGAGGGGCCTATTGGCGACTTTTCTCAACATTTCGAGATAGACTGGAACAGATACCCCTGGGCTTCACGAATGTTCTTAACTGACACTCGTTTCTGAGTACTTTAAGCCTCTAGCTGTCGTTTTTACTAAATGAAAGACCTTCCGCAACACGAATTGCCTGCGGTTGATGTCGCGCAACTTGTTGCTCAGCATCAACTTAGCGTATGGCGTTATTTGCGATCTTGGGGTTGTTCGTCCCAGGAGGCGGAAGATCTGACGCAGGAAACTTTTTTAAAAGTCCTTGAGAAGCCGTTCGAGCAGCTAACGGATGCCGCCACCAGGGGGTATTTGAGGACGGTAGCTCGCAATTTGTTGATTGATCGCCGACGCAAAGAGGGGCGGCAAACCAACATCCAATCGGTCGAGAACATGGAACAGTTTTGGGTGGCGACCGACGATCGCAAGCCTGACGAACTGTTGGGCTTATTGAACGAGTGCCTGGACGGCCTTACTGAGCGTGCCCGTTTGGCATTGCAAATGCGATTTCAAGATCACAAGTCGCGAACAGAAATTGCCGACTCACTTCAGATTGGCGAGCACGGAGCGAAAAACCTGATGCAGCGGGCGAAGCAGCAACTTCGCGAGTGCATCGAGTTCAAATTGAATAACGAATCATGAACCACGAAGATCCGATCATCGATCCTCTCTTAGAGGAACTGCTGGGCAAGCAGCAGGTGCCGGATTTGACTGCGCGCATCGTCAAGGCTCACCGGCAACGGCAAAGCCATGGTTCTTCGGGGACCAATGGTCGTGCCAAAGCACCACTCTCGATGGTGTCCGCAGCCACAGGTCAAGCTTCGCCGGAAAATTCCACGACCGAAGCTCCTCCTCAAAAGACAAGCACAGCCAAGCGTCGTTTACAGCGGCAGCGATTCTTAACCGCCATTGGGTCGCTTGCACTTAGTCTATGTCTGTTAGTCGTCCTCAGTGGGGTGGCTTACATCAGCTACCAGCAACTTATGCCAGGGCAAGGCACGCCGCTCGCCGCCGACGGGGATAAACCCCCGTCGGCCGGCGCCCGCGACACCAACGCGACTACGGAGCCACAACCGCAGCTCGCTTCCCATAACGGTCCGCAATCGAGTGACGTTCCACCTCCACAAGCGATGCCCGAGCCTGCCCCACAAATGCCTAAAGCAATCGAGTCGGTTGATGCAACGGCTTTGGCGGTACAAGCGGCACCTCGGTTTGTGAAGCCGAGAACGCGTGACAGCTTGGAGCTTTCCGACGGCCAGATCGTGGGCCAAATCAACGAGGCCATTGCTTCCGCTTGGCAGGCCGAAAATGTAAAGCCATCGCCTGCGGCAACCGATCACGAGTTCGTTCGTCGTACGTATTTGCAACTGCTCGGGCGAATTCCGACGGTCGAAGAGATTGAACGCTTCATCAGTCAGCGCCGCGAAAACAAACGCGAGTGGCTTGTCGATCAAATCATGTCAGGCGAAAGATACGAGGTCGAGTTCGCTTCGTTTTGGAGTGCTCGCTTCGCGAATATTCTCGTGGGACGTGCCGGGGGCATGAGTGAAGAGAGCCCTATAGATCGCTCCGCGCTCGAAGGCTACCTGGCTAAGCAGATCGAGAATAACACTCCGTACAACTTACTCGTTCAAGATCTCTTAACCGCAACCGGTACCACCAGTCCGGGAAGTGAAAGCTTCAATCCGGCTACGAACTTTCTCGTAAGCATGATCGACGGCGATGCCAAACTGGCTACTGCCAAGACCTGCACGGCGTTTCTCGGACAACAGCTTCAATGTGCCGAGTGCCACAACCATCCGACCACCGGCTGGAGCCAGCAGCAATTCTGGGGCTTGAATGCCTTTTTCCGCCAAACCAAGTTGGCCCAAGATCGCCAGTCGGGGCAGTTGGCGATCCTTGACCAAGACTTCACCAAGAGCCGCGATTCCGACTCCGGCGAAGTCTACTACGAACAGCCAAATGGCCTTTTGAAAGTTGCCTATCCGCAGTTTGTGGATGGCACCACCATTCCCCACTCGGGTAAGGTTTCGGAAGTCGACCGTCGACAAGAATTGGCTCAACTGATCGTCAATTCGGATCAATTTCCGAAGGCGACCGTAAATCGCATGTGGCAGCATTTCTTCGGTGTTGGTTTCACGCAGCCGGTCGATGACATGGGCCCTCATAACCCAGCTTCCCATCCCGAGCTTTTGGATCAGCTCTCCGAGCACTTCGCGGAGTCGAATTTTGATCTTCGACGTTTGATGCGTTGGATTACACTCTCTCAGCCTTACGGACTGTCTAGTCGGCAAATCGACGAGAATCTGGCCGATAGTCCCGACACGGGGCGGCAGCTATTTGCTCGGTACTATTCTCGGCAGATGGAAGCAGAGCAGTTATTTCACTCACTGCAAATGCTGGCTAAGAATTCAGCCGACGGAAGTCGCTCGATGGTTGCTTCGGTCGATGATCGCCACAGTTGGCTTGGGCAGGTCAGTCAAAAGATGGGAGATGATGAGGATAGCGAGACGTCTGCGTTGGATGGGGGAATCACGCAGTCTCTGTTAATGATGAACGGAGGCTTAATGAAGCAGGCCACCGACGCGCAAGCAGCCGTTCTGAAAAAGGTCACGGCCTCGAAAATGTCCACGCACGATAAAGTCGAACACCTGTTCCTCGCGGCCCTCTCGCGTCGGCCGACCAAGCAGGAGTCCTCCGCGATTAGCGAGATTCTTAAAACTCGCAACAACGAATCGGCGGCCTTGCAGGATATCTGGTGGGCACTCTTGAACAGCAACGAGTTCATTCTCGATCATTGATCGAAACGAGCCAATTCCAGTCTGATGCGTTTGCCTTGGCTCGCGTTTTGCGCGAGACTTATAGAGAGAGCGACGTCAAAAAATGTTGGCCGTATCGGATAGCTTCGTGTTGCTAGTGGTTCTGGCTGCTTTGCACTAGAAATTCTTTTCGACGGAAATCTACGCCGAGACACCGTGGGTGCGTGCATCATGGCACTTGATCAGCAACGTGACGAAATGATAAGTGTCCTCAAAGATCGAGGCATCACCGATCATGCCGTGCTGCAAGCGATGCACGACGTGCCGCGTGAAGACTTTGTCTTGCCTTCGTTTCGAGACGACGCCTATGCCGACTCGGCATTACCTCTGACGCATAAGCAGACGATCTCTCAGCCTCTGATTGTTGCCCTGATGACTCAGATAATGGAGCTTCAGCCAAGTGATCGCGTGTTAGAGATAGGCACCGGTAGCGGTTACGCGGCTGCGGTCTTAGGGCAGCTGGCCAAAGAAGTAATTACCGTCGAACGAATTGGCGACTTAGCAATTACGGCGGCTGAAACAATCCGAAAGCTGGGGAAACGCAATGTTCACATGCGTTTTGGAGACGGCCTGAAAGGATGGCCAGACGACGGACCGTACGACGCAATTGCCGTTGCCGCCGGAGGAGATCGGGTGCCCAACGCTCTATTCGACCAGTTAGCGATCGGAGGACGACTGGTCATTCCTCTGGGGCCTCGGCAGGATTCGCAGAAGTTGATTCGAATTCGTAAAATTGGCGAAGATCGTTACGTAGAAGATGATTTCGGCGGAGTTCGCTTTGTTCCATTGCTGCCAGAAACCGATTAACGGCCAGGCGTGTCATTGATAGGGCACAAAAATTGCATACCCCTCTACTCTAAGGAGATAGCACTTCAAAACTCCCATTCCCGAGGAATGATCCATGTCGACCCAATCACTCGATTCGTTGCAGCAACTTTCAGTCAACATTCGCAAGTGGATTCTTAACTGTACCCACAGGGCAGGATCTGGGCACCCAACGTCTTCGCTTTCCGCAGTGGAGTTGATGGTCGCGCTGATGTTTGACGGGAATTTCCGATATGAACTGCTTGATCCGAAGCACTGTAACAATGACCGGCTGATTTTCTCGAAAGGACACGCCTCCCCTCTCTTCTACTCGCTATGGTGCGCAGCAGGCGTACTCGACGAAGATGACTTGATGACCTATCGGAAATTTGATGGCATCTTGGAAGGCCATCCTACTTCCAGGTTCCCTTACACCGAGGCCGCAACAGGCTCGCTGGGCCAAGGTTTATCGGTAGGTGTTGGGATGGCGATGAACGCCAAATATCTTGATGAGCTACCTTACCGAACGTTTGTGCTCATTGGCGATAGCGAAATGGCGGAAGGCTCTCAGTGGGAAGCGATAGAAATTGCTAGTCACTATAAGCTGAACAATTTGGTTGGCATACTTGATGTCAATCGACTTGGGCAGCGGGGGCCCACGATGCTCGGTTACGACCTGAAAACGTATGAGAAGCGACTCGAGGCTTTTGGTTGGAACACGATCGTAGTCCCCGAAGGTCACAACCTTCGGCAAATAAGTGATGCCTATAGGGAAGCCGCCACTTATGAAGACGCTCCGACGATGATCATTGCGAAGACGATTAAAGGCAAAGGCGTCCCTTTCCTTGAAAACGAAAAAGGATGGCACGGTAAAGCACTCGATGATGAACAACTACAGGAGGCCATAAGCCAATTGCCACGAGTCAACGATGACTTGCGCGGAGAGGTACGCAAGCCCCAAGCGGCCTCGTTTCCCATTTTAGATAACGGTGCGAGCGGCGAATTTAATTACCAACCCGGAGAGAAAGAGGCGACAAGAACCGCATATGGAAACGCTATAACACGCTTAGGTGACAAGCACTCCCAAATGGTTGTTTTGGATGGTGAGGTATCCAACTCAACGCGTGCTGAATATTTTCGGAACAAATATCCTGAACGCTATTTCGAGATGTTCATTGCCGAGCAGAACATGGTAGGGACCGCGCTGGGAATGGCATTGAGAGGAAAAATTCCATTCGTCTCGACGTTCGCCGCTTTTTTTACCCGTGCATTCGACCAGATCCGAATGGCACGCTATTCCGATCCCAATATTAAGTTTGTCGGATCGCATGCCGGCGTCGAGATCGGAGAAGATGGTCCCTCGCAAATGGGATTGGAAGATTTGGCTATGTTCCGATCGATCATGGGCTGTACCGTACTCTATCCTAGCGATGCTGTTTCTACGGAGCGTTTAGTCGAGGAAATGGCATTAATGAATGGTATGGCCTACCTGCGGACGACACGCGGTAAACTGCCAACTCTCTACAATTCCGACGATACGTTCTGTATTGGCGGAAGCCACGTGCTACGTCAATCGGACCGCGACACGATCACGCTGATCGGCGCAGGAATTACGCTGCACGAATGTCTCAAAGCGCACGAAGCTCTGAAAGAAAAGGGAATCGTATCGCGAGTCGTCGATCTCTACTCGATTAATCCGCTGGATATGGTGACTTTACGGAAAGCAGCCTTGGATACACATCGCTTGGTTGTTGTCGAAGATCATTTCGCCGCAGGGGGAATCGGTGAAGCTGTTGCTGCCGCTTTGGCAGATCAGATGACGCCGATTCAGTCACTTTGTGTAAGAATCAGACCGAGAAGTGGTGAGACGGAAGAGCTACTCGATCTGGAGGGAATCTCAGCAAAGAAGATCGAGGAAGCGGTCTTGCGGACCGAATTGGCCGCTTCCCCGTCGTAACTCTAGCTGAGGTGGTTTAGGCGGCCTTCAGATCGCTTTCCATGTTCGAGAGGGCCTGCATCAGTTGGCTCCACTCGCTGACGACATCGAGCGTTTCAAACTGGGTGACGTCCGTGTTTTCGAAGCCGCGTTCGCTGAGTCGAATTGCGTCTCCTAGCACCATTGTGCCGACGGGCTCTATCTCTGGCAGATTGTCCACATCAAGCTCCTCTTCTTCATTAGGTAAAATATGTTCCAACGCACGATGAACGGCCCACAAAGCAGCTCGACGGGCGTCAGCGGCATCCACGATCAAACGCAACGATCCTGATTCGACGTAGTACTTGGCCATGATTGATATCCTTCGGTGTATTGTTTTAGGGTTCTGAATAACTTGGTTGCCCTTGGGCAGTAGTAGTTATCGCGACCCGCCTGACACGTCAGGTCATTGCCCAGAAAGATTTTTCTAAGCAGGCCAAAAATCGTGAAAAGTGCCGAGAAGAAGGGTGCTAGCAGTCCTGATGCGCGCAAAAAAGGAGCCGGTCCAACGTTCTGCCCCAAAAGGTAGTGAAGCACGAGTGCCTCGCTAAGACGTTGTACCGGCCCCAAAATGGCTCGTGAGGTGCACCAACAGAAAAAGGCGACATCTTGTCGCACGTCGAGTCACATCCTGTGGTCGCAATATCTGTTTGCCAATTGCTTGAATTGAAGCTGGAGACCCACCTAAGAGCTCAGCTGTTCGATGACGTTCTGCCCAGTTCGCCAGCCAACAGATGCAATGTTGCTCATCTTCTGCTTTCCCGCAATGGTAAAGGTCCCCCAAACCGGGTTTCTGCGGCCAACCGACAGACGCGTGCGGGTTTTTGCTCTCTTAGATAAGCCATGGTGTAACTAGCGGAAAGCATACGCCTATTGAGGCATCCAGCCTTATTCGCTCATAGGTCATTAACCAGTAATTCGGTTAGAACAAGCCAATAAGCTGCCGTGTACTTTGTCATGAACTTGGACGGAGATCCCCAGGCAGGTCCAGAAATATTAACTCGCAAAGAGCCTGGTACTCGATCTGTTGGCTAGTTGTGGGCATCTATCATGTCGCCCTTAGAAACGCGCCAATGCATTGCCGGCAAACGTGTTATTGCGGTTGAGCAGAAGAATTCATCGCGTCTGATTCAACGATGCAGTCGGTCATTCGATTCGCTTCATCAACCAGAATGACCCGTGGTTGGTGCCCCTCGATTTCTTCGGCGGTGAACTGGGCATAACAGACAATGATGACCAGATCGCCTGGGGTTACCAAGTGGGCGGCTGCGCCGTTAATTCCAATGACGCCGGAACCTGCCTCGCCAGGGATCGCGTAGGTAGTTAGTCGCTGACCGTTGGTAATATTGAGCACGTCGACCTGTTCGTGCGGTAAGATCTGAGCCGCTTCCAGCAAGTCGGAATCAATGGTGATGCTTCCCACATAATCCAGGTCGGCCTGGGTCACGGTTGCGCGGTGAATTTTGGATCGAAGAAAGGTACGTAGCATCCTAATGCTTTCGTAGGTTCGTTCCCGTGTCTACAGAATGCCACTGCAATTTCGGGGAAGCCACTATCAGCAAGGCTAACATCAGCCGAGCCTCTTATTATATCGGATAATGCCAAGAATGGAAAAAGCCCCCAGGTGGAAACCTGGGGGCTTTTTTTGCGTTTGGAATGGCTTGGATATGGGTCAATAAGAAAAATAGAGGCAGATAGGTTGCTATTCCACGCAGGTATCAGCTTCTGATTCTACGCTAATGGGCGAAGAATAGTGAAGCTGAGCAATTTGCCAACCGAGATGATTTTGAATCATGACGGCTGTAATTCGTAAGGGCACTTCGGCTTTCCGGTATCCAGCTTGGACGTAGAGATAGCAATCGGTGGCGAGCCAGGCGACCTGACCCATCGTCGAAACACTTCTCCATCCAAATCGCATCCGAAGAGTGTCTGTTTGTTCCCAGTCACGGCGAACTTGGCCCCAAATGGCGGTGGAACCGACGTTTCGTTCGTCGCATCCACTTCCCAGAACCACAGCATCTCGATCAGAACAAAACAGTCCTAAAAGTCTCCCCTTATCGCGGATTGCATAAGCATCTGCGAACTGGCGCAGCACGCTCATTACATCCGCTTCAACAGAAGCAGTTGCATACACGACAATCTCCCTGTCATGCGTGAGCACGTTTGAGCTCAGAATTGCCACCGAAGATAAGCAAGTTGAATAGGACAGATTCGATAATAGGCCAAATCAGAGTCAGGAGGCTATTTAGACTCTTGGGTGACGTTACAGGAACCGGTTGAACTAGCTTGACCGCCGAGGCATCTGGCTGAAACACACTCCCTAAGGAACCATTTCACCCGCGATATCGAGGCACAATACGCAGATGAAAACGAGCAGAAAAGGATAAGGCTATAGCACAGATTTTAATAGAATGTTTTCACAATCTCCAAGAACAATTGATCGGCTTAGACGGATTAAAACAGAAAGAATTCTCTGGAAAACCGTTGCACGACCCTTAATGGGAGAGGATTTCTCATTAAATGGCAAGTCGGCTCGCTATATATGGGGGGCAGTATTAGCCCGCACAAAACTGCAGTTTCCGCGACCTATGCTTTAAGGCTGTACTGCGCGCCGGAGTTGTCGGCGAATGGTTTCCTGGAAGTCCCTAGGCGGGAAAATTATCTGTGGCGAACAACAAGAACAACCTCATTCATGGGTGGGTGCTTCCTCTCGCAGTTTTGTGGAGCGCCTTCCTGCTGTTTCAAGTGCAGCCGCTGATCAGCAAGACTATTCTCCCCTGGTTTGGCGGAAGCCCAACCGTGTGGACGACTTGTATGCTGTTCTTTCAAGTCGTTCTCTTTGCCGGCTACCTGTACGCCCATCTTCTAGCGACCTACGTACCCAAGCGATGGCAGGGTGTAATACATGCGGCTCTAATGCTTGCTGCACTCTTACTTATGCCGATTTCCCCAGCCGATGACTGGAAACCCTCAGCCGATGTTTGGCCGCCTGGGTATATCCTGTTGCTGTTGGTCACACACCTTGGGCTTCCCTATTTCCTGCTGGCGGCCAATGGGCCGCTGCTGCAGCATTGGTTCAGTGAACTGGCTCCGGGAAAAACCCCTTACCGGCTCTATTCCTTGTCAAATATCGGTTCGTTAGCCGCATTGTTGACCTACCCCTTTGTGGTCGAACCCAATTGGACCCTACCGACCCAATCGGGGGCATGGAGTTGGGGATACGCCGGATTTGCTTTGATCTTGATTCCAATCGCGGTAGCGATTGTCCGAAATCAAAGGGTTCAGCAAGTAGCCGATGAGCCAACCAGCGAATTGCTGGACCACACGGCTCCTGAATGGAAAACGCTTGCGGCGTGGTTGGCATTGCCAGCGTTTGCTTGCGTCATGCTTTTGGCTACCACCAACCATGTCTGTCAGGACATGGCTGTCGTGCCGTTCTTGTGGGTTGTCCCTCTTAGTCTTTACCTGCTGACGTTTATCTTTTGCTTTGACGGCGAAGGCTGGTACCGCCGTAGTTGGCTGGGATGGATGACGATCGGCAGCATTGTATTGATTAGTACTTTGGAACTGCTCGGTGGCATGCTAGATATAGCGTGGGTCGCCGTCTCCTATTTCGGAGCGATGTTCTTCATTTGCATGATTTGCCACGGCGAACTCGCTAGGCTGAAGCCGCCGACGCGACATTTGACGCTCTATTACCTAATGATTTCCGGTGGCGGTGCTATGGGTGGGATATTTGTGTCACTCGTGTGCCCGCTTCTCTTCTCGCAGTATTACGAAATGCCGCTCAGCTTGATCGTGGCCTTCGCCTTGGCACTTTTGGTCACGGTAAACTCCCTGGAAAAGAGATTCGGATCGATTCCTCTCTGGTCGATGGCGCTAATGTTCTTTGGAATGTTGACGATGTTGTCCGGCCAATTACGTTCGTTTCAGTCAGACTACCTGGAGTCGCAAAGGAACTTTTACGGCGTGCTCAGCATCGGCCAGGTTCCGACGGACGATGGTCAATCAATACTCGCGATGTACCATGGGCGAATTATGCACGGCTTTCAGTATCAAGCCGAAGAAAAGCGTCAGGTGCCCACCTCGTACTATGCCCGAGATACGGGCGTCGGTCTTACGCTGGCTCGATTACCCAAGGCAAATGGGAAACGCGTCGGTGTCGTGGGTCTCGGGGCAGGGACATTGGCGGCCTATGGCGAAGAAGGCGACTACTATCGCTTCTATGAGATCAACGACGACGTTATCGAAATGGCGCAAGAGCACTTCACCTTTATGGAAGATTGTCAGGCCAATCATGATCTTGTGCTTGGCGACGCACGTCTGTCATTGGAACGCGAACCTGATCAACAGTTCGACCTGTTGGTACTCGATGCGTTTAGCGGCGATGCCATTCCGACTCACTTGCTAACACGAGAAGCATTTCGGATCTATCAGCGGCACCTGGCCGAAGGTGGCGTCCTTGCGATTCATGTGAGTAACAAGCATCTGGATCTGCGGCCGGTTGTGCTAGGGACGTGCGAAGAGTTTGACTTGGAAACGCTCTACATCACAACAGCGCCGGACGCTGCCACACAGCAGACCGGGTCCCAGTGGATTATCGCATCAAAGAACCGACAATTTCTCTCGGACGATACCATGCAGTCCGCAGCGACGCATTTAGGGCCGCACATGGTGTACGCAAAGCCATGGACAGACAACTTTAGCAATCTTCTTGAAGTGCTGAAGTAGAGCCAAGTTCTACGCAATCTTGATAATGACTGCCGTCAGGTCATCTTCGGCTTTGGCAGCGATCGCGAAATTGCGAACCTCAATATCCAGCCTTTTCACCATCTGGGCTGCGGTCAGATCTCGGTGTGTCGCGATCAGGTCGGCGATTCGATGCGTTCCGAATTGCGAGCCGCCTTGCCCCTCGGTTTCATGAATTCCATCGGTGCAGAGGACTAGAATTTGTCCAGAAGTAAGTGGGACTCGGTGAGGGCTGGGAAACTCAAAGTTATCGATGACCCCTAGCGGTGGACCGCTCCGTTCTAGTTCTTTAGTTGAACCATCTGCTTGGATGAGCAGACCATTTTGGCCGGCCCCCAGGTATTCAATATTTTGCTCCTTGAAATCCAACCGCACTACGAGGGCCGTCATGAAATCGCCGGCCTCGATATCTTCGGCAATCGCATTGTTCCAAGTGTTGATGATTGGTTGGCACTGGTTGCGCGTTCGCGCGATACCGCGGAAATAGGAACGCGAAGTCGTCATGAGTAGAGCGGGGCCGAGACCGTGACCGCAGACATCGGCCACCGTGACGATCAGCGTGTTGTCATCCGGTTGAACGAAATCGAAGTAGTCTCCACTGGTCCATTCGGCCGGTCGGGATAAGAACGCGATATCAAGACCAGGCACATTCGGAGCGGACTTGGGAAGTAAATTCGATTGAACGCGTTGAGCCAGCATCATCTCTTCGCGGCTATGTTGGACTTCACGGTTTAAGAGGGCATTCTCACTCGCCAAAAGTGCCCTGGCGGCCTCGTTCTCTTTAAACAGCGGCTCAATCGTCGCAATTCCAGCAAAGAAAAGAATCGCCGTGAGCAGCGTTGCCAGTGTTTGAACCCAAAGTGTGGGCTCCCCGATAATGTTGCCAGGCGGGCTATGAATCGTATCGACGATGCCAGCCCCAATCCAAAGGGTCATGAGTACGCCGGCTCCCGAAATAAAGAGCCACGCGTAGCGACGTCGGTAGATCGTGTTCAGACGCAATGCCATAAGGACTGCGACTAGTTGAAACAGGGCGGCGAGCCCCAGAACGAAGGTGAATACCATGTTGCTGCCGTTAAATGCACTCTGGCGAATCATGCGCTGGCCAGTTAATAGCGATTGTTGAGCATGACTCAGTGTGCGGCAATGCGCTTCACGGTTTCTTAATGTTGATTGTGTCGCTCGAAAAACGAAGCTCGATCTTGGTTCCGCAATCTGGGGCACTTGTGATGGTGAGCTTACCTTCTAAAAGGTCGGCCTTTTGTCTTAGGCCGGTCAGGCCATAACCAATCAATTCGATCGATTCGACATCGAAGCCCATTCCATCATCGCTGACGCAAGCAACAAGGTCCTGGCCTTGTCGCTTGAGTGACACATCAATCCTAAGTGCTTCGCTATGTTTTCGTGCGTTCGTGATGCACTCTTGGAAGAATCGAAAGATGCACGATCGCTGCCAAGGGGCAAGAAGGGGCAAGACTTGCTCCACTTCAACATGAATCTGGGCCGGGGAAAGGGAAGGAACTTTGATGAAGTCTAAGAGAGCCGCTTCGATACCTTCCTCATCAAGTCGTTTGGGGTTGAGGCCTTGGATCAAGCAACGTGACTCGGTGAGCGCTTCTTCTAGTATGGCTCGACACCGATCCAGCGGCGTTGAATCAGACTTCTCTTGGTCGTACGACTCAAGAAAGAGTAATGCCGCAGTGATTTGCTGCGTCAGGCCATCGTGGATCTCGAAGCCAATCGATTGCCGCCACCGTTCGAGATGGTCGATGTAACGCCACAAATTCGCCTGGGCTTCCTGGCTTAAGCTTGGTAGCTTGGACGTATCGATACTAGGTGGGACGGTCGAATGAGCCCCGGACGTATCTTCCGACGACGGTGTCGGGTTAGAAGGGAAATGGGAACTCATAGCTCGCTTCCGTGATCCTGCGGAAATGATTCGTAAACGTGAGCTTCCGTTTGCTGCGGAAACCTATCACCCCTTCCCCCTGTCATTGTACCCCGCGTGGGTGGTCGGGGCAGCGCGTTTTTATCCAAATAGACGTAATATCGTCAACTCGGGCACGAATCTCTACGCCCTTAGACTCTAGGAATGAAATTTATGGAAGCATCGCATGCAGTCCAGGCCCTGGGCGGAGTGAAATCAGAAGAACGCCGAAAAGCTGCAGAAGCTTGTGCCAAGGATCCTAGTATTGCAATGGCCGCAATCGTGCCTCTATGCCGCTGCTGTAGCGATAGTGATGAAGAGGTCAGCCAATGGAGCCAAGCGGCATTGGAAGAGTTAGGCCCTCCGGAGGCCGATGAACTTGACTCGCTGCTTGAGCTAACCACCTCCGCCGCATCGACTGCCTATTGGGCTGTGACACTTATCGGACGACTTCAAGCCAAAGCATCTCCGGCAGTCGCGAGCCTAGGAAAATTGATTGAGAAAGAGGACACTCCTGTCGAAGTTCGCGATCGTGCAATCTGGGCGATCGGTCAAATCGGAGTGGCTGACGAGGCGATCAAGACAACCCTGCAGAAGGCCGCCCAAAGCGAAAACGCCCGCACGGCTCGATTGGCCTCCAAGGCATTGAGCAAATTGCAGTGATCTGAAGCCTGCTATCACCGCGAGCAGCAATAAATTTGTATGCTCGCCATCTTTTCTGCTTTCTTGCCAGCGACTGACCTGGAAGTGGGGAACCCGTTTCGCTAAGGTTGCCCCGCTTGGTTTTAGTGCTTTGCTATGGATGGCATGGTGCCTACTGCCGACGAAACCGCACATCGCAGGGAGGCTTCGCGTGCGTGCTCTCATTCTTTCTTCGCTTGCGTTTATTGTTGGTCTTGTTGCAGCTACCGGCTGCAATGTCGAGCAGGTTCTGGAACAACTGCCTGACGGCGTACAGACTACCACGACATCGAAACCGCAATTTAGCGAAACGATTCGACTTGCCAGCTTCAATATTCAAGTCTTCGGACAGTCGAAAATGAATAAGCCGGAAGTCATGAAAACATTGACCCAAGTGGTCAAGTCGTTTGACATCGTGGCAGTCCAGGAGCTTCGCAGCAAAGAACAAGATGTCATTCCGCGTTGGCTAGAGATGATCAACGCCGATGGCTCTCGCTGGGCTTCCTTGGTGGGACCACGCCTGGGACGCACGACGAGTACAGAGCAGTACGTTTTCTTGTATGATACGGCCAAAATCGAGTTCATCGAAAAAAGCGACTTCACGATCAACGATCCTCACGACTTGCTGCACCGCGAGCCTTACGTCGCTTCATTTCGCACTCGGGTTGGTTCAGACGTTCAGCCATTCAGTTTTACCTTGATCAACATCCATACCGACCCAGACGAGGTTGATGAGGAGTTGAATGCATTAGGTGAGGTTTTCGAAGTCGTCCGCGATGCCAATCCTCACGAAGACGATGTAATCCTTTTGGGTGACTTAAACACGGACTACACCGATTTTGGGATGCTGGGGCAAGTCCCTGGCATCTTCGCCACGGTTCAAGGGACGCCGACCAACACGCGGAAAAGTAAGAGCTACGACAACATTGTATTCGATCAGCGTCGTACAACGGAGTTCGCCGGACAGGCAGGCGTGCTAGATCTGATGGCGGCCTTTCAGATGACCGAAGAGCAGGCTCTGGATGTTTCCGATCATCTGCCGGTATGGGCGACGTTCTCCACGGTTGAAGCGAGTGGCGGAACGCTGGCAGCAGCTCCGGCAGGCACGACTCGATAAAGCTTGCCCCGCAGGTTCTTACGGGTCGTATTCGTGCATCGCGTGGAACTCTTGAGGTGGCTCAAAAGGACGTAGATCTTTGGCCAGGTATGCGTTCTGGCTCTTGAGATCGCCACGGATGAGATAATAGTGCGGTTCCTGGTGATATTCACTCCAGCGAACCGCATAGATGGTTCCCGTAGTTAACTTTTCGACATCGAATTGATGCGCTAGTTCAACGATCTCACCCATCTTGTATTTCGGTTCCGGTACTTCTTCCATCAAAACCGGGCGTATCTTCAATTGGACTTCGCCGTAGCTGATTAAGTAAAAGTCATCGTCCGTCGTTTCGCGGCGAAAGATGAAATCGCTCGGAATCAGCCCTTCCGCTTTGTGGCGATCCTGGGGAAAGATCCAGCCGTCACCATCTTCTGGCCAACGGGAAAACATGACCCAAGACACCGGCGGTTTGACGGGGAAAGATTCGCTGTTCTGGATGGGAATTGAATCGTCCGAGGGAGTCATGCCGAATAGTTCTCGCAATACAGTCTAGGAAATCGATTCTGAGCGGACCTCTATCATTCTAGCGAATAATTGACCTGACAAGAAACAACACAAGGTGGTTGCCGAGAGGAATTACCTCAACGACAACCACCTTGCAGGACACGTCGTGGTGTGTCTCGACTCTACTCTTGGGCCTGACTCAAGTCATAAACCAGTTGCGGTGGTGGAACCTTGGCGGCGATTTGCTGAAATGCGGAAAGCATTTGAGATTCCAACTCGGCGATCGTCGAGCCACCGGGCACGCTGATATGGATGCCTCCGCACGCATTGGCAATGGCTGTCATCACGTTGCGGTCGGCACCGGCACCCACGCTCATGGTGTGGATCGTCACGCCGCGTTTGTGGGCCTGGACGGCCTCCCAGATGGCATATTGTTTCGAGCGATCATTGGTAGAGTAGTCCGCGTGACCGTCGCCATCGTAGTCGGTATAGTCATCCCAGTCCCAATCACGAGGCATGCTCCAGCCACTTTCGTAGCGGTTGGCGTTGCCGTCGGTCATCAGCACGATTGTCGGACGGGCACCATGTCGCGAATGAGCTTGAAGCAACTCGTCCGCTTCCTCCACCCCAAAACCAACAGCCGTGTAGCTTCCGTAGTGACCGGCCTGCTTGTGACGTTGAATCGTATCGAGCGAATCGTAGTCGTCCGAGATCAAGTTGCCGTTCAAGCTGGCGTAGGCGTTACCATCGTTGAGCGTGTGCTCGACTCGGGAAGATTCATCGTAGGAGACGATACCCACTTCGTCACCGAAGTCGAGTTCTTCGAGGAAGTCGAGGAACAGGGTCAGTCCATTCTTCACGGCATGGAAGGGATAGTGGGGTGCCTTCCAGAGGTCTTCTGTTTCGTAGTTGTGGTATCGGTTGGTCAGAACGTAATCAACAAAGTTCAGTTTGCCGTACTTCTGCCGGTTGCCGCTATTGCTGGGGACGTTGTTTCTACAGTAGTTGATGAATTCGTCCCAGCTACCTCGGTCGAAAGGATACCGGATGTCATCTAAGCCAAACGCCTCTTCCACGGCGTCGTTGGTATCGCGGAACTGTTCCCCGTTGCCCGAAGCATTACCAGCTCTCACATAAACCCGATCGATCCGTCGACCGTTATTCGAGCCTGAGCCCGAGAAGGTTCCGTTTTTGCTGTTGGGATAAAAATACTGGGAACGTCCATTGTCAAAGTACAAACGGACCCGGCTGATGGTCTTGGTTGATTTGACTTCGACTTCACGATCTTTAAACGTCACTTCGTTTTGCGGAGCGGCCGAGCTTGTAGGTGGATCGCCAATGATGGTGAGGTAGTCTTGCTCGAATGTCAAATCGCCCACATTGGGATTCATGGCATTGAAGATGTCGGTCATGTTCGCTTCGATGTTGTCTTGTCCCAAACGATTGATCGACGAGTAGCGGCTGTCGTCGTTCATCGAGCCAGAGAAGTCGAGCACCACGACCATGTCGCGAGCTTCAACAAATGCGATGGCTTCTGCTTGCAGACCAATCGTCGGTGTCCCCACGGCCCAACCGAATGCGAGCGGCACTCTGCTGTCGCGTGCACTCATATCAGTCTGGTCACGGCGAGCAACAACCTTGACCACGTTGTAGGGGCCTTCATTCCAGGTGATGCCCCACTCGCCAGTCCCTTCGTTGTAGGTTCGCTTACCGAAGACCACGTCCTTGCTCGGATCGACGTAAACCCCATTGCGGTCGGCAACATCCGCGGCCATTTCCCGTGCATGTTCTAGCGAGATCGAGTTAGGATCTCCCCCTTCGCTTGCACCTTGAACTGCGGACGTGATATCTTGCGAGGCCGCCAATGCGGCCGAATCAACGGCGTTCTGTAGGCGAGTTTGTTCCATTGCAATCAGCCCGGAATCGATACCGAGCGAGAGGAAAGCGAACAGCACGATCATTACAAACGCCGCAAGCACGATAAACACGCCGCGTCGCTGTTGTCGCTCAGGAATCAGTGGAATGTTTTTGCTGGCCATAGATATTTTTCTCTCTGAACCTGTTAGGGAGTGCTGTTAGCCGAGTGCCAACCAGGTACTAAAATGGTGCAACGAAGACGATAAGAGGGGGGACTACTGTACGATCGTGGACTTTGTATTACGGAAGATGACAGCCGTCGAAAGGTCGTAGTCCAAGTTGTCGGGTACCGGCATCGCAGCTATTTGAGACATTGGCAAAGCGATACGTACCTGAAACAATTCAAGATCGTTAATAGGATCGTCTAAGTTAAAACCTTCTCCCGGCCTGCCGGCAGGTTCGATAGAAATTTCAAGCTCATCCGGATCGTATCCGGATGCTTCCAGGCTGTTACGAATGTCGGAGATAATTTTGTCATTCGTCCTGATTCCACTAGCTACCCAATCAGCACGATCCATCGCTCCCAGACGTCCCCCGTCGCGGGCAACTTGTGCCAGCTGGCCATACGTTTCAAACATACGGCTGGCTTCCAGCATCCCTAAAATGAGCATTAAGAAAACCGGCGCGATCACGGCAAACTCCACCGTTGCGGTCGCGCGGCGGTTGTTCCGTGCACTTCGTCGATGAAAGAGGTTCATGGCACTTCGTTGGGAAAAGGAATTTATAAAAGCACAAGAGTGCATAAGTTGCTTTGTCTTGCCCTCTCTCCCTTCCCATGAGAAAGGGTGAGAGATTGAAAGCGGGTACCTGGCTTGAATCTCGTCCTAACCCTCTTCCCAAAGGGGCAAAGGACAAGGCGTGAGTTGGCCGGACGCGTACTTGGCTATTCGTGCCGAGTAAACGTCTCGCCGCTCAGCAATACACCGCCCAGCCAGGGATGGGGAATCAGGGATACATTGCCGTATGGTATCGAGGCGCGAACCATGAACATCTGCCGCGGTTCGGCGTCTTCGAGTTCAATATCAGGCATCGTTTGGAAGTCTTCGCTTGTTATCGGAGCATCGCCGCCGTTATCAAATTGGCTGGCGTCTTTGATCAGAATGGTTACCATCGATGGATCGACCGCTCCGCCCATCCGGTCTCTTGCGTATTGTTCCACTTCGCGAGTCGTTGCCCCGGTAGCCGAGCCCCATCGAGCCGCCGTACGGGTGGCATTGTTCAGAACGTTGTTGATCATCGTGGCATGGCCAAATTCGATGATGGCAAAGACGAACATGAAAAATACCGGCATCACGAGTGCGGTTTCCACAATCGTAGCGCCGGTTCTTTTCCCACTTTGATTGTGCGAAAAAAGAGATACTTGACGCGAATTACGACGCTTTCGCCACATGGCGAGGGCCTCTCCTAGGGTGCGGGAATGCCGCGAAATAGTGCGATAGATTAGGTTTCGTAGCAACATCGCCCGCCGCTTCTAATTCAATGCATCAGAAGATCGAGATAGGTTGCTATTGAAAACCTAGTTCACAAATCACACATTTGCAGAAAGAATTGGCAACTTTTAGGCAGAGGCGTCGTCGAGAGGCTGCCTGCAGAGGACGCGAATCACAGTGAATAGCGATTCGCTTGTAGTCTAGCGTACTGCAGTGAGAACGCAGGTGGTCACATAGAAAGAGAATGTTTCAACGCGATCGTGTCGTGTTATTGGCTATTCGAGCCTACGGTCCTTCCTCTTTAGCGACCGTATCGACCAGCACGAGGATTTTGCCGGTGTCTTCGTTGTAACCATAAATTTCGTACCAGCGAAGCTTTGCGAATTCGATGCGGTGGTCACGCATCATTTTCATGAACTCATCGTAGGTCGGGTATTTGTCGTTGAGTGCCCTGTGATGCTGGACGGCCTGTTGAAGACCTAGCGTGCTCGCTTTGGCAGCCAGCGTGAAATAGCCTGAGGCTGCCTGGCTGAACGGGTCGACTCCTTCAATTTTGCCATCGCGGGCCTCAATGCTCTGCTTTTGCAGCCATTCTTTCGCATCGACCACTTCATCGGTCGTTTGATGAATAAGTCCCTTCTTGGGCTTCGGTGCCGGTGCTGGTTCAGCAGGCGGTTTCTCCTGCATCGGTGGCTTGCTATCCGCCGGTGCTCCCTCGGTAGGAACTTCTGAAGTGGCTGCTTCAGGCACCGAGTCGTTACTGGCTACGTTTGGTTTGTCCAGATCAGCGATGGGTTCGGCGCAGCCAATCAGAAGGAACGTTAGCGAAAGACAGATTGCGAATCGCAACATGAGGAAACCGCCTAGGAGGAGAAAGACTGAAAAAGCATCGGCTCTATTTTCACGCGTTTTGCGGTCTGGTGCAAGCGTTTACGACGAGGGCGAATTCGCCGCCCGGGAGGCGAGATACCCCCCCACCAAAATTCCACCTAAGCAGACGAGAAACGCCACGCAGCCAATTCCCAGGATAACATTACTTCCTAAAGCAATTCCCATTAGAAAGAGGATTGCCGATAGATTGCCAACGGCGACGCAATAGATCTGCCGTTTTCGCCACTTTTCGATGGCAGCACGTTGTTCGTCATTCATTTAAGAGTCTCAGGTGGGGGTGCGCAGTTCCATGCTGCATGCTACCATAAACGCCTACAGACTCTGTGGTTTTAACCTCGATCGACCGGACATCCATGGCCAAACGTCGCCCCGTGAAAAAGAAACCCGCTCGCGGTGCCTCTGCGCAACCGCCAGCTGTTGACGCCCCGATGCGAATCATTGGCGGCCAGCTTAAGAACAAGCGGATCGAATACTCGGGCGACACGCGCACCCGGCCCATGAAGGAACGCGTTCGTGAGGCCGTTTTTAATCTGATCGGCCCCCCAATCAAAGGTAAGATCGCGATTGACCTTTTTTCCGGGACCGGAGCATTGGGGTTGGAAGCGATCAGCCGGGGAGCAATCGAAGCTCACCTAATTGAACGCCATGTTCCGACCTCGAAGCTGATCCGCAGCAATGCCGAATCGCTTGAAATTAACGATCTGATAATAATCTATGCCCACAACTCGTTTTTGTGGGTCAAAAAAGAGTTGGATAAGGTCGCACGCACGCCGTGGGTGGTATTCATCTGTCCGCCGTACGATTTCTTTGTCTCACGATGGGAAGAGATGGAAAAGCAGATGAACACTCTGCTTGAAGTCGCACCACCGGAAAGCATCTTGATCGTAGAGTTTGACGACCAGTTCAAAGCTGCTAATCTTCCTGACGCCGAAAACTGGGACGTGCGGGTCTACTCGCCTGCTCATGTCGGCATCTATCGACTGCCTGCAGACGAAGAATCGTCATAGCAAACCACCCATTGGGAGTTCTTTTTGCCGCTTATGCTTAGCTAGCACTGCATCTTTCTTTTCTGAAGTACAGTTCTGCCCTGGTTATGACCGATGTAGGGGAGAGACGGCTTGTTGCGGAATTGCTGCCTACCTAAGACCCCCGGCATAACTCCTTGAGCGTGACGATCACAAGGCGGATGGTAACCAAATTGCAAACTCGCGTTTGGTTCGTACTGGTGCACCTGACTATCTTCGGTCAGGCGTCATTTCTATTCGCTGCGCCACCGGAGCCGGAATCGCGTTCGGCGTTCGACGATTCGGCTCTTTTCGAGATGGAGTTGGAACCGCCGGCGAAGAAGCAATTCCAACCGCTGGAGCAGGTTCGACCGAAACAGGCAAATCCTGTCGCAGCCGATCGATCTGCCGGACCTGCATTTGGCCTGCCAGACTTACGGCAATTGCATCAGCAATTCCCCAAAGCGGTCGAGAAGATCCGCGATATGCTTCTACCGGTTGAATCTCCGCACGAACCAGATTTCAACGATATCACGCAGCCGCTGACCGCGCCAGCGGAAACGTTGATGGCTCCGCTAGCCACCGAGACGCTTCCCCCGGTCGAAGTCAGCCCATGGCGAGATCCTACCATTGAATTGCCGGTCGCCAGCCAGCTTCCGTCCCTCGAGCGAATGCCGCTGGTCGCATACCGGCCAGACACGCGCAACCGTGACAATCTATACCGCGTAGGAGACGAGCCAGAAAGTGCGGCCGATGTGCTTCCATCCATCGAACCGCCGAAGGTTCTGCCACCAGATGATGCCGCTCGACCGGTCACCTTTCGCTGGCCTAAAACACCACACCTCGATGCGATGCTCAAACGTTTAGACGAGTATCCAGAGACAAAAACCTGGGCGAACGACCTACGCACGACGCTTCAGAAGCTACGCGAAGAATCGACCATCGGGACCTCTGCTGCTTCGCAGCACCTCAAAGACTTGGCGGAAGTCACCAGCGAAGCAGTCGCCATGGTCGATAGCCTTGACTTCGGATGGCAACGGACCGACATTACCCAGACCTACTACGCCCTATTGCGGCGGATCGATCTGTGGAACGCGGCGCACAACATTATCCACAGCGGTATTCAGTTGAGTGCATCCCCCACATCTCTGGGGAACATGCAGCAGCACCTCGATGATTCTGAAGCAATCCTGCGTGACGGTGGTCAGCTTCTCAGCTGGAGCGACTACCTGCGTTTTAAACAGCTCCGCCACGCGATGGAATCGAACGCTTCTGCTCAACAAATGCAGGAAGTTGCCAGTCAGGTTCTGGCCAGACTGGAAGGGAGTGAATTCGATGAAGCCCAGCAGCAGCTTCTCGGTCAGGCACCCTTTGTAAGCTTGGCCAATTCGCTGCGTCCATGGCTGGGAATCAACTTCAATCCCGAGAAAACACTCGCAGCTGTTGAACGATACGAACAAGAGCAGTCGGCCGCCGACGCGAAGCAACTAGCGATGGAAGCCGACATCCTGCAGCATCATGCCCAGCAGCCTATCGTCGATTTCGGCCAGTTAATCGACCACACCTACCGCAATGCGAACGCACGGTTTGAAGTCACCCAACCGTTTATGCAGGCCTTTATGCCGGAGCTTCAGCCGGATGAAGCGCCGGTGGATGACTTCATCCTCGGAGCACGTGTGCTAGGCCGTAGTCGTAGTGTGACTCGATTGCACGTGCGTCCTGTACCTGACAATCAGCAGTGGCGTGTTCAGTTAGAAGTACTGGGCAACGTCGATAGTCAAACGACCAGTCATAGCGGCCCGGTAAAGATCTTCAATCGTGGGCGATCGCGATACCACGCGGCCAAACAAGTGGTAGTCAATCCGAAAGGGTTTTGGGTTTCTCCGGCGGTTGCTCGAGCCGACACGACCACCAGTGTCGATAATTTGGAAAGCGACTACGATGGAATTCCGTTGATTGGTTCGCTCGTTCGCAGCGTCGCACGAGGCCAAACGGAAGAAAAGAAATATGCCGCAGAAGCGGAGGTCGAACGTAAAGTTCGCCGTCAGGCCGAATCCCAGTTAAACGAACAACTC
This sequence comes from Bremerella alba, assembly GCF_013618625.1. Classification (NCBI taxonomy): domain Bacteria; kingdom Pseudomonadati; phylum Planctomycetota; class Planctomycetia; order Pirellulales; family Pirellulaceae; genus Bremerella; species Bremerella alba. The sequence continues at coordinate 366,570 of NZ_JABRWO010000004.1, read as the reverse complement.
AACGACAAAGTTCAACAATGGCAAGACAAACTGTATGTCGATGCCGTTCAACCGCTAGTTCGCCTTGGCCTTGATCCTTCGGTCGTCGATTTAAATACATCTAGCCGAAGTATCTCGGGACGTTTCCGTGCCGCAGGCCCTCGGCATTTGGCTGCCCATACGCCTCGACCTAGCAGCCCCATCGACAGTGTTCTTAGTGCTCAGTTGCATCAGTCTGGTCTGAATAACTTGATCCGCCAACTGCGCCTGGGTGGGCGTGAACTGACGCCGAAAGAATTCCTAAGGGAAGTTAGCACGCGATTCCCGGTAGTACAAAGTGAAATCGACGAAGAACTGCCTGCTGAAGTCACGTTTAAATTCTCGGAACTCGATCCGATTCGTATCGAGTTTAAAGACGGTCAGGCCCAGCTCACCTTGCGTATCGATGCGCTTACGGTCGACGACAACCGTTGGGAAGACTTGGAGGTATCGGCCCTCTATAGCCCGACAAGCGTCGATTACGATACCAAGATCGTGCGTGAAAGCACCGTCTTTTTAAAGGGGAAACGCTTGGGGTTCCGCGATCAAATCGCGCTGCGAGCGGTCTTCTTGAAGGTGCTATCGAAGAAGCACGAGATCCCGCTCTTTCCCGAAGGTGCGAAGGCCGATCCGCGTTTGGCTGAGTTCCAGGTCAATCAACTGGCCCTGCATGAAGGCTGGTTCGCCGTATCGCTCGGTCCCAAAAATGTCCCAGTGCAGGAGCGGAAACTGTTTCGGGTCGCTGACGAACCGCAACGCAACCACCGCTAAGAATCGACCCACTCTCGGTGCCAAAGTTCTAGAACCAGAAGCGCCCATAACCGGGCACTATGATCGAATTGGTTCTCGTCGTGTTCTCGCAGAAGCGTCTCGACAGCATCTTGGCGGAAATATCCGCGACTGATCGCCTTTTCACTGGTCAGGGTATCGTGCAAAAGCTCTTTCAACGGCCCTCGGAACCAGGCGTTAAGCGGCACCCCAAAGCCCATTTTACGCCGTTTCCAAATAACGTCCGGCAACTTGCCACCGAATGCGTGCTTTAAAAGAAACTTTCCACGACCCAATCGCCATTTCCATTTCGACGGCAATTGAATCGCGAACTCGGCCAGGCGATAGTCTAAAAACGGCTGGCGGCATTCCAGTGCGTGTGCCATCGAGGCGATATCAACCTTGGTATTGAGATCGCACGGAAGATAGGTCGTTAGATCGGCCAGCGAAGCCGCAGTCAGTGCATCTCGTTTACCGCTGCGCTGCCAGGCGGAGTAAAGAAACGCGTAAGGATCCGTATCGGGAAGCTGTTCGACAAAACCGTCGTCGTATAATTCGCCCCGACGCGTTTCGTTGAAAATACTGATCCAGTCCAGGTATCGTCGGCCAGGCGACATTGCGATCGCTTCGGCGAACCGTCGCGCTCGACGCAGCTTCGACTTCTGTGGCCCACCGGCCGGTAAAAACTTCATGCCGAGTCGAGATCCGAAACGCCCAATCGGACCAAACATGTCAACTGCTGCCGCCAGACGAACGGCCCGGTAGCGATCGTAGCCGGCAAAGAGTTCGTCGCCACCATCTCCGCTGAGCGCCACAGTTACGTGCTCGCGTGTCATTTGCGAGACGTACCATGTCGGAATGGCCGAACTATCCGCGAACGGTTCGTCGTAGTGATGAATCAGTTTCGGCAGCATCTCAATCGCATCAGGCGTTACCTGGAACTCGTGGTGTTCGGTTCCCAAATGTTCTGCAACCTGCCGAGCGTAGCTGGTCTCGTCGTATTCCTTTTGCGGGAAGCCAATCGAAAACGTTTTCACCGGCTGATCGGTGAGTTGTTTCATCGTGGCAACGACCAATGAGGAATCGACCCCGCCCGATAGAAACGCCCCCAGCGGCACATCCGCTTGCAGGCGAAGCTTGACCGAATCAGTGAACAGCCGGATGAGTTCCGCCTTGGCATCGTCTAAGCTGATGGAAATTTCGCGGCTGAAATCTGGGTTCCAGTAGCTGGCCACTTCCAGGTTCTTGCCGTCAAATGTTAAGTAGCAACCAGGCGGCAGCTTACGAATCCCTTGGAAGATCGTTCGTGGGTGGGGAACATACTGATAGGTGAGATAGGCATCGATCGCCCCGGGGTCGATCTCGCGCGAGATCCCCGGTACCTGAAGGATTGCTTTGAGTTCGCTTCCGAAGAGAAGCTGGTCACCATGCACGCAGTAATAGAGCGGCTTTTGTCCAAGTCGATCGCGGCCCAGTACGATTCGCCGGTGGCGTTGATCCCAGACGGCGATGGCGAACATGCCATTGAAGTGCGAAAACGCGTCGATGCCTTCATCTTCGAAAAGGTGAACGATCACCTCGGTATCGCAGTGCGTGCGAAAGGTATGCCCTGCCCCTTCCAGGCGTGCTCTGAGCGAATGGAAATTAAAGATTTCGCCGTTGAACGCGGTCCATACGGTCTCGTCTTCATTGGCCAGGGGTTGATGGCCGCCAGATAGGTCGATGATCGAAAGTCGGCGATGGCCAAGGCCCACACCAGGGACGGTTCCGTAAGGGCCATGTTCATGTGGGAGGCGATGATAGATTCCAGAATCATCGGGGCCGCGATGAGCAAGCGAATCGGTCATGCGGCGCAGCACCTGCTCGCTTACTTCGTGCTGCGGATCGATCCAAAATGCCCCGGCAATGCCACACATGGTTGTTGTACTTGCTGCCTAGTTCGCCTGATTCTCTTCGCTTTATTTATTCTGACCCATCACACAAAGGTGTTGCTTCAGCTCGGATGCGGGCTTTCACTAGCAGCCGATTCAGCTGCGAAAGCTCGCCTTCGGTCATGTGCCCGAGGTTCTGTTTATGAATTTCTAGTAACGGCAGGCGAATCGTTTCTACCAGTTCGCGTCCTTTGGGGGTGATGGTAATCATCACGACTCGGCGGTCACTCTCGCTGCGATTGCGCTCGACAAGTTCAGCCTCGGCCAGGCGATCGACCAGGCGGGTAATATCAGGGACGCGGGTTACCATCTGCTGAACGATTTCCAGGCACGGCACCCCTTCCCCGAGATGTGAGTCGAGAATCTTAAGGATGTTGTACTGCGCGCTGGATAGACCGTGCCGTTTCATCAAGCGACCAGGAGAGGCCGCGATCATATTATGCGTGCGAAGCAAGTTAAGAAAGGTTTCCAATTCGAGTGACTCGAATGGCTGTTCCTTTTTCAACTGCTGTTGAAGAATTGATTCAGGCAAAACGTACGGCCTTGCAGCGGGGGAGAATGAAGCGGGGGAACGTACCTATTATTATCACAAACTTGGCCGCCGTGGGCGGGAATGAAAAAAAGCCGCCGACCTAAGCCAGCGACTTCTTTTCATTACTCGATCTTTTGGGATGCGATTCGCTGTGAAACTCACACCCGACGAAGCTCAGCTTTCTTTCTTCAGTTCCGTTTCAATGGATTGAATCACCTTCTTGTCGTCCGGTTCGACGCGGGTACGGAACCGAGCGACCACTTCGCCATCCTTGCCGATCAGGAACTTCTCGAAATTCCATTTCACATCACCAGGATCGCTATCAAAGCTTTTCAGCTTAGTGAAAAGCGGTGCGGTCTCTTCGCCGTTGACTTCAACCTTCTCGAACATAGGGAAAGTTACGTCGTAGTTTTCGGAGCAGAACTCGCGAATTTCCGAAGCACTGCCGGGCTCTTGATTGCCAAACTGATTGCAAGGGAAACCGAGGACAGCAAAGCCCTGGTCGCCATACTGAGCATGCAACGCTTGAAGCGGTTCGTACTGTGGTGTCTTACCACACTTGCTGGCGACATTCACGATCAACAGTACCTTGCCCTTGTATTCGGACAGGTCGACCTTCTTACCTTCGAGCGTTTTGACTTCGCCCTTCAGGACATTCTCGGCAGCCATGGCCGATACGGAAAACGCGGCCATCAGGGCCACCGAAGCAAAGACGGACAGAACCGACTTCATAAGGAACTCCTCAGCGTTTGGGGGGAAATGTTTTGCTAGGTAGGACTGCCGGACGAAAATAGTTGTCCCAACAGCCAATTCACTAGTTTACCGGGACGAAGGTCAGATGGAAACAAATTATCTTCTTCATCTAGCAGAACATGATGTAGTCTGAGAATCCAAAGGACGTTTCAGTAGGCGATAGATCGGCTGACGGTGACGTGAAATTCCCATCTCGGTTTAGGCAGAAGTTGCCTCAATCCCCTATGTTTTCCGGGAAGTGCGCAAATGCTCGTAGCGTATAAAGGTAAAAGCATGGAAAACAGTAAAAATTAAATTCCTGCCCCACATGGAAGTTGACGCCCACTCTTCAGAGCGGTAGAAGTGGCTTTATAAGTTGCGTCACGGAGGTCCTTATTCACGTCTGATTCGTTGTTGACGTTTCATGGTGAATTGCGATCCCCGCAGCTTCCTTTTCTACCGCAATGGGCAGCGATCTTTTCTTTTCTAGGAGATTCCTATGCGCCTACACGCTACTTCTGGTCATCCTTCGGGCAGGCATCTTGGTTTTACATTAGTCGAATTATTGGTGGTTATTGCCATTATTGGTGTCTTGATCGCCCTGCTTTTGCCAGCAGTTCAACAAGCCCGTGAGGCAGCTCGGCGGATGAGTTGCAGTAACAATTTGAAGAACCTGGGATTAGCCCTGCACAATTATCATGATATCCACCACAGTTTTCCGATCGGTCACCAATATCAAGGTCACTTTGACGGCGACGCTATGAGCGAAAAGGGAGGTACCGGTTTCGGCTGGGCTGTGGGCCTTTTAGAGTTCATTGAACAAGGGAATCAGTTAGATCAATTCGATCCTCGGTACCCAGCCGGTGAGGATACGATCACCAACAATCGTACGGTCTGTCAGACGCCTCTGGAGATCTTCGCTTGTCCCTCTGATACCAAGCCAGACCGCCGCACCGATGGGGCAATTACCGATTCTGCGACCAGCAGCTACCAGGGCGCGGGTACGTCCTACGACGGCTGGTCAAATCACACGATGAATCAGAACGCTAATCGCGATCGTTACAACGGTGTTTTTGGGCGCACCAACCGAGGGCTGGTCGCCGGCATGCGCGACATCACCGATGGCACAACCAACACGATCATCATTGCCGAAACACGTTGGGACATGGACAACAATGGCCGTAACCGATCGCGAATCTATTGTGGCAAAGACATCGTCGACTATGCCCAAGGGGCAACCAATGCCGTCTTGATCAATGGTCGCTGGGCGATGAATTGGACTCAGCCAGATGGTAATCCCCAGCCGCACCGTACAGCCGGCAGCATGCATCCTGGCGGAGCGCAGTTCTGCTTTGTCGATGGATCGGTACGGTTTGTCAGTGAAACGATTCAGCATACTGCGACTGTCTGGAACAGCGGCAATCCTTACGACGTAGACAACAATGGTGTCAGTTACGGTGCGTATCAGCGAATGTTTTCGATTTCAGACGGCTTGGTTCTTAGCGAAATTAATTAGCCGAGGCTGTTGCTAGAACCCCGTCTTTCAATTCATTTTGCGTCATAAGGATGGCATGGGATGCGCATTTCGAAACAATGGCTGCTTTCGGTAGTCTTAGCTACTTCGTTGATTTCTTTCGTCGGCTGCAGAGGCGGAGGCGACCCCGGCGTCGTCCGGGTTACCGGTACCGTAACAATGGAAGGCAAGCCGTTGCCCAATGCGACGGTACTATTTGTTTCCGGCCAAGGACGACCCTCGGGGGCACTTACCGATGAGAGCGGCCGCTACGAGTTAAATTACACCGGCCACCAGAAGGGAGCACGGATCGGGCACAATCGTGTTCAAATCACAACTGCCCAAGGGCCATCAGAAACCATGGAAGGCGAGCCCGTTCCAGCAATCCCGGAGTCGATACCGGCGAAATACAATTCGCGAAGTGAACTGGAATTCACCGTCACCGAAGACGGAGAAAACGTAGCTAACTTCGAGCTTTCGTCTAAGTAGAAATATTGCCGATAGACATTTCAGAGATGGCAGCAAAAAACGCGTGGCAACACTTTGCTCCCGCCGGGGTATGTGTCGCCACGCGTTTATGCAATAGCCGAGTTAGATCACCGTAGGCTTAAAATTCGCCTGGGTTGTCGTCGCTCCCGCCGTTGGAGTCGGCTTTGTATTGATCGCGTTCGCGTCGAGTCGCTTCCAGGTCGAACATTAAGTACTTCATGTCCAGCCGCAGTTGACTCAGTGCTTCTTGAACCAACGTGTAAATGCGACGTCGACGTCGGCTGTTTTCGATCACCTTATTCACGGCCGGTTCCAACTCTTGTCGGTGCGTTTCCGGCAGTTTAGCGATCATGATGGCCAACTCGACCAAATCCTTGGGCAGTTCTTCTTGGGCGGCAGATTGGTCGTCGACTCGTTGGTTGGCGTGGCTCATGTGGTTTCTCCGCAATTGGGTTGTTCGCTTCTGACACGATTATTTGCAGCACTCGTGCCACGAACGTGCATGCATTCATGCTAAACGACTTAAGTCGCACTTAGCAAACATCTTACGGAAATCCATAAAATGTGGAAGCATCCCGACATGTGGTTTTTTTGCCACATGATTGATCTGGAAATGATTTCTAAATCTAAGTACAAGCACGACTTACGACCAACGAAACATCACGTTGTAGTAAGGAAACACTCGGCGTGAAAACGCCCACCCAACAATCCTGGTTTTTCTTCCATTTGCGGCTCGTGTTGCTTTTAGGTATCACGAGTCTTCCTTGCTGCGCGCTGGCGGCAGTGATCGAAGACTTTGAATCGGCGACGCCTACCTGGCAACCACTAGAGGGTGATGCTCCGGCAAGCCGGCTCGATCATAAGCGGATCGCTGGCAACTCGCATCTCGGAGCCAGCAGCGAATTGATTGCCCTGCGCTTTTCGCAGGGCTCGTATGCCTACTACGGCCAACGCATCAAGCCGGCCCGCGTTGTCCCAGATCTTTCGTTCTCGATATGGGTTAAATCAGATCGACCAGGAATTCAGTTTGCTGTTCAAGTTGTTTTTCCGCGAAGTCGCGATCCCCGCACCGGGCAGCCGATCACAACGCGCATTCTAGGGGATCGATCGGGACAGCCTGACCAATGGAACCAGATCGGTATCCGCAATATCGACGAACAGGTCAGCGGTCAAGTGACAGCGTTACGGAGCGAACATGGAGCCCAGTTCGATCCGCGTGAAGCGTACGTCGACATGGTCCTACTAAATCTATACACCGGTACGGGGATCGTTCGCGTTCAGATCGATGACCTGAACGGGGAAGGTTTGCTGAACGTTCAAAAGGCCAATACGGTTACTCAAAGGGTGACCAACCCAGGCGGACTCCGCGGCATGGGAGGTGTTCCCGGTACCACCGGCGCGAATGTGCAGTTGGCGCCACCCCGAAGCGAATCGGCCTCTAACGGTCAGGTTATCGAGTTAAACGATCACGCAGCAGTCCCACGCATTATCGATTATAACGGCGAACCCTTGTCGCTACTGCGAGGCCTTGGCTTCAATGCGATCCGAACGAGTCGTGCCCCGTCGCCGCAACTGCAACAAGAGTTATTGCGCTACAATATGTGGAGCGTCAGTTCGCCCCCAGAGACTCGCAGTCCCGCCGACCAGTCTGCGGTTTTAGCGTGGGAACTGCCTATCCCATCAGGTGACGATGCCTTTTCAGACTTTGCCATCCGCGCTGCAGATTTACGACTTCTCGACGGACAGAAACCTCGTCCTGTATTGGCCATCGCTCCGAATCGAGTGCACGACTATAGCCAGCACAGCGAGATCATCGCGACCCGTCGCTCTCCTCTTGGAACATCGCAGTCGTTGACCGACTATGCCAAGTGGACGCAGTCGTGGGGGCTGTTTGCATCACCCAGTGCAACCCGCTGGGCGGTGATACCAACGCAGTTCAGTCCTGCCACACAGCGACAAGTTTCATTCCTTGCACAAGAGGCGAGTGTGCCGATGGGCTTCCAACCGTATCAGTTGGAAAAGGCCACGTTTCTAGCGATTGCTAACGGTGTTCGAGGGATTGTGTTTGAAAGTAACTCGCCGCTCAATGAAGATCACCCGGTTGATTTTGCCAGAAGGACAGCGCTCGATATCATCAACCGCCGCATGGAACTGATTTACCCCTGGATCGCTCAAGGTAGCCCACGGAATGGGGCGATTTCCAGTGATCCGAACGTGCATGTTTCGATGCTGGCTACCGATACGGCTATTCTGTTGATTGCTGTACGAACCGGACCGGACGATCAGTTTGTGGTCGATCCCTTGCCAGATCGCCCCGTGGATGTCCGCGTGCGAGGCGTGCCGATGGCATCCGAAGCCTATCGAATCGGTGACAGCGGTATCCACTCGGTCAATCATAGCCGAGGATTAGGAGACATGAAGATTCAGCTGGACGCCAGCGAACATGTCTCGCTCGTGTTTCTGACACAGGATCCGCGCGTGATACGCAACATGCGGGAACGTAGTGAACGGCATCGCACCGAGATCGTCCGACTAAGGATGGAGGCCGTGAACCACGAGTTCGAGTTGGCCCGTAGCGTGCAAGCGGCATTGGAGTCTCCCGCCGAGTCACCAGCGATTCGTCGTAACATTGATTCGGCGTGGGCCGATATCCGCCAGGCTCGCACTCTGTATGAAGAGTACAATCTGCAAACGGCTTATCGTTATGTGACCCAGGCCGAGCGCAAAGTAGCGACCGTTCAGCGGCAACAGTGGACTCAGTGGGCATCGCAGTATAAGTTTCCGCTCACCAATCCTACGTTGATCTCGCACGACCTGGTGCCGTTCGCTTCGCGCTTGCAAGGCAACCTGAACTATCTTCGGCCGGGAACAAATACGTTGCCAGCTGGGGATATGGAAGACCTTACCTTCCTGCTTTCAAGTGGATGGATTCAGGTTCGCTCGCCACAACCGGGGTTTGAGTCGGCCGTCGAGTTATCTCCCCAACAGCCTCATGGGGGGAACTATGCACTCTCGCTCCGCGTTTCGCCGGACACGCAAGGGTTGTATGCGAGACCGGAACAAGCACCCATATCGGTTCGCAGTGCTACGGTACAAGTTCCACCGGACCGACTTGTAATTATTCGCGGGTGGATCCGTATTCCGCAGCGATTGTCGTCCGAGACCGGCGGGGTCCTCATCCACGATACGCTCGGCGGTCGCGAACTGGGCATTCACATGACCGAGGCGGCCGAGTGGACGGAATTCAGCTTGATGCGGGCTACCGGTGATTCCGATACGTTGAATCTGACGGTCGAGATGGCAGATGTTGGTCAAGTGTTTCTCGATGACGTGACTGTCTCAATCTATGAGGCGACGCGTGGGCCGGAGATCGCCCCCGGATTTGATGCTGAAGCGGACGATCGCTTTCAGAGCTACCAACCGTAAGACATCATACGGACGAAATTATCTCTGCGGTTGCGATTGCTGCTGCCGATTCGCTACGATCAAGGTGTTCCGATTCTTCCCACCGCGATGAGTGAATATGTGACCGTGCTGGCCTACTTTGGTGAACTTCCAATCCCTTTGCCGCTGTTAGGCGGACTGATTCTCGGACTGATCATTGTAGGGATCGTCGTTTATTTCTATATCTTGCCGAAGAAGTATGAACCGCCTGAGGTCGCTCCGGTAGAGATCGCCATCGACCCAAAGGTTGCCTCGGGTCCGAAGTCGCTACTGGGGCCCGAAGTTCGAATCTATAACGTGCCGGTAAGGATCGTGGCAATCGTCGTGGCACCGGCTGGACGTGGGCACGATCAAATGAGCGAGGAAACGCTGCGATCGATGATGGAAAACTTCCTCCCTCAAATGATGGCCGTCGTTCGGGCCCATCGGCCTGATGTCTATCGTTGGCCGGGCCAAATGAGCACGCGGGGATTCAGTCAACGCTTCTTTGCCCAAGCCAATCTGCCAGGTGAACATGGTGAGGGAAGCCCTTGGTCAGCAGTTGCCGGACGGTTTGATCACCAGGGCAGCGGGTATCTCGTTGGCTTGGTTTGTTGCGCCGACGAAGACAACCCCTTGGGGCAGATTCTGGTAGAACAGAAACAGCAGTGGACCGATATTGTGCGGATTGCTTAGCGGAGTTGTGCCTGCGCGGGGATCGATGACCCAGCGTTGGTTCAATACGACTAGGCCAGCCGTGACTCACTCTAAGGAAGCACTTCATGAAACGTTCCCCGAAGCAACTTGCCGAAGATGTCCAAGCCATTTGGAAAGCCGGTGTGGATGCGGTCAAGAGCGATGATCTCGTTTACGACGCCGTGGAAGTGGTGGAAGATACGCTTTTCGTAGGTGAATCCCAGTTCAATCTTTCGGCTATCAAACGCATCTTCGTCATTGGCGGCGGCAAGGCGGGCGCGGGCATGGCGATCGGCTTGCAGAAGGCCCTGGGGGAAAAGTTACTCAACGAAAAGCACGTCCAGGGGATTTTGAGCGTGCCGGCCGATTGTGTGCAAGAGTTTTCGCATATTCAATTGAAAGCCGGCCGACCGGCAGGGCAAAATTCGCCTACGGCCGAAGGGGTCGAGATCTCACGTCAGATCTTGCGAATGTGCGAATCGATGACAGTTCACGATTTGTGTATTTGCTTGCTCTCTGGCGGCGGGTCAGCGCTCCTGCCTTCGCCGATCGACGGTATCAGTTTGAGCGAAAAGCAGGAGATCACGAAGTTTCTCAGTGGCAATGGAGCCAATATCGAGCAGCTCAACACGGTGCGCAAGCAGCTAAGCCGCATCAAAGGGCACGGCTTGGCCATGCATTGTAAGGCCGGCAATCTGGTTAGTCTGATCATCTCGGATGTGCTAGGTGATCCTTTGGATGTGATTGCTTCCGGGCCAACCGTTCCTAATACGACCACAGCAGCGGACGCGTTGGAAGTGCTGAAGAAATTTGGTGTGCCGCAGATCGAGAAGTTCGCTAACGTTGTTCGCGTGCTGGAAGAGCAGGCAAAGCATCATCCTAGGAACGACTCGCGTACATCGTGTGGTGTTTCTAACTGGATCATCGGCAACAACGCCGTGGCGGTGGATGCTGCCGGTATCGAAGCTGAGAAGCGTGGGTACTCGCACGTCATGCACTGCGTAACCAATATGGAAGGCGAGGCTGAACAGGTCGGGCAGCACTTGATGCGAATGGCCATGAAGATGCAAAACGAAACCGGCCCTGATTGCTTGATTACTGGGGGTGAACCAGTTGTGAAGCTCGTCGACCCGTCGCAGCGAGGCTTTGGTGGAAGAAATCAACAGTTGGTGTTGGCCGCGACGCTTGAAGCAAGACAACAGCGAGGAGATGGCGCGCTCGATGGAATCGCAATTCTCAGCGGTGGCACCGATGGCGAAGATGGTCCTACGGATGCTGCGGGTGCGTGGATGGATGCCGAAGCGATAGCTGAGATGATGTCCAGCGGTCTAAAGCCTGAAGACTACCTTCTGAAGAACGACGCCTACCATTTCTTCGCGCCACTGCGTCGTTTAGTGATGACCGGACCCACCCATACCAATGTGTGCGATGTTCGTGTTGTGGTCGTCGATCGGGTTCAGCCTCAGCCAGAGAAGTAATTGGCGCAATGAAAAAGCGGCCTTCGTACTGGGAAGACCGCTCTCTTGATTGTAGGGTAATGTCAGCAAACTAACCTTCGCTGACGGTTACCTTTTCCATCTTGTCGCCTTGTTCGAGCGAGTTGACGATATCCTGACCTTCGGTCACTTTGCCAAAGACTGAGTGCTTACCGTCGAGCCATGCGGTTTCCACATGCGTGATGAAGAATTGCGACCCGTTGGTGTTCGGGCCAGCATTGGCCATCGACAGGACGCCAGGACCATCGTGCTTGAGGTCAGGGTGGAATTCATCTTCGAATTTGTAGCCAGGGCCGCCGGTGCCGGTGCCTTGAGGACAACCGGTTTGGACCATGAAGTCTTCGATCACGCGGTGAAACTTCAGGCCATCGTAGAAGCCTTCGCTGGCCAGCTTTTCGAAGTTGCCGACCGTCTTAGGCACCTTGTCTTCGAACAGTTCCAGCTTGATGGTGCCCTTGTTGGTTTCGATGGTGGCAACTTTCATCGGATTTCCCTTTTTCGTTTCGCGGTGAGTTGTGATGATCGTTGTCTATTATAGGTCTATCACGCCCCACCGATAACCGGGGCGAGACGACCGAGGCCAAGCCGTCTTACAAGCTGAATTCCGGCGGATGACCACCTCGGAAACATTCAAGAAATGCAGAACGCCGAATCATTCGATTCGGCGTTCTGTGAGTGATATCGATGGTTGACGGAAGCTTAGTCCCACCACCATTGTCCAGCGGCCAGGTTCTGGAGCGAGATACCCTTCTGGGTTTCTGCCAATTCTCCTTCTTCGTCCTTTTGAACATTGTCTGGCGTTAGGGCTTGCTTGGCGTTGATTTCAACACCACCGCCGATTGGAGTCAGCAGGCGATTGCCCTTCCAGATGGCGTTCACGGCCGTTTCAACGGTCTCGGGAGCGGACATCGTTTCGATTGGGTAAGCGTCTTCCTCAGCGAACACGCCCAAGTCGAAGCCACTCTGGTTGTAGTAGTCTTGTTCTTGGATGTAAGCCGCAGCGATCAGCATGTCGATCAAGTCGCGAAGCTGGCCATAAACGGCCTCTCGCTCTGCAAGTTCACCGTACTTCTTGGTGAATGTGTTGGTGAACATGAAGCTGGCACGATCGACCGCGTTGGTTTGTTGACGACCGCCTTGCATGGTGACCATTTCGCTGGCACCAATCAGTTTCACGCCTTCGCCTTGGAGTTCCATCGCTAGCCCATCGTCGGAAACCTTGACGCAGTCGTAGTTCGGAACGAAATACCAACGCTGCATGGCGTTGGAAGCGATCGAGCCGGGGCGAGCTTTTTCGACATAGCTAGGAATGTTGACCGACGGTTGTTCCAGGCCGATACCGATCAACTTCATACGGTAGTCCGCTTCAACCATCACACGTGCGAAATGTGTGTTGGGCGAGATGCCGCGAACCGAAACGATCTGATTGCCCAGAGCGTTTTTCATCGCCGTGACAATGTTGCGGGTATCGCCTGGGCGAACGCTCGTTTGAGGGATCGAGGCAATCACCTGGCTCAGGTTTTTAAGGCCTTCCTGAGTTGGATCGATCGAGACACCCACGTTGTTCGGACCGTCACTAAACGGACCAAACGCTCGCAAAGCAACAATCAGGTCATCAAGTTGAAGGGTAGCCTTGCCGGTGTAGGTACCAATATTGACGCCGTTGAGGTCCTTAACGTAGCCTTCGGCAGTACCGGCGAGAACGATGTCTTTTGTTTCTGGATAGTAGAAGACGTATTTGATCTCGTTCAATCCAGCCAGGTTCTTCATGTCGTCCGGGATACCGCCTCCCTTGGCGACTGCTTCAGCAACCGCTTTTTCAAGACGATTGAGCGAAACCTTCCGCAGTTTGCTGGGACGATTCAACTCGGGTGGCAGCACCGATGCCGCTTGGCGAATTCGCTGCTTCATGAGCATCCCGGTCGGATCGCTGGCACGACGCATTTTGAGCGTGCCCTGGGCGTCGACATAGATACCCGCCGCGATCGGGTTCTCTTCTTCCGTCGTTTGTGCCATCGCGCTTGAACCACAGCACAATAAAATGGCGACCGAGAGCAATGACAATAGCTTCGTAAGTCGCAAGTCCATAGCAGATCCCTGGATTCAGTAAAGCTCGAGAAGGTGAAGGGTTGGACGAAACGTCCTGGGAGGCCTCAAGTAATTATTGCATACCGTAGGCATACTGTCCCTGATTCCCTTGAACAATGAGGCAAGGGTTATCAGTGATCTTAATTTGAGGGAATAGGAAAGGCAAGCAATTCGCGAAAAGAGGGGCGAATCGTTGGCCATGTGGTCCAATGCTCTCCGAATAACCGGAAGAATCGGTCTAAGTATAGGGCATGCAACTAGTTACAAGTCACTAGGCCGAGTTTCGGACCCCTCCAGAAGAAGGGCGTCGAAGAAGCAGCTCGAAGTTTCCTTCTCCCAGAAGTTCATCGACGCGGGTACGCATTTCCGGTGAAAGGTCGACCCCTTTCTGGCTTTTCAGGGCAACCTGACGACCATCTTGCAGCACCAGCAGAAGCTTAAGTTCGCAATTACCAGGATAACCACGCACGATTTCGACAAGCGTTTGCAGTTTTTCTTCCCCGTGAACTTGTTCGTCCACGCGTACCATCACGCCGCGAGCGTAGCGAGTTTCGACTTCCTCGATCGGTATCAATTCGTTGACGATCAGGTTGGCTTCGTCGTCGCCACCTCGTCGATCGACGCGACCGGAAATGATGTAGACGCCATCTGGTCTCAGGGTTTCGGCAACTTTGGCATAGTCTTCAGGCCACAGGATGCAGCGGATGCCGCCGTCGACGTCTTCTAGGTCGAAGTTGGCGTACTTGGTGTGGGTGCTGCCTGCTCGAGCCTTACGGGTGTGCGCGAGTTTGATCGAACCGACCATACCGCCCATGGTGACTTCAGTCTTGTCTTTGATGGCTGCGATATTCGAGGTGCTATGGCTGCAGCACATCTCGAATTTGCGCTTGTATTCTGCCAGGGGGTGGCTCGACCAATAAAATCCAAGACATTCTTTCTCGTAGACAAGTGTTTCTTTGTCTGGCCAACGATCTACTTCAGGCAGCACGACGGACTTGGCGACGTCTGCGGGGTCTTCGACAGCAGCAAAGAGATTCTTTTGTCCTGCCTTCTTATCGGCGATTGCCGAGGCTCCCGATTGGATGGCTTTGTCTAACGCGGTAACGTATTGCGCCCGGTGTCCCCCGAGACGATCGAATGCCCCGGCCTTGATTAAAGTTTCGATGGCCGCTTTGCTACACTGCGAAGGATCAACACGTTCGCAGAAATCGAAGATGTCCGTGAAAGGACCATCCTTCTCGCGAGCCGCAACGATCGCTTCGGCAGCGCCGCCACCGCAACCTTTGATGGCGCTCAGGGCGAAAACGATGATACCGTCTTTTACCGTGAATTCTTCGTCGGAACGGTTCACGTCGGGCGGAGCAACTTCGATGGTCATCCGCTCGGCGTCCTCCATGTGCTCGACCAGGGCATCCTTCGTCTTGAAGTTACGACCACTGATATCACCGGAAAGCAATGCGGCCATGAATTCGATGGGATAGTGCGCTTTCAGATAGGCCGTTTGATAGGCCACCAGCGCGTAGGCGGTCGAGTGGCTCTTATTGAAGCCATATCCGGCGAACTTGACGATCATATCCCAGAAGTCTTGGGCTTCTTGCTTGGTGAGACCTTTCTCTTGAGCACCTTCCAGGAACTGCTCGCGATTGGCCTGGATGATCGATTCTTTCTTCTTACTGATCGCCTTAATACAGGTGTACGCTTTGGCCAGCGGAATACCACCCAGGCGGTTCAGGATCCGCATCACCTGTTCCTGATAGACCATCACGCCGTTGGTCTCTTCCAGCACGTCCTTAAGCACTTGATGCTTGTAGGTCGCTTCCTTTCGACCGAGCTTCACTTCGATATAGTCGTCGACCATCCCGCCTTCGAGAGGCCCCGGCCGGTACAGAGCATTGGTAGCGATGATATCGAGGAAGCTGTCCGGCTTCATGCGTTTCAAGAGGTCGCGAATACCGCCACTTTCCAGCTGAAAGACACCCTTCGTTTCGCCTCGCCTAAGGAGTTCGAAGGTCGCCTTGTCTTCTAGGGGAAGACGCAGGATATCGATGTCTTCGTCGCGAACCTTCTTGATCAGATCGACCGCGTTGCGCAGGATCGTCAAGTTGCGCAGGCCCAGGAAGTCCATCTTCAACAGGCCGGCTTCCTCGACGTCATTCATCGACCACTGGGTGATGATATCGTCTTTGCCGGAAACACGGCAAAGGGGGACGTACTCGGTCAGTGGTTCGTCCGCGATCACCACCGCGGCCGCGTGCGTACCGACGTTTCGTGCCAGCCCTTCAATCTTCTTTGCCAGATCGAGCAGCTCTTTGATGTCTGGGTTCGCGTTATACGCGGCCTGCATTTCGGCACTTTGCTCAATCGCATCCTTGAGCTTGATCCCCAGTTGATCCGGCACCATACCGGTCACTTCGTTGACCATGTCCAGCGGCAGGCCCATCGCTCGACCGACGTCTTTGATGGCTGCCCGGGCGGCAAGTGTTCCGAACGTTCCGATCTGGGCAACGTTTGCTTCGCCGTACTTGTCCTTAACGTACTTGATCACCATTCCTCGACGTTCTTTGTCGAAGTCGATATCGATATCAGGGGCTTCCAGGCGGTTTTCATCGAGAAACCGCTCGAAAAGCAAGTCGTACTTGATCGGACAAACGTGGCTCATATAGAGGGCATAGCACACGATCGCGCCCACGCCACTACCACGAGCCGTGGCGGGAATGTTCTGCTTGCGGGCCTCGACTACGAAGTCCCACACAATCAGGAAGTAGTTCGGAAATCCGAGCCTGCTGATCACGCCCAGTTCGCGATCTAAACGTGCCATCACGACTTCGCTTAACTCGCCGCCAGGCAACATTTCTTCGTTGCCTTCATAGCGTTCCTTAAGCCCTTGAATGCAAAGCTCGCGCAGATAGTCGTCGGCCGTCTTGCCACCCGGGATTTTGAAGGACGGAAAGTGACGCTTGCCCAAGTCCAAATCGATGTCGACCGTGTCGGCGATTTCTTGGCTACGAGAGCAGGCATCTTCCAGCCCTGGGAAGCTGGCGTACATGTCGTCGGGACTGCGCAGGTAGAACTGGTCGTTCTCCATCTTCATCCGCGACGCATCGGTGCGGAATTTACCGGTATTTACACACAGCAAGATATCCTGAGCTTCAGCATCACTCTGATCGACATAGTGCGTATCGCTGGTAGCGACCAGGGGCAGCCCAACCTTCTTGGCGATATCGACAGCACCTTCCAGCTGCATCTTCTGGATGTCGAGACCATTGTTCATGATCTCGATGAAATAACGATCGCCGAACAACTTGTGGAACCAGCCGGCCGTTTCCTCGGCTTCTTTGAAGACCTCCGCCGTGTTGGTCCCATTCATCACGATCTTCGAGAACTCGCTACTCACGCAACCACTTAGGCAGACGATCCCTTCGTGGAATTTCTCGAGCAGTTCCTTGTCGATTCGCGGCTTAAAGTAGAACCCTTCCAGATAGGCGGCCGATGCCAGCTTCACCAAGTTTTTGAAACCGGTCTTGTTTTGGGCCAGCAGTGTGAGGTGATAGTTCGAACCTCGCATCCCGCCAGATTTTTCCAGGCGGCTACCAGGTGCAATGTAGGCCTCGTACCCGATGATTGGGTTAATTTCGTTGGCCTTGCAGGTGTTGTAGAACTGCAACGCCCCGTGCAAGTTTCCGTGATCAGTCAAAGCCAAAGCGTTCATACCGTGCTCTTTGGCACGAGTCACGAGCTTGGGAATGGGCCCCGCTCCGTCCAAAAGACTGTAGTGCGAATGACAATGCAAATGGACGAACGACTGGCTCATTCGGGCTCCGCTCCATGGACTGGGCTGCGACTGCTAAGAAGCACGCAGCGAGAAGACTCATCAACCCAATGATTCTATCAGGTTGACGAGGATTGAAAACCGAAAGGGGCACGCATTGCTGTAACTCGTAGCTTGGCTACGCTTTGCAGTCTAACGACAGCAAAAGGCGGTGAATTTCAATGTTCACGCCTATTCCGGTTCACCGATACTACGAAGCAGCATGGCCAGTCGCGATTGTAGATCCAGCAGGTTCTGCCACTCGCGCATTTCCAGCACGACGTTTTCTGTTCGTTCGTTGACTTCCACGCTTACTAGCAGATGCCGGATACGGATGTGCACATAGTCCATTAGCTCGGCAAGCTGTGCGGCTTGAGCTGGGCTTAGGCGTTCCGGCAGCTCCGGTGGTTGAAGTGAATAGATGGCTGCCTGGAGATCGTCTTGCTGAGCGTTCCAGTTCAACTCGAACTCGAGCGATGATTCTCCTTCGTGATCGTTTGGGCCGTTGGTGCGGTCGTCGTCGGACTGGTTCCCTTCCTTTTCTTCCTGTTGTTTTCGCAGCGCGGCTAAGCGAACGGCAATTTGCGATTCCGAGCCGTAGATAATTACCGAACGTCCGACTTGGATCATGTCGCCGTGACGGAGGATGCGGAGATGAATATCCTCGCCGTTAACACGGGTACCGTTGGTGCTTTCCAGATCGGTTAAGACGATTTTGTTGTGATCTTCCTGAATTTTCAAATGGAAGCGGCTAACACGATCATCCTTGAGCTGAAGGGTGTTCCCTTCTTCGCGACCGATGGACACAGGGGTCTCGAGCCTCTCATAAACCGCCCCCCGGTCGGCACCGTCGATGATCCGCAACGTGATGTAGGCCATAAACTTGTGGATTTCTGCTCGGGAAGCGATGAGGTGTCTGGGCAGCTGGCTGCCCCTAATATTATGCCCCACAAGAAACAATTTCGCGAGTAGTGCGCAAAACCGCAGTGATTGGGCCGCAAGGTGAACCTTCATTACCTAAGAACTGTCCGATGCGGTAGTTGCGGCCCGATGGCAAAATGTTATCATCACTAAATTGCTGCAAATGCAAGCGGGAGTAGCTCAATGGATAGAGCATCGGTCTTCGGAACCGAGGGTTGGGGGTTCGAGTCCCTTCTCCCGTACTTTAAAAGCCACGCGATTAATCGCGTGGCTTTTTCATGCGCGGAGACCGAATGGTGTTTACACTGGGGCGGGTAAATCGCGGCGACAAAAGATCCATGTCGCACCAGCAAACCCAGCCAATCCGCCCCCACCGAGAGAGGTTAGGTAGGCCAACCCGCCCAATTTCCACTCTTCTTGCGACGTCTGAAATAAGAAACTCCAGGCACCGTCTTTCGTGTTGACCGCATAGCTGACGAGAACTTCTGGTTCGTATAGCGAGAAAATAGTGGTGTAACGAAGCCAGGGCATGTCTTCTAGAGATAGGGACAAAACGCGCAGCATTAGCTGGATAATCAGGAACGCGGCCGCAATGGCAATCGTTCGCCAGCGGTACTGATCCCACGATGACATCAGCGTCGTGAAGCCTCCGAAGAAGATACCCAGGCCGAAAAGATTCAAGGCCGAAGGGAACAAATCACCCTTGTCCACAAAGTCGGCAAGCGGAACGCGTTTGGGTGCATTCGCGTCTCGGGTGAACGGCACTTCGACTTCAATCTTAATCAGCGGGATCTGCATCTTGATCGGCTGATTCTCTCGTTTGACGGTTGTTGTCTCGATGCCACAGGCCAGCCCTGCATAGCCGCTGGCAGCGATCACCATGGTACCCAGCAACGTCATCAAATTTTTGCTCATCAAGTACTGAAAACGGCTGACCGGCTGGGACAGCATCATTTCCATGGTCCCTTTGCCCAGCGGACCACTCACCGTATCGCTTCCCCGAGCAATGCTCCACACGACAATCAGCAGAATGACCATTGGCTCGGTAAACGTAAACGCTACCCGGCCGGGATAGGTCAACGCTTGCTCGAAGTCGACAGCCGAGAAGTTTTCAAACTCTGGCTTCAGGATTTCCAAAATGCCTTGAAAGCGACTCATGTCGATCCGTCCGACGATCCACACGCGAACCCAGCAGAACGCGAATAATGCGACCGAGCACCCAAGCATCAGCAAACGTGACTCACGCCAAACTTGCCGTAACAAGGCCAGATTCATGCCGCGTCCTCGCTTGCCGGGGTGTGGAATCGGTCGTACACCTCGCGAAGTCCCATTCGCGTAACCTTCAATTCCGTGGATGGCAACTGCGTGACCCAGGCCATCACGTCGCGAAGTTCGCCCTCGGTTTCCAGGCGAACGGCATGTCCTTGCTGTCGGGCAGAGAGAACGCGTTCGCGAATATTCTCCGGTACTTGTGGCAGCGGCTGCATTAATTGAAATTCGACCGAATGCCTTCTGGCCAAGTCTTGCAAGCATTGATCGTGAACGATCTTTCCCTGCCGCATGATGATCGCTCGATCGCAGATGTCTTCGATCTCTGAGAGCACGTGTGAGCAAATAGCGACGGTTCGGCCCGACTTGTGAGCCTGTCCGATCATGCGGATTACTTCGCCACGGACATTGGGATCGAGACTGGTCGTTGGTTCATCCATGATTAGTACCGGTGCGTCCGTGGCTAAGGCAATCGAGAGTCCCAGTTTTTGCCGCATCCCGGTACTCATGTAGCCGACACGACGCGATGTATCCAAGTCTAATCGCTTAGCCGTAGCATACGATCGCTCTCGGCTGCCGCGTGGATGGATGTCGGCGAAGAAATCGAGGACGTGCTTTCCTTTCATTTCGCCGAACAACCGGACATCGCCAGGTAAGTAGGAAACCAAGCTATGGACCGCCTTTTTAGATTGCTGGCAATCCTTTCCACCAATTTCTGCACGGCCATGAGTCGGACGAAGAAAACCCATCAATATTCGGAAGAGGGTCGATTTACCTGCTCCATTGGGGCCCAATACGCCGCAGCATTCCCCTTGGGCGATCTCGATGTTGGCATGATCGAGAGCCAGAAAGCTGCCGTATTGTTTTGTTAAATCGTGTGTCTTCAGCATGGGCTCAAGCGGGGCTACTTACTTAGTACCGCAGGAAACCGAAAAAGGTTTTCGGTAATTAACCGCGCCGATTTTGGCAGACTGCCAGCACCGAAGATAGTGGAGCAGCTGGGCCCCCTTCCTCTGAGCGGGAAGAGGGTGGGCCTCGCCCGTTAACGATTGAACAGAAACGCTGGGCTATTGATCAAAGCCCAAGCCAGATCTTGCAGCCCAGAAAGTCGTCGATTTTCGTCGAGCGACTTGGCCTGAATTAGCTTGGTTTCGAGGTCCTTGAGTAAAGCATCGTCAGAGAGATACATGGAGACCAGCTTCTGAGTTTCTTCCTCGCTCCGCTGGTCGACCGGCTTGGCAAGAATCTGGCGGATGTCGGCCGGCAGGTTGTTTTCTAGTCGTACAGGCCGCTCGCTGGCTGTGGCCGATAGGCGAAAACGCCCTAAGAGATGGGTGCTGTCCTGGTACTGCTGGTTCATCGTCACGACCAATTGAGAACCTTCTGGGATCGTTACCTCTGCGTCGACTTCAAACAACGCCGTATGCTTTTCACCGGAACGTGGACTGACCGCCCAGCCGCTTCCCAAGTTGCCGTCGACTGCCCCACGAACGTCCCACCCGGTCTGCGAAAAAGTTGCTTCGGCGCGATGGAACGCGACTACAGGACCTTCGCTCCCATCGGCAAGCCGCAGTTGAGCTTTTAGTTCATTTAAGACGAAATTACCATTCTGAGATCGTCCCGGTCCCTTAGACGGCAGGGAATCGTCTGGTAGCGTTTCTAGACGCAATCCGGTCAGTGGGCCGGCAGCGATCTGGTAGACCACTTCGTACTCATCCTTGGCGAGTGGACCGGTTGCCAAGATCGACAGGTCTGCCTGCTTCTCGAAGTTTACGCCGGCCTTAGAGGTGCTTTCGATCACCGTCAGGGGTGTCCATTGGGCAATGCGTCCGAGCGAGGCTTCCCACTGAGGCATTTTGGCCATCAATTGCTGGCGATGTTGGTCCAAGGCCTTCTGGGCAACTTTCAGGTCTGGCGTAGGCTCGTTCATCAACTGCACGCCTAGCTGGACTTCTTTGTCGCTGGCATATCGACCGAGAAACCGCAAGAATATCTCATCGATTAATGCGCGATCATCGGTGACTTCTGTCGAAAGCGTTGCCAACGCGTTATTCTTGTCGGCGATAGCGTTGCTGATTACCGGGCCGTTGACCAGTTTCATCACTGGCCCTAGCATCACGCCGGTGGCTCGTTCGCATTCGCACGAACTCTCGCGAGCCGGCTTGCCGAAGTCATCTAGAAAAGGAATGTTGGCGTCGGTGCCCGGTAATTGAGCCGCTCGAAATCCACTGGGAAGTTGCGGTAAGTTGTAGTTGCTGCCGGTCGCTTGATGGATTGAATCGAATAGTACTTCCGCCGGCAAGCGACGCGGCATGGCGTGCGAGAAGTTAATCGTATCGTCCTCGTTCCACTTGTTGGTGGCAATCGCTTGCTGATAGGTTCGAGACTTGCAGATTTCGCGGACGATATGTCGCGTGTCGAAGCCGCTATCGATGAAACTGCGGGTCAACGCGTCGAGCAGCATGGGGTTGGTGGGTGGGTTACCGGCTCGAATGTCGTCGATTGGCTCGATGATTCCACGTCCCAGCAAGTAGCCCCACATGCGATTGACGTAGCTAGAAGCGAAGTATTGATTCGAAGGGTCGGTTAGCCACTCTGCCAATTCTTCGCGACGTGTTCCGTCATCTTCGACAAGTTCGCCCTGGTAAGGGAATTCCGGCGGAGTCACCTTGCCGGTCAATTGATGCTTCACTTCGCCGCTTCCGGTATCGTAGATCACCTCGACCAGAGGTGTTGCGCCTTCGACGGCAGAACCGCCAATCCGCTGACCGGCGAAACGCTTGTCTTCTTTACGCCCGATCTGTGCGAAAAACGCAGAAAGATTGTAATACTGGTTTTGCGTCCAACGCTCGAACGGGTGATCGTGGCACTTGTTGCAATTGAAACGCACTGCCAGGAACAACTGGGTGGTATTCTCCATTGTGTCTTCAGGAGTCCGAAGGATCTTATAGTACGCGCTGGCCGGGTGATCGATCGTCGAACCCGAAGCGGTCAAGATCTCATACACCATCTGGTTGTAAGGCTTGTTAGATGCGACCGAGTCTTTGATCCAGTTTCTCAGAGCATGCACGCCAGGATCGCCGAGGAACTTCTGGTTGACTTGAAGCAGGTCGCACCATTTGTTGGTCCAATATTCGACGTACGGCCCACTGCCGATAAGTTGATCGATTAGGTCATTTCGTTTGTCCTGCGAAGAGCGTTTGTCTTCCAGGAATGCCCGCACTTGATCGGCCGTGGGTGGTAGCCCTGTGAGGTCGAGATAAATTCGGCGAACAAACTGGTCGTCGGTGCACAAGCCAGAAGATTGCACATTCACACGTTGCAGCTTTTCATCGACCAGTTTATCGATGTAATTGTGCTGCGGTTGGTCGACCCATTCAAAGCCTGAGCGATCGCCCATCACGGTTACCGTGGTGGCATCGTACGCACCATCGTAGCGAGCCAGCACCGGTGCTTCACCGCGGCGTAGAAGTTTCAACACGCCATGTTGGTCGGCCGCAGCGATTTCGATATCTCCACTTTCAATAAATGCGTCCGCCGTAACATCCATCACCTGGCCGTTGGTCAGCGTGGCATAGATAGCAAATTGCTGCGACATGCCTGGCAGCGGCACGGTGGGGTTACTGGGGTAAATGGCAATCTTCTCGACCTTGGGAGAGTCAAGATTCAGCTTGACTCCTCCGGCAATCCAGTTCTTGAGGATCTCGTATCGTCGGTCGCCAGGCTTGGTCAATTGGCCACCTACATGAGGAACGACGCCTGAGGTCTTTAGCAGCATTAGGCTTTGGTCGGGAACGGCACGGTTGAAACGGCGGCCGGCGATGTCATCGACTAACGCTCGATGGTCGTAGGTGGGGTCGTAGCCACGTAGCGACAGTTTGAAGCCGTTCTTGCCATCTTTTGCGCCGTGACAAGTTCCCTGATTGCAACCCATCTTGCTCATCGCTGGCGTGACGTCGCGGATGAAATCGGCCTCGTAAGTCGCATGCGACCCTTGCACCTTAACAGGCACCGTCAGTTCTTGCCCTGCGACCAGAAAGACCATTTCTCCGACAGCGTCTTGGTTCGGCGTGACAAGACCACGAGACGTGATACTTACGGCGTCCCACTGGTCCGTTCGCTTGGCACTGCGCGTCAGGTCGATCTGCTCGCCCGATTCGAGTTCCGCAGTAATCAGGATCTGCGCGTAGGCAAATGGCCCTTCGAGCGAGACCTGCTCTGGGAAAACGGTAATTCGTTGGATGGTCTTGCCTGAGGGGATCTTGTTGTTCGCATCTTCCGCCAGACTCGCGGCCGAAATGCTGAACAAAATGAGAAAGGCAAGGAAAGGTTTAAGATTCATCGAACGAAATCCTATCGAAATAAATCGCGAAAGCGACGATTAGTTCGTGGCAGCTAGAGGGGTGATGGGAACCGCCGGGAATTGCTTCAACTTCTTACCTGTTTCCAGATCGTGCATAAGCACTTCTCCATCAAATCCAACCGAAGCAATTCGTTTGTTATCGGGAGAGATGCTGATCGAATAAACGGCATGCAACAGGCCTTCCAGTTCTAGCACCTTCTTGCCGTCGGCAACGGTAAACACGTGAACGTGCCCCGTCCCGTCAAGACTGCTGCAAGCGACCGCTTTGGTTGCGTCGGAAGTGAATGCCACGTCGTAGATCCGACCGGGCATTTCGGGGAAATCTTTGATCTTATTGAAGTCATCACCGATCTTGCGGGCTTTTTCTCGGAATAGCCGATAGATTTTGGGAACCCCGTCCGCTCCGCCGATGAGAACCTGGTCTTCACCAGGATGACGGACTACCGCGTTGATCCCCCCCTTCAAAGCACCAGGTGTGATACTGGTGACATTGTCGACAAAACGTTGCGTCTTAACTTCGTAGAGTTTCACGGCCATGTCGCGACTGACCGAAACGAGATGGCTTCCATCTTTCGAGAAGACCGTGTCCAAAGCCCAGTCTTCATGGGCGCCGTTAAAGAAGACTTGTTGGCCGCTACTTGCGTCGAAACCTCGGACGGAATTGTCTCCGCATCCGATCGCAATTAAATTACCGTCCGGTGACCAACTCACGCCGTAGACGTTGTCATACGAAACGGGGACCGAGTAATCCAGCTTATGATCGGCCACGTTCCACACTTGCAGTTCGCCCAAGCGACCGGGCGAGCCGCCGGCTACGGCCAGTCGTGTTCCATCTGGCGAAAATGCAAGCGACTCGATTCGTTCCGACATGCCAACCAACCGACCGGCGATACCACTACCGTCGGCCTTCTGCAGCAGCACTTCGTGATAGCCGGAAACCGCTAGAAGCTGGCCATCCGGCGAGAAGGCCACCCCGGTCAGGACCGGCGGGCGAACGTAGCTGGGCGGATGTTGGGCATCGTACTTCTCTTTAGCCGAGTCAGGCGTGTCGTCCTGGGCTCCTTGAATGATCCAGTCGAGGATGATTTTTTGGTCTGCTTCGGCAAGGGGCGGCTTTCCTTTGGGCATCTCGGCTTTGCCATCGACGGGCTTAATCAATTCAATCAGGTAACTCGCCGCTGGGTCGCCGGGGACGATAGCCTCCGAGCCTGATTCCCCACCGGTTAATAGCGACGCGTGATCGGTCATCAAGTAGTCCCCTCCCCGTTTCGCCGGTTGGTGACATCCTTGGCAGTTGCCTTGCAGGATGGGGCGCACGTCGCGGTAGTAACTAACCTGTTTGGCAGCACTAGGAGGAGCTTCTTCCGCCATGACAATCGTTGGAGATGCGATCAGAATGGCCAGCCAAATACGAAAAGCAGGCATGTGGCACCTGGAAGGTTGCTAGGTGAGGGGCTATTGGGAAAGGAAGGGTCGGCGACAAAGGACTTGTCGGGAAGGGAAAAGGCCAAAACACACAATTTAGTGACCTTATTGCTAAGTGTAACGAAACGTTTGCCCGATTTGCAAGTTTATTTGCTTAGCGGTAACGCCTGGTCATCGCTTTGCACCAACGGACCAGGGCGCTAGACTGAAGCACAGTATTTTGTGTCGTGACGTAGGCTCGAGGAAGTTGAAAATGGCGAAAGTTGTGGCAGTCGTTTCCGGTGGAATGGATTCGGCAACGCTCCTTTATCACATGTTGGACGCTGGGCATCAGTGCTGGGCCATTTCAGTCGACTACGGTCAGCGACACGTCAAAGAACTCGTCTATGCCCGGCAATTGTGTGATGGGGTGAACGTCCCACACCAGGTCGCGGATCTATCGGCTATCAACCCGATATTCGGAAACAATAGCCTTTCAGGGCGGCAGATAGACGTGCCAGAAGGACATTATGCAGAGGAAAGTATGAAGCAGACGGTCGTTCCGAATCGGAACATGATTCTGCTTTCGGTCGCAATTGCCTGGGCGGCAAGCAATCAGTGTGCGGCTGTGGCCTACGGGGCCCATAGCGGTGACCATGCCATCTACCCCGATTGTCGCCCTGAATTCGCAGACGCTATGGATACCGCCGCTCGTCTTTGTGACTGGAATCCGATCGAGTTATGGCGTCCTTTTGTCCAAATGGACAAGGGAGAGATCGCAAAACGCGGCGTGAAGCTAGGTGTTCCGTATGAAAAAACGTGGACCTGTTACAAAGGCCTCGAGAAGCACTGTGGTAAATGTGGTGCATGCGTCGAGCGAAAAGAGGCCTTCGCACTAAATGATCTGATCGATCCAACCGATTACTCTGATTAGAGATCCATTCAGATTCGGAAGTTCTTAAAAATCTCGTCAACGGTTGCTTGCTAGCGGCGATAATTCTTGCGATCCCTCGAATCGACAACCCCCCTCTGCGGGGCCGCTTGTGCCAAAATGGGGGATTGGCGCAAGACTTGCGTTTGACGAGTATTTAAACCAGTTTGCCTATTTGTCCCTGCCGGTGAAAGTTTCCAGCGGTACATTTTAGGTGAATTCCCACCACGAAAATGATCGCCATGTCGTTTCATTGGATCGATGCTGCGAAGGTTTTGGGGTTCTGATGATTAGTCCCTCTTGGCTGGAATCAATGGCCAAGTGACCCCAAATTGGTCGAAATCGTCCTATAGCGAACATTAGACCGGTCATTGCATCCCCCTTACGGGCCCACCACGAATGATTCAACTTTCCACAAAGCCGTTTCCACTGCCGCGTCCGATGCGACAACTGGAGATCGCTCAATCGGAACTGCACCTGTGGCGGGTTTCGCTTGAGGAAGGCCTGTCGGGCGTCGATCAATTGCACAAGCAGCTTTCCGAAGCCGAGCAGGTGCGTGCTTCCAAGTTCTTTCGTGAAAATCAGGCCCAACAGTACGTAGTATTTCACGCAGCCCTGCGTGATATCCTGGCCAGATACTTGGATGTCGAGCCGGCCCAAATTGCCTACGAGACAAGCGAATTTGGCAAACCGAATGTAATTCGCGGTCAGGCCGGTCAGCTACGTTTTAACCTCACGCACTCCGGCGAACTGGCCGTGGTGGCAGTTTCGCTAGGCAAGGACGTGGGAGTCGATATCGAGCGCATTCGTAAAGTCCGTAGTTTCGCTAGCATGCTCGAACGATGTCTTTCGGATGCCGAGCGTAAGGACATATGTGCCCATCAGGAAGCGGATCGCTTTCACCAGTTTCTCCGGTTTTGGACTCATAAAGAGGCCTATTTGAAGACGATCGGTGTTGGTCTTCGGGCACCTCTGGATCGCGTAACTCTCGATCTTCAGGCTCCTGAGTCACGCAAGGTCGTGAATCATTTCAACGTCTTCCCGCAATCGCCGGTCGTTCGCTTAATGGAACTTGCCCCCTGTGAAGGGTTTGTAGGAGCTGTCGGTTCGACTCATGGAGACTCTCCCGAGATCAAAACGTTCGGTTGGGTGAGTGGTCGATAGAACGGATAAGGGGTAAACTGATGTGTTACCCTAAGCCACGAGGTGCTCAATGACAGCCGAGCCATCCGGAACTTCTGGCGACGCGCCTAAGTCCGCGGAAGAAATCCAAGACTGGATTATCGATTATCTTGCCAAAGAGTTGGACGCCAATCCCAACTCCATTGACCCTAGCGCTACCTTCGATTCGTTTGCCCTCGATTCAGCTACGGCTATCGGGATGACCGGCGATATGGAAAACTGGCTCGGAAAACGGATTGATCCGACGATCGTTTACGATTACCCCACGATCGAAGAGTTCTCTAGCTATCTGGCGGGCGAGAAGTAATCCCCATCTCGCGTAGTGTGCCTGCTTTCATTCACCTGCGACGGAAGCCTTTTCGATGCAGCCAAAACATGAACCGATTGCCGTTATCGGAATCGGTTGTCGTTTGCCCGGGGCCGATAACCCGGAAGCTTTCTGGAATTTGCTGATTAATGGGCGGGACGCCATTGGCGAAGTTCCACCAGACCGCTGGGACGTCGACCGTCTCTACGATCCCGAGCCTGCAACGCCTGGCAAGATGTATACCCGTCGAGGTGGCTTTTTAAGCAATGTGGCCGACTTTGATCCAACCCTCTTTGGGATCAGTGGGCGCGAAGCGGAAAAGATGGACCCGCAGCAGCGATTGCTGCTGGAAGTGACCTGGGAAGCTTTCGAGAATGCGGGCATCCCCGTAAAAACGCTTGGTAACAGTGCGACCGGCATATATGTCGGCATCAGTAACAGTGACTACGCGCGGTTGATGTTCCGCGGGCTCGATTCGCTCAATGCGTATAGTGCCACCGGGACCAGCTTGTCGATCGCCGCGAATCGGCTGAGCTATCTCTTTAACTTCCGCGGGCCAAGCATTGCAGTCGATACGGCCTGTTCGTCTTCGCTTGTTTCGGCCCACCTGGCCTGCCAAGGTCTTCAGTCAGGCGAGACCGATTTAGCGGTTGCCGCTGGGGTGAACATGATCCTGACTCCGGAGGGAACAATCACCTTCTGTCAGGCTCGTATGATGGCCCCTGATGGACGCTGCAAAACCTTCGATGCCAGCGCCGATGGCTACGTCCGCGGCGAAGGCTGTGGTGCCGTCATCTTGAAACGATTGCGTGATGCCGAACGCGACGGCGATCGTATTTTAGCCGTCATCCACGGTACGGCCGTCAATCAAGATGGGCTCACCAATGGTCTGACTGCTCCTAACGGACCGTCGCAGCAGGAAGTGCTTACGGCGGCGCTTGAAAATGCTCAGCTCGCGCCGCAAGCGATTGAACTGATTGAGGCCCACGGGACCGGTACTTCCCTAGGAGACCCGATCGAAGTCCGTAGCTTAAAGAACGTCCTTGGTACGGGGCGAGACGCCCAGCATCCGCTTCGACTGGGGAGTGTCAAAACCAACATTGGCCATCTGGAATCGGCCGCCGGGATCGCAGGCCTTTTGAAGCTAGTGCTTTCGCTTAG
This sequence comes from Bremerella alba, assembly GCF_013618625.1. Classification (NCBI taxonomy): domain Bacteria; kingdom Pseudomonadati; phylum Planctomycetota; class Planctomycetia; order Pirellulales; family Pirellulaceae; genus Bremerella; species Bremerella alba. The sequence goes on along the minus strand of NZ_JABRWO010000004.1, from coordinate 337,538 downwards.
CAAAGGTCAAATTCCGCCCCATTTGAACTTCGAAACGCTTAATCCGTACATCGATCTGAGCGGTGCCGAAGTCGAGATCGTCACCGAAGCCAAGTCTTGGAATAGCGATGCCGGCAATCGCCTGGCCGGTGTTAGCGCGTTTGGGTTTGGTGGAACGAATTGTCACGTCATCGTTGGCGATTACATTTCGAAAGAAACCGAAACTAAGACGCTTTCCAAGCAAGATCGCCCGCAGCATATCATCCCACTTTCGACGCAGAGTTTCGACGGCTTGCCTCTGTTGGCGGAGCGTTACTTGGAAGAGTTGCAAGACGAATCCATTTCACTGGCAGATTTTGCTCATAGCGTCGCCGTAGGTCGCTCGACGCTCGATGCCCGAGCTTTCGTCAATGCTGCGGACAAGCAAGAGGCGATCGCTTCGCTGCACAAACTGGTCGAGAAGGGATCGAAAGATCCTGCCAATGGCCAACCGCTGCGTCGCCGCAATAAGGTGGTATTCCTGTTCACCGGCCAAGGGTCGCAGTATCCAGGGATGGGACAAGACCTCTACGAGACTCACCCTGTTTACCGCGAGGCAATCGACCAGTGCGCCGCCGAATTGAAAAAACACGGTGTGCCGCTATTGGACGTGCTATTTGCCGAAACTGGCAGCGACACGATCCATCAAACGGCCATGTCACAGCCGACCTTGTTTGCCACCGAGTATGCCCTGTACCAATTGTGGAAGTCTTGGGGCGTCACGCCAAGTATGGCCATCGGGCATAGTGTCGGTGAATATGTTGCAGCGTGCGTCGCGGGTGTCTTCACGCTGGAAGATGCGTTGAAGCTGATCGCTCTGCGCGGCAAGCTGATGCAAAGCTTGCCTGCCGGTGGAGCCATGTTGGCCGTTTCGGCCGGAGCAGATCGTATCGAAACGCTTCTCAACGGACACGCCGGTCAAGTTGGCATCGCTGCGGTGAATAGTCCGCAGCAGACGGTCCTTAGTGGTGCTACGGAAGCAATCGATCAGGTCGCTGAGTTGTGCCAGTCGGAAGGGATTCGTGCGATTCGCCTGACGGTCTCGCATGCGTTTCATTCGAAGTTGATGGAGCCTATTCTCGACGAATTTGAACAAGCTGTTTCTGCGATCGAGATGAAGCCGGCCGCATTTCCCATCGCTGCGAACTTGACCGGCGAGTTAAGCAAAGATGCGTTCACCAAGCCACAGTATTGGCGCCAACATCTGCGCGAAGCCGTCCGCTTTGCCGATGGCATCCAGGCAATCGCGGCGAAAGGGGGCAACGTCTTCGTTGAGATCGGACCGCAGCCAGTTCTTTCCGGGCTGGGGCGTGTGAGCCTACCGGGCAAAGAAAACGCTTGGTTGCCGAGCCTGCGGAATGGTCGAAACGCTTGGCAGATGATGCTCAACTCACTGGGCGAACTGTACGAAATCGGCATTGCGATCGACTGGAAAGCGTTTGACGCGCCATACGCTCGAAAGCGGATTGAATTGCCGACATATCCCTTTATGCGTAGTCGATTCTGGGCACCGGATTCGATGCCGGTTGCTAGTGAGCAAGGCGTCGGTTCGGGTACCGGGCTCATGCCTGCCCGCACGTCGCATCCGTTACTGGGCGTGACGATTCCTACGGCAACGGACGAGGTGCTTTTTCAAACGAACCTGGCCCCTGGTTTTCCGGCATATCTGAACGATCATCAGTTGTTCGGTACCCCTGTCTTTCCTGCGACAGGTTACATCGAATTGGCCATCGGTGCCGTCAATGCACACTTCGAGGAGGGGCTGTACACCGTCGAGCAGTTGCAAGTTCAGCAGCCGCTCGTCTTCGAAGAACAACGCTCAAAGACGATTCAGGTCGTCTTGGCGCCCGAAGAGTTCGGCTACGCTTCCTTCCGGATTCTCAGCGCCGAGACTTCCGAAAGCGACGATACGATTTGGAAACTACATGCAGCCGGAAAGATTGTCCCTGCTGCAGCCCGTCCTGAGAAGGCCGACCTGCAGGAAGCTTTCTTTCGCATGGAGAAGCAGGTCGAAGTCGGCGATTTTTACGCTGCAGCAAAACAAAGCGGCTTGCAGTATGGCCACGCTTTCCAAGGGATCAAGCAGCTAGGAACCGGCGAGGACGAAGCCTTGGCCGAAGTCGCTTTACCCACCGAACTTCAGGGCGACGCGCGGAATTATCACCTTCATCCGGCGTTGCTTGATGCCTGCTTCCAGACGGTGGGTAGTTTGCTGGCCGACGAGCTGACACCGGGTACAACCTTCATTCCGATTGGTGTCGGCAGCGTGACTTGCTTCGAGGGGCACTCGCCGCAGCGAGTCGCTTGTTGGTCGAAGATTGTCGGCCGCAAGCCTGGGCGCATGCCGCAAGTCGAGGCCGATTTTTTATTGGCCAATGAAGAAGGCGAAGTTCTAGCCGAGGTGCGCGGCTTGAAACTGGCCCGGCTCGCCAAGATCGATCTGCAGAAGCGTTTGGTCGCCGATGTCGATCGCTGGTACCACGAAGTGAAGTGGCTTGAGACACCACGAATTGGCAATCCATTGACGGTGGATGAAAAAGAAGAGTCGGTTTGGCTCATCTTCGGCGATGGCCGCCCGATGACAGAGTATCTCGTCGAGCAGTTAGAGCAACGCAAGCAACAAGTGATGCAAGTCTTCCCTGGCACGGAACTAGAGTTTGGCGAAGTCGATGCCACGCTCGATCCAGTCGAGCCAACGGAATTCGTGGAGCTACTCGACTCGCTCGAGCTTTCTGAGACGCGGAAGCTTCGCGGAGTGATCTATCTTTGGGCACAGCAAGACCTCTCCGGCAAAGCCAACGAGTCGATGGTCGATCATGCGCTGGGTTGCCAAGGGCTATTGCATGTCGCTCAGGCGTTGGGACAGCTGGAAGATCAATCCCCCCGACTCTATGTGGTCACCCTGGGCGGTCAACGGATCTACTCAGGCGACAAGATCGGCCACCCATTGGAAGCCGCGACATGGGGACTGGCCGGCGTGATTGCCAACGAACTACCTAAACTCAACTGCACCCGCGTGGATGTCGATGCTGCCGATCGCGATACGGCCGGCCGACTGTTTGGCGAAGTTTGGGTACCTGACTCGGAAACAGAAATCGCGCTGCGTGGCGAAAAGCGTTTCTCGTCGCGGCTGATGCCCATGCGTTTGGCTGCTGACGGCGAGTTGACTATTCCTGAACAGCCGTATCAGTTGGGGCTGAAGAAGTTCGGCATGCTGACCAATCTGGAATTGGTTCCCAAGCTTCGCACCGAGCCGGCAGAGTCTGAAGTCGAGATCGCAGTCAAAGCATCGGGGCTCAACTTCCGCGATGTGCTGCGGGCCCTAGGCATGCTGCAGGAATATGAAAAAGAAATCGGTATCCTTACCGAAGCGGATGTGACCTTCGGTTTCGAGTGTAGCGGCGTTGTTACGGCGGTTGGCAAAAAGGTGAAGAGCCTGAGCGTCGGCGACGAGGTCATCGCGCTTTCCACGGCTAGTATGACGAGCCACTTGCTGGTCGATCAAAACTACGTTGCGAAGAAGCCGAGCAACCAGACATTTGACGAAGCAGCGACCATTCCGCTGGCGTTCTTGACCGCGCACTATGGACTGGTGCGGCTTGCCAAACTACGCAAAGGAGAGCGTGTACTGATTCATGCCGCTGCCGGTGGCGTGGGACAAGCTGCCGTCGCGATCGCCCAGGCCGTTGGTGCCGAGATCTACGCGACTGCCAGTAAGGGGAAGTGGGACTTCCTGCATTCGCTGGGGATCAAGCATGTATACGATTCTCGGACAACACTCTTCAGCGATCAGATTCTGAAAGATACCGGCGGCGAAGGAGTCGACGTCGTTCTCAACAGTTTGAATCAGGAATTCATTACCAAAAGCGTCGAGTGTCTAGCCAAGGGAGGGCGTTTCGTCGAGATCGGCAAGATCGGTATCTGGACGCTTGAGCAGTTTGCTAAGTCCCGACCCGACGCCGCTTACTTCCCCTTTGATCTGGGGGATGAAGAACGCAAGTCGCCAGGCCTCATCGCGGCGATGTTGAAAGAGCTGCTACCGCAGTTTGAATCGCATCAGCTGACTCCCCTGCCCTTGCAGGCCTACCGCATGGAGGACGCGGTCGACGCGTTTCGCTTTATGCAGCAGGCCAAACATTTGGGTAAGGTCATTTTGCAAATGACGCCACCCACCAGCGAGAGGCCGTTGATTCGAGGCGACGCGACCTACCTAATCACCGGCGGCACCGGTGCGATCGGGTTGGAGGTCGCCCAGTGGTTGGTCCAGCAAGGCGCCAAGAACGTCGTTCTCACCAGTCGCAGTGGTAAAGCAAACGAAGCCACGTCCGAGCGGATCGCGGACTGGGAAAGCGAAGGCGCTAAGGTGACCGTCGCGACTATGGATGCCGCAAAGGCCGATCAGGTCGCCGCGGTGCTGGGCTTCATTCAGACAGAACTTTCACCACTGGCAGGCGTGTTTCATGCCGCCGGTGTGTTGGACGATGCGACGATTGGGCAACAGTCGTGGGATCGCTTCGCCAAGGTATTGCCGGCCAAAGTAGATGGCTCTTGGTATTTGCACCAACAGACACGCGAACTTCCGCTCGACTACTTTGTTTGCTTCTCATCGATCGCCGCGTTGATCGGTTCGCCGGGGCAAGCCAACTACGCCGCTGCCAACGCGTTCATGGATGCTTTGTGTGCCGGTCGCCGTGCTGAAGGCCTAACCGGTTTGAGCATCAACTGGGGACCATGGAGTGGCGGAGGCATGGCCAAGTCGGCCGACGCCAGACGGCTCGCCGGGATTGGCTTGGGCATGATCGCTCCGCAGCAAGGACTGCTCGCCCTGGAAGAGCTTCTGCCTACGCGTTACGCCGACGTAGGCGTGTTTCCGGTCGACTGGTCGAAGTTCCTTAAACAGTTCGGTCGAAACAAGCATCCGCGACTTCTAGACGAACTCGCGAAGCTGCATCGCCAGGAACGCGTCGTCGGTGCATCGTCAGGTGGGGCGCTTCGGGATCGTCTAGGCTCTGCGGACGAGGACAAACGAGCCTCCATGATTGGCGATTACGTTGCCGATCAGGCCGCTAAAACGCTGGGTATCAGTGCTTCGCAACTAGATCACGCGAAGCCGTTGGCGGAAATGGGGCTCGATTCGCTAATGGGAATCGAGCTAAAGAACTCGATCGAAGCGGAGCTAGAGGTCGACATTCCGGTCGAAGAGTTCTCGCAGGATACCACCATAACTAGTCTCGCGACGGCCGTTGCAAACCTAGTGGGTGTGGAAGGGGACTTCACGTCGAGCGGTAGTGAGGCTTCGGCACCCGCAGCCAAAGAGAAGCCGGCCCGTGCTCTGGAAGACATTCCTGCGTCCGACTTCCAGACGGATCAATTCCCTGAAGTGATTGAGCTTCAGGAGCGGCTCGCGCGATTTGCCCGGATGGGAATGGAGAGTCCTTACTTCGATGTCCACGAAGGGACGACGCGTGACACGGCCATCATCGAAGGTCGCGAGTTCATCTGCTTTAGCAGTTACAACTATGTCGGTAGCAGTGGCGATCCGGAAGTAACCGCTGCCGCCCAGGCCGCCGTCGAAAAATTTGGCACCAGCGTTTCGGCCAGTCGCGTTGTCTCTGGCGAAAAGACCATCCATGGCGAGTTAGAACGCAAGATCGCCCAGTTCGTGGGTACCGAGTCTTCCGTTTGTTTTGTGGGTGGGCATTCGACCAACGAGACAACGATCGGCCACCTGATGAACCCTGGCGACCTAATCCTGCACGACGAGCTAGCCCACAATAGCTTGGTGCAAGGGTGTATTCTCTCTGGAGCCCAGCGTCGAGCGTTTCCGCACAACGATACGGCGGCGTGCGAACGAATGCTGTCGGAAATGCGCGGCAAGTATCGTCGAGCCGTGATTGTCGTCGAAGGCGTCTACAGTATGGACGGCGACTACTGCGACTTGCCTAAGCTGGTCGAGATCAAGGAAAAGTACAAAGCGATGCTCTTCGTCGACGAGGCACACTCGATCGGCACCATGGGCAAGACGGGCCGAGGGATCTGCGAACATTACGGCATCCCCGGTTCGCGAATCGATTTTCTGATGGCGACTCTTAGTAAGTCATTCGGTAGCTGCGGTGGCTACATTGCCGGCAAAAAGACGATGATCGAATACCTGAAGTACACCGCACCCGGCTTTGTGTTCAGCGTGGGAATGCCTCCGTCGAACGCCGCCGCCGCATTGGCATCGATCGAACGGATAGAAAAGCACCCGGAAGTCGTTGCCAAGTGCATGAGCAATTCACGATTGTTCCTCAAGCTGGCTAAGGAAAAAGGGCTTGATACGGGGCTGAGCGACAACACGCCGGTGGTTCCCGTGATCGCCGGAAATTCTCTGCTGGCTCTGCGGCTTTCGCGAGCCCTGTACGCTCGGGGGTACAACGTTCAGCCGATTATGTACCCAGCCGTGGAAGAGAAAGCAGCTCGGCTGCGGTTCTTTATTACCAGTTGTCACAGCGAAGAACAAATCCGCCAAACGGTTGACGCGACCGCCGAAGAATTGGAAAAATTGAAGGCCGAATCCAGCGACGCGGCGAAATAGTTGCCCCGCGCGACTCGCTTGCCACACAAGAGGGGAACGATCACGTGTCGGAAACTGTCTGTACTCAAGCATTAGCGCTGCTCGCCAAGCGAGTCTTCACCCTCGAAGAGATTCAAAAGCAGTTGGAAGCCGGCAAGTTGCCTTGCTCGCTTGTAGAGGCTGACGATCAAGGCGGTAGTCGCAAGCTTCAGGGGAAATTGCCTCACGGCGGACCGGACATCATTATCGAGACGGTCGAATCTCCTTGGCCTGCTAAGATCGAGCCTGAGCAAGACTTGGGCCCCTTTAGTTACAGTGGAGCACTGGAGCGTGCTTGTAAGTTTAATGTGAATTGGGCTCAAGCCACCGAAGAGGCCGCCCAGCATCAAGCCATTGTCCTTGTGCGGATGCTGCAAGAGACCAATGAGCCTTCGTCGGCAGCGGATGTGCTTGCTCGCTTGATGGCCTTGGCCAAGGTGAGCTTGTCCATTGGTTCGCTTCCAGACGTGGCTGGCTATTTCTGCCCAGGCGGAGAGATCTTCTTGCCGATCGAAGTGCTCGACGAAATCCTCCAGGCCAGCAAAGTCGCCGGATTTCCTCCGCTCGATCTATTTGCCAACCTGCGGCTATCTTGGCTGGACGATCGCTGGATTATCTTTGAAACGATCGGGAACGCGCAGCTTGGTTTGCCTGACTTCGAGGTTTATGCGGACAGCAAGCAGCACGACTTGAATGAGGTCGCCGCTTGGCTGAGACGTTGGAGTTGGCAGCATTTTCAAAAGGAAAACGCGCTTAAAGACAGGAACGTTACCGTTGGACCGAAAGAAGCTCGGTTCGACGTGGTCTATGCCGATGATGCCCTCTTGGCACCCAAGCGTGCGGTAGTTCGTCTAATCGCCCAGGACGAAGCCAAGATGCCGGATGGTTTGCCGGCTCGATTACGAATCGATCGAACGTAATCAATTCAGGTTAATTAGTGGTTCTTACGCCGCGATTGCTTTTCCCAGTAGCGCAAGACTTCTCTGCCAATGCTCAGAATGGTGAGCAGCAGCATTGGCGCGGCCAGGGTAACAAATAGAAAGCTGAAACGATTGGAAAGGACCCCTTGCTGGGAATCGTTCAGCATGTAGTGCCCCATCACGAAGAGTACGCTTAGCAGGAAGGTTGCCAGCATGATTGAACCGATGCCAAAGCGTGGTCGCCACGGCCGCTTGGGTTGGGGCTGGTGGACTTCTGGGATGTCGTCGTCAAAAAGGGGATCGTTGCCCATTTTTAGGACATAGCTGCCAAGATAGGATCGTGAAGAGAATGGATTCGGTTCAGAAGGTCTTCCTGAGTCAGGTCATCGGACATGGGGATCATAAGGTACTTGCCCAGTCGGCTGCAACAGTCGAGCACAATCTGGCGTGAATTCGGAGATGCAAATCCATACTGACAAGGTTCATGTCCGGTGATGAAAAGCTCGACTCCGAGCTGCTCTGCCAAGCGGTCGACATTCTCTTGACGGAAATCACGTCCCCAGACCAAGCGATGCAGCGAACCGCCGCAAGCGCGATCGTGTGAGGTCAGTTCCCGATCGAAGATACTGGCGTCAAACGGTTCGTCGTCGCACTGCTTGGGCAGGCTATGCGAGACCATAATCTGATCCCCAATTCGGATCGCGATGGGGAGGCTCGACAAAAATTCCAACTGGGCGGCACGCACAACCGGGACGGCATCGCCGTACATCTGCCCCATTCCGCAGCGGAACATCAGGTTGAGCATCTTGCCCGCTTTCATGATCGGAAAGTCAGTCAGTTCGGCCAGCTCGTGGTTAGAAATCAAGAAGTGAACCTGATCCGGGAAGCGAATAACCAACTTAGCGATGTCTTCCAGCATCAAGTGAGACATGCACCCGCCGGCTTTGGGGTAGGTCGGGCCTCCGTGGCACACTTCCTGAAATACCAAGTGCCGATGTGGATTGCTCTCTAAAGCGGCAAGGTTGAGGATTTGCCGAAAGTTGGTGCGATTGCCGTGCAGGTCAGCTGTCACCATCACATCATCGGTATTCGATGCATCCAGGTGAACGACATTGCCTCGCCGTAGCGAAGACTCTCGCAAGATTCGCCCAGCTTTCTGGTAGGACTCAACCGTATTTTGGGCCACGCTGGCGGCAACACTCATAGGCTTCGATGCAAGCGATAGATAGGAACGCGATAACACTAGCGATGCTTTATTGTTGTCAGTCGGGACCTGCGAGGCAAACCTTATTCGGCAGGTAGTCGGTTGTACGGGTAATCCCTAAGTTACGGGCAAGTCGAACGCTTGGTTAGGAATTTTCTCTTACTATTTCCTAAGTTCGTTGCCAGGTTGTAGGGGAATTGGGACCTATACTTCGAGTAAACTTTTCGCCTTTTCTCATTCGTTCTGAAATCCGATGAACTCTGATCGTCGAAATTCGATGCGATTTTCCGTCGTTCCTTCACGGGTAAAAGCCCAGTTGAGGGTTGGTAAAGATACCTACAAGGCGGAATTGTTGGATGAATCGATGGCAGGTTTTGCCGTGGCCATCGAGATTCCGCGACGCAGACTGGGTGAGCAAGGCTTTGTTTGCGAGTCGGATTGCCCCTTATTCGGAGAAATCGCCCGCTTGAACCTGATGGGACACAGTGCCTATGAAGTCCAAATCATCAGTATTGTCCCTCGCGAGGACGAATCTGCCTCGGCGACTAAATCACGCATTTGCTTGCGTTTGGGGACACGGGTTGTCCGCGAGATTTACGGAGAAGACCGAAACTCGGTTGGACGTAATCTTCGCTTGATGGCCGCCATGGTTCTGGCTGTGCTCTTTTCGATGTATTGCACCGCTCAATCGTTTTCCGGCCAATTGGCAGCGATGGTGCCGACGGTCGAACTGGCCTGGGACGATATGCTCCAGCAGTGGCAGACACTTCGCTCGGGCGAACGCAATTGGCGGAAGGAGATCGCCCATGCCACCAGTCACGGCTACGTCGCGCCCAACACGGATGAGATGACCAAGCTTATCGACTTCTCAAGGTCATTGCCGACCCTGCATCGGGTGGAAAAAGTAATGCTCTTCCAACGGGACAGTAAGTTCCTGCAGCAGCTCAATCTAACGGCGGATCAGATGTTATCCGTTCGAAAAATCTCTATGGAGGCCGAGGCAGCCATGGAGCAGTTATGGCTGCAACTGAAACACGAGAAGCAAGTGTTTGAAGAGCAGCTGGCGATACTTCTGGTGGAATTAGAAACCCGCATTCTAGCTAACTTGAGTCCTAGCCAAGCTAAGATGTGGATGCATGCCCAGTTCGGCTAGGCATCGCTAGCACACGAGCATTTCTGCCTGCCATCGCTCGAAATCTCTGGCCACTGATAGGGATTGACACGAATTGTTCAATTTTCCCGGATCTTAGGCCGATCAATCCTACTGGACTTGCCTTGTAGAGACACTTGGCGAGTGCCAAGTTTCAGCACGAGGCCCCTGCACCTTGCCGCTGAAATAAATGACCCCCAAAACGACCCAACGCCGTGCCCGCAAACGCGCGAGGAAATTCTCTATGAATCGCTTGTTCTTCATTCTGGCAGCCGTTTGCCTTCTGGCGGGCAGTGGCTGTTGCCATCGTATCGGGGCAAGTCCCTGTAACAATCCGTCGAGCGTGAGCGCTCCGCCACCGGCCGTCCAAGGCGGATCCGGTTCGGCTCAAGTGACTTACCCGTACTATACAACTCGCGGGCCGCGAGACTTTCTGGATCCGGCTCCGTTTGATATCGGATATTAATTGCTAATTGCAATTGCGTACACGAAGACGCGAGTGCCGCTCATCAGATTTCTGGGGGCGGCACTTTTTTTATACGAATATGGCTCGAATACGCTATAAAACCAGTAGTCTGCGTATTCCCTCAGATTCCCCTGAATTGTGACGAAGGGACACCACAACGAGGTGTAGAAAAAAGATTCGTGCAAAACGTCCGTTAAATATGGGGTCGCATCCCTCCGCTAATCCTTGACAACCGTCACCGCTGCCCCTATGTTGCCGTGCTGGTATCATCGATACTAGGTATCGCTTTAGTCAACCAGCATCTGCGCTTACGTCAAATCTATGGCGCGCAAGTTTGCGAAAGCTCCTCAGGCATCCACATGGATACGACGATCGTCACGGACCTTCAAATTGTCGCCCGTGAAGTTGGTATTCCTCTCGAAAAAGTTCAGCGAACCGTCGAACTGCTTGATGATGGAAACACCGTTCCGTTTATTACGCGCTATCGCAAAGACGAGACGGGCGGCTTAGACGAAGAGCAAATCCGCGCCATTCAAAGCAGCAACACCAAGCTGCGTCAATTGAATGAACGCAAGCGGACGATTCTCAAGTCGATCCAGTCGCAAGACAAGCTAACCGAAGAACTCGCCGAGCAGATCAAGAGAGCTCAAACTCAGAAGCTTCTGGAAGATCTCTATCTACCCTTCAAGCCCAAGAAGCAAACCCTGGCAACCCAGGCACGTGAACGCGGTTTAGAACCGTTGGCCTTGGAAGTTCTTAGCGATGCCGAAGAAGCCAAAGACTTAAAAGCCCGCTCCGAAGCATTCGTCGATGCAGAAAAGTCCTTGGCCGATACCGATGCGGTCATACAAGGGGTTGGCTGTATCGTCGCTGAAGTCTTCTCCGAGAACGCATTATTGCGAGGACGACTTCGCAAGTTGTTCTGGAAGACTGGACAGTTGACCAGCTCGCGGATCGAAAACTCAGATCAACCAGATGAGCCTGATTCAGACGAAGATAATAGTGACACGGCGGACGAGGTGTCGGCCAGCCAGACTGAAGAAGGCTCGACGGCAAGCAGCGAATCTACTAATTCGGACGCGAATGATTCTGGTGAAGCGAAGCCGGGAGCAAAGCCCGAAGGGGAAAAAGAGAGCGGGAAGAAACCCACGATTCAAGAGATTCGTCGCGAGAAACGCAAGCGTCAGAAAGAGAAAGAACGCGCCAAGAAGGACAAGGCATTCCGCGACTACTACGACTACCACGAGCCGGTCTCGAAGATCCCACCACACCGAGTTCTGGCCATCAATCGCGGCGATCGTACCCGATTCCTGAAAGTACGTATCGAGGTCGATTTCGATAAGATCACCAAGACAGCCGAAGAAGTCGTTGTCCCCGAAGGGCATTCGCACGCGGATTATCTGAAGCAGTGCTTGCGTGATAGTCTCAATCGTTTGATCATCCCAAGTATCGAACGTGAAATCCGACGCGAACTGACCGAAAAAGCGGAAATGCATGCGATCGAGGTTTTTGCCTGCAACCTCCGCAAACTGCTGCTTCAGCCTCCTGTGCGCGGAAAACGCGTTCTCGCCGTCGACCCAGGATTCCGCAGTGGGTGCAAGCTGGTAACGATCGATCCTTTCGGCAACGTGCTGGGGACTGGGGTGATTCACCTCATCGGCCCTCAGGATCGCGTCGAAAAGAGCCGCAGCCGAATTGTCGAAATGATTAAGCAGTTCGACGCGCAAATTGTCGCGATCGGAAACGGCACGGCTTGTCGTGAAACAGAGCAGATCGTTGCCAGTGCAATTGCCGACGAACTGAAAGACCGTGACATCTGCTACCTGATCGTCAACGAAGCTGGGGCAAGCGTTTACTCGACCAGCGAATTGGGACGCGAAGAATTCCCTAAGTTCGATGCGACCATCCGCGGCACAATCAGTATCGGTCGTCGGCTCTTGGACCCGCTCTCGGAACTGGTAAAGATCAACCCATCGAATATTGGCGTGGGGCTCTATCAGCACGACGTCAAAGCTAAGCACCTGCGGGACTCGCTGGACGATGTAGTTGAATCGTGCGTCAACTATGTGGGCGTAGACGTGAACACGGCCAGCCCGGCCTTGTTGAGCTATGTGTCGGGCCTCAATCAATTAACGGCCCGTCGAATCTACGAACACCGCCAAATGAAAGGACCATTCCGTTCCCGCGAAGAGATTCGCGAGGTTGCCGGTATTGGCGAGGCGACGTTCGTTCAAGCGGCTGGTTTTTTGAAGGTGGTTCCCGCTGAGAATCCTCTGGACGCTACCTGGATTCACCCGGAAAGTTACGAGGTCACCACGAAGCTTCTAGAAAAGCTTGGCTGCTCATTGACCGAAGTTCTGTCGACCGTGCCTTCGCCACCTCCGATTGTGGAGAAGCCAAAGTCGTTCCAGTTGGAAGAAGAGAAAACGGTTTCCGAGCCGGCGGCCGAAACGCAGCCAGCAGAAACGCAGCCAGCAGAAACGCAGCCAGCAGAAGCCGAAGCTGTTGAAGCTGTTGAAGCTGTTGAAGCTGTTGAAGCTGTTGAAGCTGTTGAAGCTGTTGCGTCGGCAACGACCACGACCGAAGCAGGAAGCGAGACTGGCGTCGAGGCACCTTCAGCGGAAGCGGTCGTGGTTTCGGAAGAGGTGCCAACCGCCCCAGTTGAGCCTGGAAGCGAAGCTGCGAAAGAAGCAGACACCCCGACGGAAGAGGCCGAAGTGCCCGCCCCGCAGCCGGCACCGGCAGAAATAGGAGCGTCGGATGAAAACCACAAGCAGCTTCTGGCGAAGATTGCGTCCGCTGAAATCGACAAGCTGGCCGAAGAATTGAACATCGGTGTCCACCTGGCTCGCGATATTACTGGGGCACTATCACGTCCTGGTCGTGACCCGCGTGCCGACTTCCCCCCTCCCCTCTTCCGCCGCGGCGTGCTCAAGCTGGAAGACCTGGAGCCGGGCATGGAAATGATGGGCACGGTTTTAAACGTGGTCGACTTTGGTGCATTCGTCGACATTGGTCTGCATGACAGCGGGATGGTTCACATCAGCCGTTTAGCCGATCGTTACGTGGCAGACCCGCACGAAGTGGTCAGTGTTGGCGACGTAATCCGTGTGTGGGTGATCGAAATCGATCGCGAACGCCGTCGTGTCTCGTTGACTGCAATCGACCCTTCTATTCAGACCGAGAAGAAGGAAAAGCCGCAGGGTCGTGCCAATCGGCCACCCCGCGCCGAACGTCCTCAGCGGGGCAAGGGAAAAGCCGGTCATAAACCTCAGGCCGGTGGTGGACATGGCAAAGCCAAGCAGGGGGGCAGGCCGCGAAACGCGGATCGCCGAGCCAAGCCGAAGCCTTCCAAACCTATTTCCGATGCGATGAAGGAAGGCAAAGAACCACTTCGTTCCTTTGGTGACCTTCAGCAGTTTTTCGAAAATCAGCGAGACGATAAGAAAAAGCCGAAGAAGTAGCCTACAGGATGACCTATTTCGTCCAGCAAGAAGCGGTGTGCGTTCTGGCTTTCCCTCGCTGAAAACTAAAAACGTCCTACGGAAACCCCCAACACATAGCGGTGGTTTTTCCTATCACGGTCAGGCGTAATAATGGAACGTACGCAATTCTAAGTTCTGCCTAGGGGAAAGACTGTCGTATGTCCGACTTTGAAGATCGATTGAAACGCGCTATCGAGCGCGGTGAGAAACGGAGCGAATCAAAGCAGCGTGCTGCCCACGAGGCGGCTATGTCCGATGAGGAGTGCCGCGAACTACACAGTCGATTACGTCTCAAGATCTCGGATTACATCGAAAAGTGTCTCAAAAAGCTGCCCAATCACTTTCCTGGTTTCCAGTATGAAACGCTCTTTGGCGATCAAGGCTGGGGCGGAGCCTGTGTTCGCGATGATTTAGATCTGACCGGCGGAAAACGACGCAATCTCTACAGCCGGATTGAATTGGCGGTCAAGCCTTTTTCATCGGTGCGAGTGCTTGAACTCGCCGGCAAAGGAATGATCCGTAACAAAGAGCTATTCCATCGAAACCACTTCGAAAAGCTAAGCGAGGTCGAAGAAGCCGACTTTCGTGACCTAATCGATTTGTGGGTCGTCGAATATGCCGAGCAGTACTCGGCATCCTAAGAGAAGGTACTTCGTCGCACCCGTTTTGCGGTCTGGTCACCGTTGGGTTAATCTTAAGAAGGCGTTCTGCCGGTTTCTTAGGGAGTTAGTCGATGTATTGGCTTGTAATATTTACGGTGGTCTTGGGGGCTGAAACCAGTGACAACGAGACGGCGAAGCCTGATCCTGTCAGCGCCTATCATCAGAAAAATATCCGCGGGTGGGATGTCTTTGTGCATAAGACCTTACTACGCGAGGAGAGGGAAACGGGGGAAGCCGCTTTAGAGCTGATCGACTATCAGCTCTACGAGATTCAGCGACGCGTTCCAGAGCAAGCGATTACCGCGATCCAGAAAATTCCAATTTGGCTGGAAAGTGACAATACGCATGCTAATCCGTGTGCGTGTTACCATGTGTCGGCCGATTGGCTGAGCGATAATGGTTTCCTTCGTGAAAAAGCCAAGGCTGTTGAAATCTCTAACGCAAAGACGTTTCTGAAGTGGACAAAAGAGCAGCCGTTCATGCTGCTGCACGAACTCTCGCACGGCTATCACGACCGAGTTCTCGGTTATGATGAGCCGCGAATTATCGAGGCATTTCAGCGAGCAAGAAAGTCAGGTGGGTACGACAAGGTCCGGCACATCAATGGCGATGAGAAAAAGCACTACGCCATTGAGAACGAAAGAGAATACTTTGCCGAATCGTCGGAGGCTTATTTCGGGACCAACGACTTTTATCCGTTTGTGAAGCCAGAACTGTTGCAACACGATCCCGAAGGCTTTCGGATAATCGAGATGCTGTGGAATAAGAAGCCGATGGCGGATGACGATCAAGAATCGGACGCCGATGACAGTTCCAAAACTTAGTCCTCTAAGCTCAGTCAGACGTCTCTGATTTTCGACGGTTTAGGTACCAGCGGACCATGCGTTGGCCAGCTTGAAGCAATGGCGTTCTAAATACAACAAGAACGCAGCCTAGCACGCCCCCGGTTAGTAACAGCCCTAGTTGCCGGTGAAAGAATACCAGCATCAACGTCCACACGGCCAGCGCAATAGACCACCACCAGGGATAGTTTTTGACGTATAACGCCGCAAGAAACGTGGAAGCACCGAGCATGCAGCCAACGATCACCGGGAAGAGAAGCGAGCCCAGCGCGGACGCTTGATCGATGGCCACCCCAAGAATCGGTATGACCAACATAAGCACCAACAAGGTCAGCCAGCCCCACGCGGCCCAAGAGACCTTCTTATCGGCCATTCGCTCTCCCCGCGCATAAAATGAGAGTGTTCGATCTCCCCTGGTAGCGTCAGCAAGGAAGGTCCATTCCGAGGCGGCACGGGCTTGTTCGTGTTTAGCCGAACTTCATCGTACGTGCTTCGCGGACGGCACGAGCGGCGTTGTCAGCGAAGTTGTCGATCTGGTTCAAACCGCGTAAGAGCATCGCATGTCCATCGATGACGACTTCATCGATATCCGCGTCATCCAGTGTTCGCGCCAGCTGCGAAATACGCCCTGCTTGCTCACGCAGACGTTCCACGACATTGCTCATGCGGTCACTGTCGTATGGCTCTTTTCGCGGAACTCGTACGTTAGCGTCGGCAACTGGCGGTTTCGCCTTCTTTTTAGCCATGGCTCTTCTTTATGAATGCGTCAAAGGGTGAACATGCGGAGAGTATCAGAGATTTAGCAAGTTGTGAAGTATTTAGTACCAATTAATCAAAGCAAAGTCAACTTTCTGGGGTGAAATTGCCTGATATCGCGGAATTTCAAACATGAAAAAATCCGCCTGAATCGCGAACTCAGCCTGGGGGGTACTTGAGTTGAGCAAGTGCTTCGATAGGAATAATCGTTTTCTTTGGTCGCCCAGGCTGCCCCCACCGGAAGGGAAACAGCGAGAAATCTTCATCCTTTGCTGCTCACAGAGGACCGTATGCTAGATTTAGTCGCACCCCAAAACCGTGTGGGGTGCCTTGCCGAATCGACAGGGAAAAAGCGAAATGGCTATCGGAAACCTCAGCAAGACTTCGATCCGCGTGCCCATGGCCGGGATCGTCGCCTCTTCAGCACCAAATGTGCTGGAGACTTTGCTAGGTAGTTGCGTCGGTATCGCATTCTGGTGTCAGGAAACACGTCAGGGTGCCCTAGCTCATACGATGCTGAGTGACAGCCAAGGTTGCAATAAACAGCCTGGTCGTTTCGTGGATACGGCCATCCCCGAGATGTTGGACCAGTTGGCTAAGAGTGGAGCTCGACGTCGAGCCATCGTTGCCAAGCTGAGTGGCGGCTCAAATATGTTTAAGTCATCGAGTACCGCACATGAGGTGGGCCGCAAGAACCTCGACAAGGCCCGAGAGCTTCTTAGGCTCAATAAGATTCCCATTTTGTCGCAGCACGTCGGCGGCACGAGTGGCCGAGTCATCTATTTCAATCTCGAGAGTGGCGAAATTCGGGTCAAAATCGGCCTTGAATTTGTCGCCCAGATCTAGCCATATAGCCCCCCATATCGGGTGTGCATAGCCAGTTCGTCCTTGCTTGATATCTAGGACAGAACGTTTTGATTAGCCAAAGTTTATTGTTTGGTGATTGACAATGCTGGGGCTTCGCGACTATGTTTTGAGTAATCAAAATTTATGATGCTGTTACTGGAAACTATGGCTTTGGTACCTGGTGGTTGCTGGGCGGAGATTTGCGGAAATGAATCATTTACGTCGTGGATTTACTCTGGTGGAGTTATTGGTGGTAATTGCCATCATTGGTGTGTTAATTGCTCTGCTGTTGCCAGCGGTGCAGCAAGCCAGAGAAGCGGCTCGGCGTATGCAGTGCACCAACAATCTGAAGCAAATCGGTCTCGCAATTCACAATTACGCGTCGACCCATCAGGTGTTTCCATCGGGATATGTCAGCTACGCGACACGCGATGGCAATGGGCCTGCTTGGGCTTCGATCGACTCGGATACTTGGGACGCCGCACCTGGCTGGGGGTGGGGGGCGTTGCTCCTGCCGTTTATGGAGCAACGCAACATTACCGATTCGTTAAATATGAGGCAGCCCATCTGGGATTCTGCGAATCGGCCTTTTATCAGCACGAAGCTGGAAGCCTATCTTTGCCCGTCGTCCAGCGGAGAACACGATCCCTTTACCGTCCGTGATAGTTCTGGGAACGCTCTCACACGATATGGCAGTTCCATAGACGTAGGTCGTTCACACTACATCGCCAGTCACGGGCAAGAGTCGTGCTGGGGAGAATGCGGATCGTCGGCCAGTGGCCCTGTGTTCACCAACATCTATACCGGGACCACCACCACAGTTCAGATTCATGGCGATGCCTCGAAGGTTGCCGATGGACCTTTCTACCGTAACTCGAAGGTCAGCTTCCGTGACGTGACCGACGGCACGACCAATACGCTATTCATCAGCGAGCACTCCTCGAAACTCAGCGACAAGACATGGGTCGGTGCCATCCCCGGAGCGTTTACTCATCCAAGGTTTTCCACGCCTGAGAACGGGCCGGACGCGGCGGCAACGCTCGTCATGATGCATGTCGGTCCATCCGGAGGCGAGCTCGATATCACCGGCGATCCGATCATTCATCCAATGAACTATCCGACACTACACGTGGGGCAGATGTACTCCGAACACCCAGGCGGCGGGAACGTCCTGTTCGGCGATGGTTCGGTCAGTCTCCAGCCGGAAACGATCGACCTGATTCTAGCCGCCGAGATGGCCAGTATGAACGAAGGTGAAGTCATTCAGTCGAGGGGATTCTAACTATGGAGTTGTCCAAAGGAACTTTGATCGTCGCCTTGCTCGGCATTGTCCTTGTTGCCGCTGCAATCGCTTATTGGCTCACGCGTCCGACTTTTGGCGAGATCAGCCGCAAAGGGTACGACTATGCGATGGCCTTGGGCTCGGCCTGTAATGGAAAGAATGAGGCTAAGATCGCCAAGATCACGCAAATGATCGACCAGTCTACGCAAGACGGTGAGTTAGAACCCGAGGAAGCGGCCTGGCTTCAAGGGATAGCTCAGAAGGCCAGCGACGGGAAATGGGAGTCCGCGTATGCTTCGGTACGGACGTTGATGCAGGCGCAGACCCAGCAAGCAAGTCCGTTGCCGTCGCTCGACTAGCCGCCAGGCTTGAGAGCGCGAGTTGCCATGAAGGTGTCGACGTAACGCGAGATCAAATCGCTTTCGTCGAATCGATCTTCAAACAGCTCTACCAGCACAAACCCTGCTTTCAGCTGACCACCAAGCTGGTCTTCGAGCGTGTGCCCAAATGCGAGAGGTTGCGACCGCATCACTTTTTCGAGTTCTTCCGGCGTCAGATGGGATATGTCCGAGTACGGAATCTTGTGCCGCACAACCAGCTCTCCGCGTTCATCCTGAGCAGCCTCATCAAAGATAAATCGCACCGGGTTGGATATACCAGCGAGAAGTGTCCCGCCTGGCTTTAGTACGCGAAAGGCCTCTCGCCAGACCGGCAGAATGTTCTTGGCAAAGCAGTTCGAGCATGGATGAAAGATCAGGTCGAACGCCTCATCGGCAAAGGCTCCCAACTCGGCCATGTCGCCTTGCACTGTTTGCAGCGAAAGCCCATCACGCTCGGCCACAAAGCGGTCTTGGCTTAACTGCTTGGGCGAATTGTCATACACCGTCACATCGGCCCCAGTCGCCGCGAGGATGGGCCCTTGCTGACCGCCGCCGGAAGCCAGACACAAGATATTCGTTCCGGATAAATCCGCCGGAAACCAATGCCGCGGAACGGGCTTGGTAGGCGTAAGGATTAACGACCACTCCCCTGCTCTGGCCTGAGTGATTGCTTCCGAGCTGACGGGCACGGTCCAGCGGTCATTGGCTTCGACCAGACGATTCCAGGCTTCTTGATTGTGGTGTAGTACGTCCATTGAATTATCTCCGGGAATCGTTAACAGTTAATTCTCTTTACAGCGTTTAGAAATGCGGAGACATCGGAAAACCGACGAGCAGGATCAGGATCAAGGCACCGAAGTATGAGGGCCTCTAATTCCGGAGAGATAGACAGTTCCGGTTTCGCGACGGAAGGTCTTAATGGTGGCTGTTTGTTTTCTAGCTGGTTCAAGATCTCGGATGGGGAACCCACCCGTGGAGGCTGCCCAGTGAGCAAAGCGTATAGCAGCCCGCCCAGGCCATAGATATCTAGGGTGTTATCAATTGCCGAGTCTTGAAGTTGTTCCGGGGCAAGATACGCTACGGTGCCACCGCGTGGCAAGCGTTTCGAGGGTGGATCAGACCGCAGGGCCGCGAATCCAAAATCGGTCACATGAACGGCTCCGCATCGCGAAACGAGAACGTTGCCTGGTTTTAAATCGCCGTGAACAATATTTGCCTCGTGAACGGCTTCAATGCCAACAGCCACTTGCCGGATAACTCGCAATGCCTCGGCAACGTTCAAGGGCTGCCTATCGATTAACTTTTGCAAATCTTCACCCTCGACCCAGTCGAGCACTAGAAAGTAGCCTCCGCCTGGGTATTGTCCTAGGCCGTGCACACCGACGACACAAGGGTGGTGGATTTTGGCTAATAGGGTCGATTCCTGGATGAAGTACTCGACCGCGAACGGATCTTTCTGGTGACGTTTATGGAGTGCCTTGATAGCCACGGTGCGGTTTCGACGCTTTTCGATGGCACGATACACCTTCCCGAACCCGCCACTACCGACGTGCTGTTTCAGCAGATAGTCTTCCCATGAGAGCGTTGCCCGGGCTTCTGCTTTGGGAAGATGCCGCATGTCCACCTGATGTTCAAACGCGTCCCGTACGGCTTGCAGCCAGCGGCGGACGGTACGCGGAGATTTGCTCATCTCGCGGGCAATTTCCTCGGGAGTATCGCCTGACAATGTGAGCCGAAGCACCGTTTGTTCGTCAGCCGATAATTCTCGAAAGATCCCTTCGGCGATCTCCAATGCGGCGATGGCATCCTCGTGGGATGGGATAGCTTCGTTGCTTGCAGGCAGCGTAGGTTCTTCACGTTTGATCGAGCGTTTAGCAGCCGAGTGCCAAGCAACTCTTCGGCGAAGCTTGTTGAGAGAGATCGCGGCGAGCAATCTCCACAGGTCACCGGAACGCTCCAGCACAAATTGATCGTTCGATGCACGGTGAAAGAAGCTGCCCATCGCCGATTGGGTGATGTCCTCGGCATCGATCCGCCCTTGTAACTTCAGTGAAATCTGTTTCCTGATTAGTGGCAAAAGACGTGCAGCGTAACGCGTAAAGATCCGATCGGCGGCTTCCGGTCGACCGGCGATCAACTCCGCGAGCAATTCCCGGGAGTTCCGATCTGCCTGCGTCTTTGTTTCCTGCATTGAAAAGCTTTCCGGAAAAGAACTTCGTCGCGTGACCAAACCCGAAAGGAAAACGCATGTAACTATTAGACGAGGAAGACTTCCTCCTAAGACTCATGACACCAAAGCGTAAGGAAAGTTCTCATGGCTTTTGTTGTTACATCGCCGTGCGACGGCTGTAAGTATACCGATTGCGTTACGGTTTGCCCGTGCGACTGTTTTCGTGAAGGGGATACGATGCTTTATATCGATCCTGAGTTATGCATTGATTGCGGTGCCTGCGAGCCGGAATGCCCGGTCGACGCCATCTATTATGAAGACTCTGTGCCTAAAGAGTGGCACGAATACATCCAGATCAACGAAGAGATGGCCGCGAAATTGCCCGTGATTGTCGAAAGAAAGTCACCACTTGCCGAATAGATTTCGGTTGAAAACCAGGGGCTTTTCATTCGCCCCTGGATTTTTTCGGCTGACATTACGTGGTTGAAGCTGACGTCTAGGCGACCCTAAGCCTTACGTCGTTTGCTGCAGTCGTACTTGCTTGAAGCGATCCTGCAGCGATTCGACTTCCATCTCTTCTACCCGCAAGGCTTCCATTGCCTTGGTCGCGGCTTCGGCGGCTTGGATGGTGGTGATGCAAGGGATGCCGTGCTGCACGGCGGCCGCGCGGATGCGCCCTTCGTCGGTTCGGGCACCCTTGCCGTTGGGCGTGTTCATCACCAAAGAAACGGCTCCGTCGATCATCAGGTCCAGCAGGTTCGGGTGACCCTCAGCCAGCTTCTTGATTCGCTGAGCAGGGACGCCTGCTTCTTCCAGTCGGCGGGCTGTACCGTCGGTGGCTAGAAGCTCGTAACCCATATCTCTCAGACGGGCAGAGATGTCAGCGATCTGGTCTTTATGGCGCTCGGAGACACTCACAAAGATCTTGCCATCTTCCGGTTGAGGGAGCACCACGCCCGCGGCCAATTGGCACTTGGCAAATGCCAGGCTGAAGCGTTCGCTGATCCCCATCACTTCACCGGTCGATCGCATTTCCGGGCCGAGCACGATGTCGACACCAGCGAACTTGCGGAACGGGAAGACCGACTCTTTGATCGAAACGTGCGCCGGAATAGGTTCGCCGGTGATGCCCAGTTCTGGGAGCGTGCACCCGGTCATCACCTTGGCAGCGATCTTGGCGACCGGCATTCCAGTCGCCTTGGCGACAAACGGCACCGTGCGGCTGGCACGCGGATTCACTTCCAGAACGTAAACATTGTTGACGCCCTCTTCCTGCTTCACAGCAAACTGGACGTTCATCAGGCCGACGACCTTCAAGTATTTCGCCATGGCGATGGTCGCCTCGCGAATCTCTTGCACGATAGGGCCCGGCAAGCTGTACGGAGGAATCACGCAGGCCGAGTCACCACTGTGCACACCTGCTTCTTCAATGTGTTCCATTACGCCAGCGACGATGACGTTTTCGCCATCGCTGATGCAGTCGACATCGACCTCTGTGGCATCTTCCAGGAAACGGTCGATCAGCACTGGTTGTCCTTGCGCAACTAGAAACGCTTCGGCTACGAATCGCTCGAACTGCTTGTCGTCGTAGCAGATCTCCATCGCGCGACCACCGAGCACAAAGCTGGGGCGAACCAACGCCGGATAGCCAACCTTGACGGCTTCGGCTCGGGCCTGACTCATGTTGCGAGCGATCGCGTTGGCGGGCTGCTTCAGGTTCAAACGATTGAGCAGTTGCTGGAACTGTTCGCGATCCTCTGCGGCATCGATCGTGTCGACGCTTGTACCGATGATCGGAACACCGGCGTTGGACAGGCCACGGGCCAGGTTCAGTGGCGTCTGACCACCAAACTGAACAATGACACCGTCCGGTTGAATCACGTCGCAAATGTTCAATACGTCTTCGGTTGTCAGCGGCTCGAAGAATAGCAGGTCGGATGTATCGTAATCGGTACTGACCGTTTCTGGGTTGCTGTTGACCATTACCGATTCGATGCCCAGTTCCTTCAGCGCGAACGAGGCATGGCAGCAACAATAGTCGAACTCGATCCCCTGGCCGATTCGGTTGGGACCACCACCCAGAATCATGATCCGCTTCTTTTCCGGATTCTTAGCAGGGACCTCATTTTCGATTTCGTAGGTCGAATAATAGTATGGCGTGTAGGCTTCAAATTCCGCGGCACACGTATCGACCGATTTGTAGACTGCGGCAATGCCACGTTTCTTGCGCTCGCCGCGGACTTCCATCTCGCTGCTTTTCAGCAGGGTTGCCAGTTGGCGGTCTGAGAAGCCCCAGCGTTTGGCTTGCAGGAGCTTCTCGTCGGTGATTTCGCTAATGGAACCGATCTCGAGCAGTTCGTCTTCGTGTTCGACAAGTTGCTTGAGCTGATCGCCGAACCAAGGATCGATGCCGGTAACTTCGTATAACTGGGCGACCGTCATGCCAGACTTCAACGCATAGCGGATATACCAGGGACGATCGGCGTTGGGCTTAGAGAGCTTCGCACGAATTTCGTCCTCGGCCGGTTGTTCGTCGGTGCCCCAGAGGTCCTTGCCGTCGCAGCCGAAACCAAAGCGACCCACTTCCAGGCCACGCAGCGCCTTTTGGAACGATTCCTTGAACGTCCGGCCGATGGCCATCGTTTCGCCGACACTCTTCATCTGCGTGGTCAGCGTGCTGTCGGCCTCAGGGAATTTCTCGAATGCGAAGCGGGGAATCTTGGTAACGACGTAATCGATCGACGGCTCGAAGCAGGCCAACGTCTCGCGGGTAATGTCGTTGGGCAGTTCGTGCAGGCGATAGCCCACAGCCAGCTTGGCGGCGATCTTGGCGATGGGGAAGCCGGTAGCTTTCGAGGCCAATGCCGAGCTACGGCTCACGCGAGGGTTCATCTCGATGACGATCATGCGGTCCGATACCGGGTCGCACGCGAATTGAATGTTCGATCCGCCGGTCTCTACGCCAATCTCGCGAATAACGGCCAGTGAAGCGTCACGCATTCGCTGGTATTCTTTGTCGGTTAGCGTTTGGGCAGGGGCGACGGTGATACTGTCGCCGGTATGAACGCCCATCGGATCGAAGTTTTCGATGGAGCAGATGATCACGACGTTGTCGTCGCGGTCGCGCATCACCTCCATCTCATATTCTTTCCAGCCGATAATCGATTCTTCGATCAACACTTCCGTCACGGGTGATTGGTCGAGCCCGTTGCGAACTAGCTGGTCAAATTCTTCGCGGTTGTAAGCGATGCTGGAACCGGAGCCACCCATCGTGAAGCTAGGCCGTACGACCGCCGGCAGGCCAACGTCTTCAAGCACAGCCCGAGCATCGGCCACCGTGCGAACCGTTGCGCCTCGGCAAACCTCCAGGCCGATTTTGCCCATCGCCTGTTTGAATTGTTCGCGTTCTTCGGCCTTGGCAATGACGTCCGCCCTGGCACCGATCATTTCTACGCCGTACTTTTCCAGGATTCCCTGCTTGTCGAGATCCATGGCCAAGTTCAGTCCCGTTTGTCCACCCAAGGTGGGCAGCAACGCACAGGGCTTTTCTTTGGCGATGATCTTTTCCAAGATGCCGACGGTCAGCGGTTCGATGTAAGTCGAGTCGGCCGTGTCCGGGTCGGTCATGATGGTGGCTGGGTTGGAGTTAACCAACACCACCTCATATCCTTCTTCTCGAAGCGCTTTGCAGGCCTGGGTGCCGGAATAGTCGAACTCGCAGGCCTGGCCGATCACGATAGGACCGGAACCAATAATCAAGATCTTTTTGATATCGTCGCGTCGCGGCACTGGGGGCTCTCGTACTGGGCTGAAGTGAGGGCGGTGACAGGCACACGGTGGCCCCTGTCTTCATGAACTTGAAGTGCAAAATCCCACCAATTTAACCGCACGATCGACGCGATAACAAGGGGCGCGGGCAGGGCTTCAAGAAATGATCGCTCGATCGATTCGCTTACGCTTTGGCAAAGCGAACAAGATGGGCGGCTATTTCCCCGAAACAACTGATGTCGTGCTGAGGGGTTAGGCCGGTTCCGCTATTCGGCGAACCGCCCCTTATCACATCGTGGCAGAGAGTGCGTTAAGCGTGGGCATCCGCGTGGCCTGGTAGTTTGCGGGAAATAGCAGGATGTCCTAGAAACATCCAAATCTACTAAGATTGCGGGCGACTTTCCGGCTATATCGGTCCAAGAGGGCTATTTTGCCTCTTTCGTTGCTTAATAACTGCGCAGCTCCTAGTCTGGCGCGTTGACAGTGGTTACCGATCCACTTAGCATTTAAGTGGTTTACGATTCTTAATACACGCCAATCCTTGCATAATTCTGAGGCAACCTTGTCCCGGAACAGCCCCTCTCAAAGCGGAGTGTTTCACTCCGGAGTCGACGCTCGGGTCGAAAAATTCACCGAAAGCATCAGCTTCGACCACCGTCTGTACGCCCAAGACATCCGTGGTTCGATCGCCCATGCCGAAATGCTGGCTGACGTCGGTGTACTGACTGCCGACGAGGCAGCGCAAATCACTACGGCGCTTGCACTTATCAAAGGCGAGATCGAAAACGGAACCTTTCAGTTTGACGAGAAGCTAGAAGATGTTCACATGAACATCGAAAGCTCACTTGTCGATCGCCTGGGGGATGTTGGGCGAAAATTACACACCGGGCGGAGCCGAAATGACCAGGTTTCGACCGACGCACGGCTTTGGATCCGGGACTCGATCGATGAGACCGATCGACTGCTGAAGCAGTTGCAAAGCGCGTTTGTCGGTCGCTGCGATGCAGACATGGACGTGATTTTGCCAGCCTACACCCACATGCAGCGGGCTCAGCCGGTACTTGCTCCGCATTACTGGTTGGCTTACAGCGAAAAGTTTCAACGCGATCGCGAGCGTCTGGCCGACTGTCGTCGTCGCGTCAATGTCTGTAGCTTGGGGACCGCCGCTCTGGCGGGAACGACGATTCCGATCGATCGTGAAAACGTTGCGAAGCGTTTGGGATTCGAGGGAGTGGCGGCCAACAGCATTGATGTTTCCAGCGATCGTGACTTCCTGGTGGAATACGCGTTCTGCCTAACCATGATCGCCGAGCATCTTAGTGTTTGGGCAGACGAATGGGTTTTATGGTCGAGCGTGGAATTCAAATTCATTCAGGTTCCCCAGCAGTTCTGTACCGGCAGTTCGATCATGCCGCAGAAGATCAACCCGGATGTCTGCGAACTGATCCGCGGTAAAACGGCTCGAGTTATCGGCAATCTGCAATCGCTGCTGGTCCTCATTAAGGGCTTGCCTCTGGCCTATAACCGAGATCTGCAAGAGGACAAAGAGCGACTGTTCGATTCGGTCGACACGGTGCACCGCTCGCTCGACCTTACGGCTTCGATTGTCGAAGGAGCGACATTGAATACAGAGTCGATCAACTCGCGACTGGAAGATGGCTTCCTCGATGCGACTACGCTTATGGAGTACCTGATAGGCAAAGGAACTCCCCAGCGAACGGCCCATCATCAAATTGGCAGCTTAGTCGGCAAGGCGATGGAGAAGAGGTGTCGCTTGTCAGAATTGCCGCTTGAGGATTTTACGGCAGTTAACGATTTGTTGGATAAGTCTGTTTATGAGGTCTTGGGAGTAGAGCGAGCCGTTGCTGCATTCCAAAGTTATGGCTCAACCTCGCCTGAGATGGTGAAAAAGCAAGTCGTTCGCTGGAAGGAGCAATTAGAATTGAGCTGATCGCTCCGGAGCGTGTCCTTACCAAGGAATGGGCATTTTTGTCCAAAATGCCACCCCACTAACCTTGCGAAAATCAGATGCAACGATTCCTGGAAATTGCTTTTACCGCCTATGTCCTTGTTGGTTTGATCATCGTACAAGATGCTTCAGCCCAGCAACGGGAGCAGCTCGCGCCCGAAACGCCTGTCGATACGGCGGCCATTCAAACCATCAAGGAATCCAACCCAACAACGCCTGAGCAGTTGATTGATGCGGCGTTACTCTCGGCTGATCTTGGTCGGAGCGATTTGTCCAAAGTCTATCTGCAAAAGTTAATCGAGAACGACCCGAACGAAGACGAAGTGCTGGCCGCTCAGCAAAAGCTCGGTACCGGCCGCATCTTCCGTCTGCAATCGATAGAGTCTTTGCAGCCGGAAGGAGCCACGGCCGCCACCATGCTGCTGACGAAGCTCGATCGTTACTTCAAGGATATTAAGCGGCTCAACAAGCTTGTCGACCAACTAATCGATAAGGACGAGTTCACTCGCAATCAAGCCGTTAAGCAATTGAAGAATGCGGGAACGGACGCCGCCAACCCGCTTTTTAACGCACTCGCTGACCCAGGCCGCGAAGCCGTCCGTCCTGCCGCGAAAAGAATGCTCGTTAGCCTGGGGCGGACCATCTACGAACCGCTTCTCGCGGCTCTCGACAGTTCCGACCCATTGTTCGTGGCCGAATTGGTGGACGTTGCCAAAGAACTCGACTTAGATCAGGCCACCCAATTTCTGGTGGGGCCCTATGTCTTAACCGATGACGATCAACTTCGCTCGCAGATCGGTCAGTACCTGGACGCAACCGTGCGGACACGACCGACCGAAGAAGATGTGAAAGTCTACTTGGCAAAACGGGTAAAGAGATATCTTGGCGATGGTCCCATGTTCCCGGTCAACGAAGATGGCTTGGTCGAACTATGGACGTGGGATGCTGAAAAGAAGCAAGTCGTGATGACGCCTGTTCCGCCGGCGGATGCCGAGGTGGCAACGGCGGGTCAGTTGCTACGTGATCTCTACGCGTTAGACGAGACAAATGCGGAAGTTCAAGTTCAAGCGGCGTTGGCTGCAATGCAGCGAATGGGCGTCTTAGATGAGTCCGATACAGAGCTGAAGAAACTGGTCGACCAGCATGGTGTCGAGCTTTTGCAATTGGCGCTGGTTCAAGCCTTGGAAGACCGCAAGTTCGCCCAGGCAGCCGTGGTTGCCTGCGAGCAGATCGGCGAGACCAAAAACGCGGATCTATTGATCGCGATCGAAGGGAAACTTAGCCCGTTGGCTTTGGCGCTCCAGTCGCCCGTTTATCGTATCCGCCGAGCAGCGGCCAAAGCGATTTTGACCATCGATCCGAAATCCCCTTATGCCGGTTCTGCCGAGCTGTTAGACACGTTGGGGTTCATGGCCTCAGCGCAAGGTAAGCGAAATATCTTGCTAGGGGAATTGCATCAACAAAGAGCCCAGAACATGGCAGGCCTGCTGGCTGAACTTCAGCTCGAGCCATTGGTCACGCCTGGGGGCCGAGAGCTATTCAAGCAGGCTTATTCCTCTCCTGATATCGAAGCGATCTTCATTAGTAAGCCACTCGCGTTACCGGCCATGATGGAGTCGGTTCAGATTCTGCGGAAAGATCGCCGTACGGCCGACTTGCCGATCGGCATTATCGCTCCGATTGGGGAAGTCGTTCATTATCAACTGCGAACCAAGGACGATCCTCTCACGCATGTCATGATTCGTCCTAACGATGTTGAAGGTTTCGTCTTCCAATTGAAGCAGCTTTACCTTTCTCAGGGGCGTTTGCTGGTTCCTGCCGATCAGCGCGAAGCCGATGCTGAATTCGCCATCAAGGAAATGAGCCGAATGCTCGACGTTTCTGACGAGTATGACTTTTACAATTTTCTGAAAATCGAAGAGATTGCCGTTCGCCGATTGGTTGATGAGAACGTCACCGGCGATATTGCGAACCTGCTTGGCAAGCTGGCTACGCCTGCCGCTCAGACGGCATTAGTGGACTACGCGAGCGACCCTTTCAACCCGCTTGCCCAGCGTCAGGCTTGTGCCGACGCCATGCAGGCAGCCATTGAGCGTCGCGGTATTCTCCTTACCAAAGATCAGATTATCGCCCAGTTCGACCGCTATAACGCCTCGGAGGAATTGGACCCCGAGACTCAGGCCGTGCTGGGTAAAATTCTGGACATCCTCGAGGCGCCGACCCAAAGCGTTCGTTTCGACCAACCGGCCAAGATTGGCCCGTAGGTTTGCAATGGGACTGTACTCCGAAACGACTTCCAACTACACGCAAGATTACGCACCCTTAGGGTACGAACCGCCCATCCCCGGCCTGATCGGATCGAGTAAGGCGATGGGGGACGTCTACCGTCTCACGCGTAAAGTTGCCCAGACCAATGCTTCAGTACTTTTGTTGGGCGAAACAGGTACCGGTAAGGAGATGATCGCTTCGGCGGTTCACCGACTCAGTCAGCGTGTTTCGGGACCATTTGTGAAGGTGAACTGTGGTGCGCTAAGCGAGAGCCTGCTGGAAAGTGAACTGTTCGGACACGTTCGCGGGGCGTTTACCGGGGCGATCGGCAACCGCACCGGTCGATTCGAAGCAGCCCACGGCGGCAGTATCTTCCTCGACGAAATTAACTCCACCACGCTTCATCTGCAGGTGAAGCTACTTCGCGTGCTACAAGAGCGAGAGTTTGAGCGGGTGGGTGATACGGCCACGATTCGCGTCGATACGCGTGTGATAGCCGCGAGTAACCGTCACCTGCTCGAAGAAGTCGGTGAAGGCAAGTTCCGCGAAGACTTGTACTGGCGACTTAATGTCGTTCCGATTCGTATTCCCCCGCTGCGTGAACGTCGCGAGGACATACCTGAGCTGGTCGCTCACTTCCTGAACGTTTACAGCGAAGTCAACGATCGGCATGTGGTTCACATTCAACGCGAAGCAATGGAAGCTTTGCAAGACCATACCTGGCCCGGAAACGTTCGTGAGCTGCAAAACTACGTCGAACGAGCCGTCGTTTTAGCGGAAGGGGACGAGTTGGCCTTGGAACTTCTCCCGCCCGAGATTCGCAGCGGTGACAATCGCTCGGCGATGAGTCTCGGCCGCGGGGTAGCTGATTTCGATACCCTGGCATTTGAAGTCGTTCAGCAAGGCCTGCAAGATGCCGACCCCGAAGCGGAAGATCTGCATTTGCGAGTAGTCAATCGCGTCGAGAAAGAACTGATCGTACAGGTCATGTCTTCCTGTGCGAATGTCCAAACCAAAGCGGCTACGCGTCTCGGTATTAATCGCAATACCCTGCATAAGAAGCTGAAAGAGTACGAGATCGAGTCGTGATCGCCGGTAAGTCAGTCACAACGCTGACCGGCATTGGCAGCGGCGAGCAACCGGAAGTAGATTAGATCCACGCATGCCGCTCGTGCGGCCAGCTTTCATCGAGATTATAAGTAATAGGCGGTGCAGCCAAGGTGTTCTTTTCCTGGTAGCTTTCCGGCTTGTCTTTCCAGTGATTGCCGATGTAACTTGCGCTGGGACTTTCAGGCGATCGATAACATCCTCTTTCCGTTGCTGCAACTGAATATCCGCTTGCTCGTCTGATTGCCCACTGTCAACGGCCTTTCGTTTGGCGAAGTGGGTGGTTTGGATTCTTTTCTAAAGCGACTCCGCCTGTCACAGCCAAGTTGCCACTAAGCAGGGCCTGTAGGAATAAGCGACGTGGGACCTCTCTGCGAAGGAAATCGGTTGCGGCTAGATAAGTTCAAATGGAACGCTCCGCCACCTATGTCGCGAGATTCTCGTCTCGATTCTTTCCTGTTCGTAACAAGCAAGAGATCGTTTGAACACATCCAATGGTGCTCCTGCTCAATGCGAGTTAATTTCGAAAAACTTCTTACAGGAAACATGTCTCAGCGAGCCTTCTATACGGGTGCCCGCCTTCCCTGTGTATGCACCGCTTCTGCTCTCCCCTGACTGTCAGACCGGAGATAGAATACGACGCTTCAATTTCCGGTTCTCACCCCTTCGGTAGTCGTCAGATGGAATGGCTTTCGGAATTATCGCCCTGGGTTTTGGCGCTGTTGATCTTCCTGGTCCGTATGGTGGACGTCTCAATCGGGACGCTGCGCACCATCTGCGTCGTTCAAGGACGAATGGGCTTGTCGGTCGTGTTAGGCTTCTTTGAAGTTCTGATTTGGATCGCGGCCCTGTCGCAGGTCATCATGGGGGTTTCAGATAGTCCGATGTTGATGGTTGCTTACGCAGGCGGTTTCGCGCTGGGCAACGCCGTAGGCATCGGGCTTGAGCGAAAATTGGCTCTAGGCTCGGTGGTCGTGCGAATCATTGCCCAAGAGGACGATTCAGAGATCGTGCGGACATTGCGGACAAGTGGCTTTCGTGCCACCACCTTCGAGGGAGAAGGTGTGGAGGGGCCAGTCGACCTGATTTATGTGCGTTGCTCGAGACGTGAAGTTACCAAGCTTTTGAAAATCGTCAAGTTTCTTAAACCGAACGTGTTCTATACGGTCGAGCCGGTACAAGAGCAAAGCGAGCGATTTGCCGAAGCCTTACCGCATGCGACTGGTTGGCGTGCGGTCTTCAAGATGAAGTGAATTCCTGGGTGTTACGGGCGTAAACTGGCTTACCGCTGCTTGACCCCTGGGCAGCCGTACTAAAGAATCGGGAGATTGAATTTGCCCCCCAAGATGCGCCCTTAATGGGCTCGCAGTGAAATAGGAGTTCGTTGAATGCCTGCCCGAACGTTATGGTTAGTCCTGCTGTTGGCCTGTTTTGTTCCTGCGACTGTCCTGGCTCAAGCTCCTGACGAGGCTGCCGTTGAGCCCGAAGCGGCTGCATCTGCCGGTGCAAATGATGATTTCGACAAAATGATGGGCGAGTGGAAGGTGATCATTACCGAGCTTCGCCGGATTCAGCAGGCCTATCGGTTGGCGCCCGAGAAAGACTTACCCAAGCTACGCAAGGAATATAATGAAGTCTTGAAGAGCGGGATGGATTTATTACCTAAGATCGAGGACGCGGCGGTTAACCGCCTGGCAGCCTCGCCGGACGACCAGGACGCCAAGCTTTTTCTGGCCAAAGTCTTGTCCGACTCCCTGGAGAAGGATGATTATCCGCGGGCATATCGCTTGGTTCACATGCTGCTGGATAACGGATTCGACGAAAACGAACTGCTGGCCGATCAGGTCGTCGCCGCGTTTGGGGCAGACCACTTTGAAGAAGCTGAAACGGCCTTCAAGAAGCTACGAGAAAAGATGCTGCCGATCGATGAACGCGTCGGTCAGAATGGAATGATGGCGACAGAGCTCAAGGAAAAGTGGGCTCGCGAAGCAGAGCTGCGGGCAAAGGAAGCCGAAGCAAACGATCTTCCCCGGGTTAAGCTGTCGACCACCCAGGGAGACTTGGTGATCGAGCTTTACGAAAACGAAGCCCCGGATACCGTGGGAAACTTCGTCAATTTGGTCGAGAAGAAGTTTTACGATGGTCTCCCGTTTCACCGGGTATTGCCTCATTTCATGGCTCAGGGTGGTGATCCCAAGGGAGATGGTAGTGGCGGACCTGGATACAACATCTTTTGCGAATGCTACGAGGATGATGCCCGACATCACTTTGCCGGCACGCTTAGCATGGCACATGCTGGCAAGAATACGGGCGGCTCTCAGTTCTTCCTGACGTTCCAGGCAACGCCCCATCTCGATGGAAAGCACACTGTTTTCGGGCGTGTTGTCGAAGGAAAGGAGAACCTTTCCAAGCTCACGCGTCGCGAGCCTGGAGGTCTTTCAACACCCACGGCTGATCGCATCTTGAAGGCCGAAGTGATTCGCAAACGCGATCATGCCTATGAGCCGAACAAAGCGCCGTAGAAACACAATCTGCGCGAAGTTATATGTGCTTTGTTGTGACGCAATTTGCTGTAATTGCTGACGGGTTTTCCTGACAAAAAGGGAGTGTCCGTCTTAGCTCAACAGCAGCGATGGGTTCCTAAGTTCAGTCTCGGTAATGCTAGGCACGTCGTAAGGCGTGCCTCTTTGATGCGCCCGTAATTGCTAGCACTTTTCAAAGCGGCAAACCTTAACGGAAAATAACGCACAGCTATTTCCCGGAGAGGGCGTTTAATGGAATGCATGTCGAGAGGCTAATTTGTGACCACATCACAACTTAGGTAATTTACGACTTTTCTCGCTCGGCAAACTTAGGGAAATTAAACCTCAACATGCTTGACGATGGGGGCTGGGGTCAATAACCTTACATTTCGGATTTTAATCTTGGATTTCACCAGTATGTAAATTCCGCATAGTTCCCCCTTCACTTTCCAAGGACGTTCATGCACGTAAAGTCCCTCAAGGTGTTTTGCGATGTCGTCGGTCAGCGGAGCTTCTCAAGAGCCGCGGACGAGAACGGCATTTCGCAATCTGGCGCTAGCCAGGTTGTACACCAGCTAGAGGAACGTCTTGGTGTGAAGCTTATCGATCGCTCAAAACGGCCCTTGGTTCCCACTGCTGAAGGTGAGTTGTATTACCAAGGCTGCCGCCAACTCGTCCAGCGATATTATGCCTTGGAAGAGGACGTCCGCACGTTTCATAAGGAACTCGCAGGGCAGGTAACCATTGCTTCGATCTACTCGGTAGGTCTCAGCCATATGAATGCCTGCGTTCAGGAATTCTTAGCCAAGCACCCGAAAGCGAATGTTCGGCTCCAATATCATCATCCCGACACGGTGGTGCAGTTGGTCGAAACCGATCAAGTCGACTTTGGGCTGGTTAGCTACCCGAAGGCGTCCAAAAGTATCAAAGTCGATATGTGGCGAGAGGAACCGATGTTCCTCGTCTGCGCACCTGGCTGCGAACTCGCCGATCGAGAAACGGTCTGGCTCGACGAACTCGATAGTCGCCGCATGGTCGGTTTCGACACTCGATTGCAGATTCGTCGCGAAATCGATTTTGTGCTTTCCTCTGCCGGGGCCGACGTTCAAGTTGTCATGGAATTTGACAACATCGAGACTATCAAGCGGGCCATCGAGATCGAGGCCGGTTTTGGCCTGTTACCCATTGATACGGTAACACGCGAATTGGAAACCGGATCCCTCGTGGCAGTGCCTATCGAAGGAGCTCCCCTGTCCCGTCCGTTGGGTATCGTGACCCGGCAAGGGAAAGAGTTGGGGAAGACGGCTCGCCGTTTCATTCAACTGCTGCACGAAAAAGCAGAAAACTCGGAAGCCGATGGCTCTGAGACGGAAGTCAAACCGGTGGCGGCCGGCTTTACGAATGACGAAGCTGCCGACGCCAAAAGTGATCTTGAAAACGGAGTTTCGGCACGCACTTAGAACGTTCCCCGCTCGAAGACAAAGTCTCCACGGGGAATAAGCCTGCGGAGATCTTGTCTAACGACTTGATCCAACACCCCCATTGAAGACACCGGGCGCGCGTGCCCGACGTATTAGCTAGAAGAAGGTAGAACCATGATCCAGCCAAACCAGCCTACTTCGCGTACTTATCGGACCGAGCGTCCCGGTAAGGAAGGTTTGTATGATCCGGCAATGGAAAGGGAGAACTGCGGCGTTGGTTTCGTGGCCCATATCAAGGGCAAACGAACCCACCAGATGATCCTCGATGCCGAGGCGATGAATGTTAACATGGACCACCGTGGCGGTTGCGGCTGTGAAGCCAACACCGGTGACGGTGCCGGTATGTTGACGGCCCTGCCGTTGGAATTCCTGGCTCGAGTTGCCAAGGAAGATCTTGGCAAAGAGTTGCCGGAACCTGGCAAGTTTGCCGCCGGGATCGTCTTTCTCCCACGTGATTCCAAGTCGCGTGAGCATTGCAAGAAGACGGTCGAAGTCTTGATCCAAGAGCACGGTCAGGTCTTGGTCGGCTGGCGAAAAGTGCCTACCAACCCGGAAGGCGCCGACATCGGTCCTACCGCTTTAGCATGTATGCCAGAAATCGAGATGCTGATCGTCTCGGCCAGCGAAGGCTTGGAAGGCGATGCCTTCGAACGCCAGTTGTACATGATCCGCAAACGTGCCAGCCACATGCTTCGCGGCGATCATGATCTCGTCCAACGCACGCTGTTTTATATCGGCAGCCTGTCGACGAAGGTCATCATCTACAAAGGGATGCTGACGCCGGCTCAGTTGGTGCCGTTCTACCGGGATCTGCAGTGTGAAGACTACACCACGCATCTGGCGATGGTTCACTCGCGGTTCAGCACCAATACGTTCCCCTCGTGGGACCGTGCTCAACCAAATCGCTTCATGTCGCACAATGGCGAAATCAACACGGTTCGTGGGAACGCCAACTGGATGAAGGCCCGTGAAGGCCAAGCCAAGAGCGAACTGTTTGGCGACGACCTGACCAAGCTCTTCCCAATTGTCGAGCCTGAATGCTCGGACTCCGGCACGTTCGACAACGTCCTCGAGTTTTTGCTGATGGGCGGTCGTTCGCTGCAGGAAGCCGTCATGATGATGGTTCCCGAAGCCTGGCAGAAGCACGAAACGATGCCTGAAGACAAGCGTGCGTTCTACGAATACCATTCGAGCTTAATGGAGCCGTGGGACGGGCCGGCATCGATCGCGTTTACCGACGGTCATTACATCGGTGCGGTTCTCGACCGAAATGGTCTGCGTCCGAGCCGATATTACGTGACTTCCGACGATCGCGTGATCATGGCCAGCGAAGTGGGCGTCATCCCGGTCGATCCGAGCATCGTGATTGAAAAGGGACGTTTGCAGCCAGGACGTATGTTCCTCATCGACTTTGAAGAAGGTCGCATGATTCCGGACCAAGAGTTGAAGAGCCACTTCGCTCGCGAACGTCCGTACGCCAAATGGCTTCTGGAACAGCGGATCGAACTAGCCGAACTGAGCCCCAATAAAGAGCCGCACGGATTCGATCCCGAAACGCTGCTCGAGCGGATGCAGGCCTTCGGATTCACGTCCGAGACACTCAACTTCATGCTGTTGCCGCTGATCGAGCAAAAGCGAGACCCTATTGGCTCGATGGGGAACGACTCGGCCTTGGCATGTCTCAGCGACAAGCCACGCATGCTGTACGACTACTTCAAGCAGTTGTTCGCCCAGGTTACCAATCCGGCAATCGACTCGATTCGCGAAGAAGTCGTGATGTCGCTGGAATGTTACATCGGACCAGAAAGCAACTTGCTGGAAACCACGCCAGAGCATGCCCATCGCCTGCTGGTTCCCCATCCGATTCTCACCAACGAAGAGTTGGCGGCCTTCAAGCACATGGATCACCGTGGCTGGAAGACCAAGGTTATCGATATCACCTTCGCTCGCAGCGAAGGTACCGACGGCCTGGTCAAGGCCCTGGATCGCATCTGTGCCGAAGCCGAATCGGCCATCGACGAAGGCTTCAGCAACATCGTCCTAACCGATCGCAAGATCAGTGCCGAACGCGTCCCGGTCAGCATGCTGTTGGCGACCGGTGCCGTGCATCATCACTTGGTGCGAGCCGCCAAGCGAACGCAAATTGGCATCATCCTGGAAACAGGCGAAGCCCGCGAAGTACATCACCACTGCTTGCTTGTGGGTTACGGTGCCGACGCGATCAATCCTTACCTCGCCTTCGAGGCCCTCTGGCAAGCCCGAGCTGAAGGCATGGTCAAGTCGGAAGAATATCCGGATGACGACTCGATTGTCGCCTCGTATCGCAAAGGGGTCGCCAAGGGCATCTTAAAAGTGATGGGTAAGATGGGCATCAGTACGCTTCAGTCGTACAAGGGTGCTCAGATCTTTGAAGCCCTGGGCCTTCAAGAAGAAGTGATCAATCGGTGCTTCAAGGGAACCTCCAGCCGCGTTCAGGGCGTGAACTTCAAGGTTCTCGCCGAAGAACTGCTACGTCGTCACGAACTGGGCTATCCGGCTCGCGAAGATGGTCGTTTGCCTGTGTTGCCCAACCATGGCGAATACCATTGGCGAGCCGAAGGGGAACGTCACGCGTGGAGCCCCGATGCGATTGCGAACATCCAGGTCGCCGCGCGAAACAACAGCCGCGAGTCTTACAACCAGTTCGCCAAGCTGATTAACGAAGATTCCCGCAACCGCTGCATGCTGCGTGGTTTGCTTTCCTTCAAGCAGGAAACCACGTCGATCCCAATCGAAGAAGTGATGCCGGCAAGCGAGATCGTCAAACGCTTCTGCACCGGTGCGATGAGCTTTGGCTCGATCTCCGGTGAAGCGCACGAATCGTTAGCCATCGCCATGAATCGTGTAGGCGGTAAGAGCAACACCGGCGAAGGGGGCGAAGATGCCCTTCGCTTCCAGCCCATGGCTAACGGCGACTCGAAGCGTTCTGCGATCAAACAGGTAGCGTCGGGACGCTTTGGCGTGACGATCAACTATCTGACCAATGCGGACGAAATTCAAATCAAGATTTCGCAGGGGGCCAAGCCCGGCGAAGGTGGCGAACTTCCTGGTAAGAAGGTCGACGAGTACATCGCTCGCCTGCGTTATTCGACTCCTGGTGTTGGTCTGATCAGTCCTCCGCCACACCACGATATTTACTCGATCGAAGATCTTTCGCAGCTGATTCACGATCTGAAAAACGCGAATCCGGAAGCTCGCATTAGTGTGAAGCTGGTCTCTGAGATCGGTGTTGGTACCATCGCTGCCGGGGTGGCTAAGGCCAAGGCTGATCATATCCTGATCGCCGGTGATAACGGCGGAACAGGTGCCTCGCCGCTGACCAGTATCAAGCATGCTGGCCTGCCGTGGGAACTGGGTATCGTCGAAGCCCACCAGACGCTGGTCATGAACGACCTGCGTAGCCGCGTGGTGCTGCAAACCGACGGCGGTTTGAAGACCGGTCGCGACGTCGTGATCGCGGCGATTTTGGGAGCCGAAGAAATGGGCTTCTCGACCGCACCGCTAATCACGCTCGGCTGCATCATGATGCGGAAGTGTCACCTCAACACGTGTCCTGTCGGTATCGCTACGCAAGATCCTGAACTTCGTAAGAAGTTCAAAGGCGAACC
>NZ_JABRWO010000003.1:300000-473255 GCF_013618625.1 Bremerella alba | reverse complement strand
AATGATCTTTGACAATTTGGTTGGTAGATGGCATTTTGCGTAGCAAGGTGGATATCAAACTTCGATTTGCCTCGTGCAGATCGTGGTTCAGATAAAAGCTTTGTTGCGACATAAACGATGCAATTTCATAGAGTTAAGGTTATTACAAAAAAAGTGTTGCTTTTGATTTTCAGCGTTGCTGAAATCAGGGCAGTGCCGATTTGAGTGATAGCCGTTCTTTAAGAGAATCTCGATGTCTGTCGGGCATCTTTCAAGGTTCAACCTGAGAGGGTTAAACAACGGAAGATGTCACGAAGCATTGTGAATCGTTACAAGATCGGATCCTGTGGCTGGCTCTTAGACAAGTCAGTCACAATTATAGGTAGTCCGAAATAGTTTGATTATTCAAGTTTGTATGGGTGTGCTAACCCTAAGCGAGCTTTGAATATTTGTGGTCAAGCTATTAAGGGCACATGGGGGATGTCTTGGCATCAGAAGACATGGCGTGGAAGACTGCGATAAGCCTGGGGGAGTTGTCAAACGAACGTTGATCCCGGGATTCCTGTTCAACCTAGGGAACTGAAACATCTAAGTACCTAGAGGAGAAGAAAGAAAAATCGATTCCGTCAGTAGCGGCGAGCGAACGCGGAATAGCCCAAACCTTGAGGATTTTCCTCAGGGGGTTGTAGGGCCTCTCATATGGAAGTTACAAAACTGCCGACTAGCCGATATGACATGGAAAGGTCAACCATAGAGGGTGACAGTCCCGTAGGCGAAAGTTGTGTAGTCTTCCGAGAGGTACCTGAGTAGGTCCAGTCACGTGAAACCTGGATTGAATCGGCGGGGCCCATCCCGTAAGGCTAAATACTCTCTGATGACCGATAGTGAACTCAGTAGCGCGAGTGAAAGATGAGAAGAACCCCGACAAGGGGAGGTATGTGAACCTGAAACCATGTGCCTACAAGCGGTCGGAGCCCGATTTATGGGTGACGGCGTGCCTTTTGCATAATGATCCGGCGAGTTACCGTCTGCGGCAGGTTAAGGCCTTACGGGCTGTAGCCAGAGGGAAACCGAGTCTTAATAGGGCGTTAGTCGTAGGTGGTAGACGCGAAACCAGGTGATCTACCCATGAGCAGGTTGAAGCGCGGGTTATACCGCGTGGAGGACCGAACCCACTTAGGTTGAAAACTGAGGGGATGACTTGTGGGGAGGAGTGAAAGTCTAATCAAACCTGGAGATATCTCGTTCTCTCCGAAATAGCTTTTGGGCTAGCCTTGAGCCACTACACACTGGGGGTAGAGAGACTGAATCGATTTGGGGCCCTTCCCGGGGTACCCTGTCGGACCAAACTCCGAATACCGGTGTGATTATCTCAGGAGTCAGTCCGCGAGGGATAAGCTTCGCGGTCGAGAGGGAAACAACCCAGACCGTCTGCTAAGGTCCCCAAGAGATGCTCAGTCACTAAGGAAGTTGAATTGCCGAGACAACCAGGATGTTGGCTTAGAAGCAGCCACCATTTAAAAAGTGCGTAACAGCTTACTGGTCGAGCAATTCTGCGCCGATAATGAACGGGAGTAAGCATTTCACCGAAGCAGCGGATTCGAAAGAATGGTAGGAGAGCGCCGATCGTCAGATACGAGCCGTACCGTAAGGAGCGGTGTTGGGGCGATCGGGTGATTATGCCGGAATGAGTAACGATAAAACAGGTGAGAATCCTGTTCGCCGAAAGCCTAAGGTTTCCTGGGGAAGGCAATTCCGCCCAGGGTTAGCCGGTCCCTTAGTCGAGGCTGAAAAGCGTAGACGATGGACAGCAGGTCAACATTCCTGCGCTACGGTTGTGGACTGATGGAGGGACGGCGTTTCAAAGGTGATCGGACTGGTGGAACAGTCCGTGGGCTCTAGCAAGGTGAGGAATAGGAAAATCCGTCCTCATAAGCCAAGTTAGAGCGCTGACTCTTCGGAGGTAATCATCAGCGGGACGTCCAAGAAAAGCTTCTAAAGGTTGAAGCAACTGTAACCGTACTAAAACTGACACAGGTAGGCGGGTCGAGTAGACCAAGGCGCTCGGGAGAACGGTGGTTAAGGAACTCTGCAAAATGGCCCCGTAAGTTCGCGATAAGGGGTGCCCCTGGCGGTTTACGCTGCTGGGGGTCACAGTAAATCGGCTCTGGCAACTGTTTATCAAAAACACAGGACCCTGCTAACTCGCAAGAGGATGTATAGGGTCTGACGCCTGCCCGGTGCCGGTAGGTTAAGGAAGCGGGTGCAAGCTCTCGACCGAAGCCCCGGTAAACGGCGGCCGTAACTATGACGGTCCTAAGGTAGCGAAGTTCCTTGTCGGGTAAGTTCCGACCTGCATGAAAGGCGTAATGACTGGAGCACTGTCTCAACCACCGACCCGGTGAAATTGTAGTCGTGGTGAAGATGCCACGTTCCCGCAGTTAGACGGAAAGACCCCGTGAACCTTTACTGTAGGCTGATATTGGTCTGAGATATGTTTTGTGTAGGATAGGTGGGAGGCTTTGAAGTTTGCACGCCAGTGTAGATGGAGCCATCCTTGAAATACCACCCTGAATATGTTTTAGCTCTAACCTAGAATTTCTGTGAATCCAGACTAGGAACAGTGTCAGTTGGGCAGTTTGACTGGGGCGGTCTCCTCCCAAAGAGTAACGGAGGAGTGCAAAGGTACCCTCAGCCTGGTCGGTCATCAGGCATAGAGCGCAATGGTAGAAGGGTGCTTAACTGTGAGACCCATAGGTCGAACAGATACGAAAGTAGGTCATAGTGATCCGGTAGTCCCGTATGGAAGGGCTATCGCTCATCAGATAAAAGGTACTCCGGGGATAACAGGCTTATCGCATCCGAGCGTCCATAGCGGCGATGCGGTTTGGCACCTCGATGTCGGCTCATCACATCCTGGGGGTGAAGAAGCTCCCAAGGGTTCGGCTGTTCGCCGATTAAAGTGGTACGTGAGCTGGGTTCAGACCGTCGTGAGACAGGTCGGTCCCTATCTGCTGTGGGCGTACGAAACTTGAGGAGATTCTTCTTTAGTACGAGAGGATTTGGAAGGACGTTCCTCTGGTGTCCCAGTTGTCATGCCCGTGGCACGGCTGGATAGCTATGAACGGAAAGGATAAACGCTGAAAGCATCTAAGCGTGAAGCCCGCTCCAAGATTAGGTTTCGTAAGTACTTAGTACGAGAGTCCCCTGGAAGACTACCAGGTTGATAGGCCAGATGTGTAAGCTCAGTAATGAGTTCAGCTAACTGGTACTAACGGACGAAAGCTTGACCACTTATATTCAACGCTCACTCGTTTGAGCAGACTTGAATAACAAGTGACGATTCACAAGATTCTCGAAATATCGAACGTGTTGCAAATACGCAAACACCTCTACCAAACCAAATTGAGCTTCGTGAGGCCTTCACGTCTCACGAAGCTCCTTCCGGTGACCATATGGTTGTGGAAACACCTGTTCCCATTCCGAACACAGCAGTTAAGCACACCCAGCCGATGATAGTGCCCACCAGTGCGAAAGTAGGTATCGCCGGATTCATTTACATTTCAAAGCCCCGCTTGCAAAAGCGGGGCTTTTTTAGTGCCCTTTCCCAATGGTAAACTTACGACCTTCATCCTGCTCCACTGCTAACCAGGCCTAACCTTTGTCAGCACCATTTTCTACCTCTCCCGCTTATCGCGCTGCTTCCCGAAAAGGGGCTGCATCTCCCCTTGTTCTCGCGATCGCGGCCGTATCGGGTTTGATCCTCGTCAGCTGTCTTGTATGTGGTGGCTTGGTCTATTTCGGTGTTAACACCCAAGCCACTTCTCAGATTCAAGAAAAGTATGGTGAGAATCCGGTCATACTGGAACATCTTGGGGAGATTCACTCGGCTTGGATCAATACAGAGGTAAGCCATGAAGTTGCTGAGGAGTTCGGCACGCCTGATTACATCGTCTATGATGTGCATGGTTCGGAGGGGGATGGGCTACTGATTATCAAGCAGGGGGAAGGAGACAACTTTGTCGGTGACGAAGGATTTCTCCGCATAGACTCCGAAGACTACGAGCTCTAACCGTCCATCTCACCAAGGAAGGTGCATCCCCCGTGAGCATCGGGCCATCTGCCTATCAATTCGAGGCCGAGCTTGCCAAGGGCTTTCCTCAACAGCGACGCGATCGGGGAGTCTTTTATACGCCATGGCAAGTTGCTCAAAGAGTTGTCTTCCAAATCGACTCTTGCTTGAAACGCGACTTCTTACTGCAAGATGGCCTGGCGGACACATCAACATGGGATTCGATTTGCAGGCGTTTTAAGATCGAACTGCCCTCTGAAATCGATCCGCAGCAATCCTTTGTAAAAATCTTAGAGCCTGCTTCTGGAACTGGCGTTTTCCTGATTGCCGTGTTGAAGCAGATCCACACAAACATTCTCTCGGTGGCGCGGAACCCACAGCAGGGCAACGCTCGGTGGCAAAAGTACGTTGCAGAAGACCTGCCTGGGAGACTGCATGCCATTGAAATCATGCCGGATGCGATCGAGCAATTTCAAAAGCTACTTGTGCCGTTTCTCGAAGATCATGGCATCCTTCCGCAGGATATCGCCCCTATCTCGATCTACTGCGGAAACGCCTTGGAAGCGGATGTTCATAGTGAACTTGGTTCACCAGCGACGGTAGTTCTAGGAAATCCTCCCTATTCGGCTGCCTCGACCAACACGGGCGAATGGATTAGGCGGCTGCTCCGTGGACAGACACCGGAAACCACGGAACTTCGCAGCTATTTCGAGGTCGATGGTTGCCCACTTCAAGAGAAGAAACTTTGGCTGCATGACGACTACGTCAAATTCCTGCGTGTTGCGCAGTGGCATTTAGAGCGTTCCAAGGTTGGCGTGATTGGTTTTGTCGTTAATCATGGTTTTTTAGACAACGTTACCTTTCGCGGCCTTCGCTTTCAATTGCTTGACCAGTTCGATGTCATTGATCTGCTCGATCTGAATGGCAACTCAAAAAAACGAGGTACAACAGCTCGGCTCGCACGCGATGAAAGTGTCTTTGACATCGGCCAGGGTGTCGCCTTAACGCTTTTCTCGAAGTCACCCTCGGCTGAAAAGCCACAAACGGTTCGATACGGAGAACGCTGGGGGCCTCGGGTATCGAAGTTGAAGGAACTCGTTGACGCACCTTGGGAGCAACTGGTCGACCAAGATATTATTCCAACGCCCCCTCATTACTTTCTGACACCGCGATCATTTCACGCGTCTGGTGAGTATTCCAGTGGAATCATGATCACCGACTTATTCCCTCAAGGGACTTCTACCATTGTCACTGCGCGGGACGCTCTCGTCATTGATACGTCTCGCGAGAGACTTTTGAACCGAATTCAGGAATTGCGTGATACGCAAGTCTCTGACGACGAGCTGCGGGCCAAGTTTTTCCCTCGCCCACGAAGCAGTCGGTATCCTCCCGGGGACACCCGTGGCTGGAAATTACCCTCTGCTCGGGATTTACTTCGCACCGACGCCAACTGGGAAGATCGAATCGAACCGTGTGCCTATCGTCCGCTGGATCGCCGTTGGATCTATTGGTCTCCTGGTATGGTCGATTGGCCGCGTGGTGAAGTCATGGGCCAAATGCGAGTTAAGGAAGCATTCGGATTAGTCGTTCGTCGCCAAATGCCTCCTGATCGCCCTTGCAACTTCTTCTTGGTCGCCGATTGCCTGGCCGTCGATGGCCTCCTTCGAAGTGATAATCGAGGCAACGAAACTCTCTTGCCGCTCACATTTCGCGGAAAAGAGAATATAAATCGCGACCTCCTTCCAGCTCACTTGTCAGATGTTTCGGCTCGGTCACTTATGGCATTCGCCTATGCTCTCTTCCACAGCGGCGAGTATCGCACCCAATTTGCTGCGAACCTGCAAATTGAATTTCCCCGCGTGTTTCTGCCCCCTAAAAGAGAGGTCTTATTGCAGCTATCGGAATTGGGAGAACAACTTATCTCGCTGCATTTGTTTCGTGAAACACTCGAATCGGACACGATCGAACTTTTAGAAACTCCCATCGCACCAGGACATCCCAAGCACCGAGATGGCTTGGTATGGATCGACCGTGAGACTCCTCTTGCGCAGGTGGATACTGATGCCTGGCTGTTTCATATCGGCAGTCATCAAATCTTACGAAAGTGGCTGAAGGACCGTCGAGGAATGGTTCTGACCAAGGAAGAAATTGCCCACTATCGTCACATGATAAAAGCGGTCCAGCAGACAATCGTTCTCATGCGACAAGTTGATGAGAGCATAAAAAAGCTCGGTGGGTTGCACCGAGCTTTGGGGATTTCCAAGTTGAAGTGACCAGCGTTACTCTTCTTCGCGAAGCTTAGCTAACACCGAGTAATCTTCGAGTGTCGTAGTATCACCCACATCTTCTTTGCCGGAAGCGATGTCGCGTAACAGGCGACGCATGATCTTTCCACTTCGGGTTTTGGGCAAAGTCGCCG
The DNA here is from genome assembly GCF_013618625.1 of Bremerella alba. Taxonomy (NCBI): domain Bacteria; kingdom Pseudomonadati; phylum Planctomycetota; class Planctomycetia; order Pirellulales; family Pirellulaceae; genus Bremerella; species Bremerella alba. Next base: position 466,785 of record NZ_JABRWO010000003.1, on the reverse strand, counting down.
TGAAACGGATATCGTCAGGAACAGCCAACGCACCGATTTCCTTTCGGACGTGCTTCTTCAGAATATCTCGTGCCTCTTCCGGGTCATTTGCCCCCTTGAGTGTCACGAAGGCAGCAATCGCTTCCCCTTTCACCTCATGCGGGCGCCCCACCACAGCGGCTTCGGCAACAAGCGGATGTGATACCAAGGCACTTTCGACCTCAATGGTACTCAGGCGGTGACCAGCGACGTTGATGACGTCGTCAATTCGGCCCATGATCCAATAGTAACCGTCTTCATCGCACCGGGCATTGTCGCCTGCCAAATACTTGCCGGGGACTTTGGACCAATAAGTTTCCTTGAAACGTTCTTCGTCACCCCAAACGCCACGCAGCATACCTGGCCATGGCTCGGTAATAGTAAGCATTCCGCCATGGTTGGTTCCGACTTCGTCGAGGGAATCGTCGTAGACGCCAGGCACAACACCGAAAAGCGGTCGGGTACAACTGCCAGGCTTGGTCGCAATCGCTCCGGGAAGTGGAGACATCATGATGCCGCCGGTCTCGGTCTGCCACCAGGTATCGACGATCGGACATTTTTCGCCGCCGATCTTCTTGTGATACCACATCCAGGCTTCCGGGTTGATGCCTTCGCCGACGGTACCTAGCAACCTCAAGCTAGATAGATCGTGCTTATCGACCCACTGATCACCCCATTTGATGAATGCTCGAATGGCCGTCGGAGCGGTGTAAAGAATGGTCACCTTGTACTTCTCGACGATCTCCCAGAACCGCCCTTCATCAGGGTAGTTTGGGGCGCCCTCGTACATTACGCATGTGGCACCGGCCGAGAACGGCCCATATACCACGTAGCTGTGTCCGGTGATCCAACCGCAGTCGGCAGTACACCAGTAGACGTCATCGTCGCGATGATCAAAGACCCACTCAAAGGTCTTCTTAGCAAAGAGGTTATACCCAGCGGTTGTGTGCAGAATTCCTTTCGGTTTTCCGGTCGATCCACTTGTATACAGGATGAACAGTGGAGTTTCGCTGTCCAATGGAGTCGCAGGGAAGTCAGCCGAGGCGGCATCCATCAAGTCGTGGTACCAGACATCCCGATCTGATTTCATCTCGATATCGTTGCCAACTCGCTTCAATACGACGCACTTTTCAATCGTTTCCGATTTTTCGAGGGCTTCGTCGACGATCGCTTTGAGTGGCAATTCCTTGCCGCGTCGCCAGCCTGCGTCGGCAGTGACGATAACCTTGGCCTGAGCATCGTTGTTGCGGTCCGCAATGGATTCGGCCGAGAAACCAGCGAAGATCACGGAGTGAATGGCACCAATCCGGGCACACGCGAGCATCGCGATCGCCAGTTCAGGGACCATCGGCATATAAAGCGAAACGCGATCCCCTTCCTCGACGCCAAGGCTCTTCAGTACGCTGGCGAACTTACAAACCTCGGCATGCAGTTCCTTGTAGGTCAGCGTGCGCTGATCGCCAGGCTCGCCTTCCCACAAGATGGCGATCTTGTCCTCGGTCGGAGTGCCTAAGTGGCGATCCAAGCAGTTGTAACTAACGTTGGTCTTGCCACCGACGAACCACTTGGCGTCGGGACATTTCCACTGCAAGACTTCGTTGTAAGGCTCGAACCAGTGAAGTTCTTCCTTGGCGAACTTATCCCAGAATGCAGGTAAGTCCGATTTGGCCTCTTCCCACTTCTGCTGGTATTCTTCGACCGACTTGACCCGGGCCTTCGACGCGAACTCTTCACTAGGGGGAAAGAGCCGCGATTCGTGCATCACGTTGTCAATTTGCCCGGTTTTACCATCCGACATGAACAGCACATCCTAAAAGGGTTACTAATGATGGAGTATTTTCCGTTGGGGTGAACACGCGATTTTAGGTACGGGTACCCGAGGTGTCAACGAATGCTCACTCCCCCTCTTTCGGCAAATTACCCGGCTTCAACGGTAACTTTTGGTGGGTCAACGAAGTCATCGCGAAGCTGTTTGACTTCGGCAACATCCATCTCGCCGGGCTGAAGCCAGATTCGGTAATTCAACTGCAGAGGGTCTTTTTGAGGGATCTCGGTTGCGAAGTAAGATCCGAATCGGCCATAGTCTCGTTCGCTGAAACGAGCTGGTTTCGGATTCTCTGGAGAATCCAGATAGCAACAGGTATAGCGTTGATCGAACGCAACGAAACTTAGCGCATTGAATTCAAGGTCGATATGATCTTTGCTTCCTGGCCAGTTACGAAACTTGCCGGGCTCTCCTTTGCCATCTGGCCGCACGTAGTAAGTTTGCTTGGCGGTCTTATCCGGCACGTGCTGCGTTGCTCGGTATTGGAACCCAGCGTGTTGCGGATCGCCATCGACTTTCAGGTTGTCGACCTTAGAGGTTAGCTCAGAAGCGAAATCGATTACCTGAGCTCCATCGACATGATAGACGGTCATTTGGCGAAATTCGGTTGCGAACGTCTTGCCGTCCTGCCCATTCCAATCGATCTCTAATAGTTGACGGGCGACGACCGGGCCAACTTCTTCACGAACAAATGCTTCGTGGGTCTGGCTTTCCTTCTTGTGGCAATGCCATACATCGGCAGACATTTTCTTGCCGTCTTGCTCGTAGCTGATGCGGTTGAAGCCGTAGAAGATGCCTCGGTGGTGCTGAAACAAGCCACCTGGTCCCTTCGTTAGAAGATGCTCTCCCTGAGGGTCGAAGACGTGATGGTAGACCTTCATCGTTTCCTTGCGGCGATCTTCCGTACTGGTATCCACCCCTTCGTACATGTAACGAAGAACGGGGCGATCGCCAAATAACAGATCTTCGTGTTTGCCGGACTCATCTTGGAAACGAAACTCGGTCAGCGACTCTTGGTCTTCCAAAATCGAAACAGCGAACTCGCGCTGCGGTCCTACCATCGTTTTTGGCAATATAAGATGCAGTTCGCGGGCCAGCGGATCAGATGCGGGGTTGCCTAAGCCCGGCGCGGTTAGTTGCCCGAAAAGCGTGTCTCCATCGCTGGAAGTAAGTTCGACCAACGCGACATCGGCAAAGTTCTTCGGAACAGTCACATCGACTTGTAGCGGCAGGGCCCGCTTGGCGTCACCCTGGGCGGCTACTTTGACATGAAAAGATTCCGCTGCCTGAGCGCCTGATAGTATTAGCAGTCCGACGGCAGTTGAAAGTAGAAGGGTACGTACAGAGGACATCGATTGGGGTCCTTTCGACGATGAGGGGGCAGGGAAGTAATTCACGCTCCATCATAAACCCGTGAGAATTCACAAACCACTAGAGAATGGTTGTCGATGGCGCCCCCCCCTTTTTTAGCGGCACGGCAGGGTCAAATTATTGGTCTCTTCGCACCATGCCGCATATCATGTCCGTGGCTTTGCCCCTGACAACGTTTCCGGCTGGCGTTCTAAAAGGGATTCCAGGCTTTCAATCCCAAGCGGAAGATCGTCCAGACCGCGACGATCGCCTTCCGCATATTGATCTTGGAGCTACCGTACTGACGCTCGACAAACTGGAATGGAACTTCAACAAACGATGCTCCTTGCTCTTTCAAATGGTAGAGCACTTCCTCAAAGAAGGAGTATCCGTAACTCAGAAACGAGTCGAAGTCGATCTTTCGTAGAAGGTTCACAGGGTAGGCCCGAAAACTGCCACTGCAGTCGGCCATGGGTAACCACAATAACCACCGCGTATACATGTTGATCGCGCGGCTCATGAAATGACGCTTCAAAGGCCAACCGCTGATGCCACCACCGTGGATATATCGCGAGCCAATCGCGACCGTACTATCGGAATCGGCGAGACGCCATGCTTCGAGCAGTTCGGGGATCTTCTCAGGAGGATGGCTCAGATCAGCATCCAGATTGACCATAACATCGTAGTTATTGTCGATGGCATACTGCATTGCGGCGATGATTGCCGAACCCAGGCCAGGCTTTCCCTTTCGATGAAGACAGTGCATTCGCACGTTCATCTTGGCATGTTCCTCGCACCACTGGCCGGTTCCGTCAGGCGAGCCATCATCGATGACCAGCAAATCGGCTTCCGGCAAAGTGTCCACGAGTCGTTCCACAAGGATCGGCAAGTTCTCGATCTCGTTGTATGTGGCGATGGCAACCAGGATGCGTCCAGTCTTCACGGAATGTTCGTCTCCCTTAGCCAGATCGCTATGGGGAGTCGACTCGATATTGTCAGCGATTTTGCTCATTTTGTTTGTCAAAAGTTCGTGCTCAGACGGTCCCAGGTAAGGCTTCCAGGGATTCCCCTGCTCAGGAATGCCTATACTTACATTCTAACCCGAGCGATCACAAAACCGAGCCGAGGACCCATGAATTCCGCCGTAGTAACGGCCGATAAAGCATCGCCTGCCCCGCAAATTGCTTACGGCCGCGAATTCTGGCTGACCTACTTTGCCAATATGGCGCTGATTGTCTGTAACAGTTCCCTGTTCCGTTACTTCGACTTTGTCAATTATCTCGGTGGTGACGAATACCATCTTGGCCTTATTACCGGAGTCGGCATGGGTGGAGCCGTGCTTGCTCGGTTTGCTCAGGGGGCGGTCATCGACCGATTGGGAACCCGGATAGTTTGGATCGGTTCACTCGTCCTGCTTCTCAGTTCCATCCTGGGACACTTCTTTGTGGGTGACGTGAATGGTCCGATGATTTACCTGCTGCGACTTGCGTACATGGTAGGTCTCGCAGGGGCATTCGGAGCTTCGATCACGGCCATTTCCCTCAAAGCCCCCAAGGGGCGCAGTACTGAACTGATTGGCGTGTTGGGTTCGTCCGGATTTATTGGCTTAGCAATCGGACCTTTGATTGGTGACATTATCTTCGCTGGAAGTGCGACCCCAGATGCCAAGATCCAAGCCATGTTTTTAGTTGCATTGGGTGCCTGTGTCGTGTCGATCGGGTTCACCTTTTTCGCCACTCGCGGCGATAAACCGCGGCGTTCGATCGACCACCCCTCGCTCATTCGCTTGATCCGCCAATATCATCCCGGCTGGATGCTCGTCATGTCTTTTGCGATGGGCTTCGGTGTGCTGTTCCCTCAGATCTTTTTGCGAAGCTACGCCAAAGAAATTGGTATCGAGCATATTAGCTCGTTCTTTCTTGTGTACGCGGTCACAGCGTTTACCTGCCGGTTGCTTACCCGCAAAGTGCCAGAACGCATTGGCGTGAAGAATGCGGCCACGATCGGCATCTTGCTGTTGTCGTTTAGCCTGACGCTTTACCTCTTGGCAAGAAACCCCTGGCTGTTGCCGCTACCGGCGATCGTGGGAGGCGTAGCCCACGCGCTGATTTTCCCGGCGATCATCGGCGGCGGGAGTATCGCGTTTCCGAAGAAGTACCGTGGAACCGGTACGAACTTGATGCTGGTGATGCTCGACTCAGGCGGTTTGTTTGGTCAGCCACTTATCGGACTGATGATCGCTGGCAGCCGCAAAGCAGACCTTCCAGCGTATCCAATTACCTTCTTGAGCGTTGCTGTACTGTTGGCCATCATCGCGTTATTGAATCAACGATTCGCAAAGCCGATTGTTGCCCAGGAAGATGATCCGCCGGTATTGGAAGAGCGTTCTCACTGTGTCAACGAGTCGCTGTAGAATCGTCGAGCTTATGCTCGTTGCAGGGCCAACTCGCGATAATATTCAATCGAACGCTTAAGTCCCTCTTCGAAGTCGACTTCGATCTCGTAGTTCAACAGCTTCGTGGCCAGCGTGTTGTCGGCCATGCTATCGCGGACGTCACCAGCGCGGGGCGGATCGTGCTTGGCTTGGACGTCCGTTCCTAGATTCTGGTTGAGCAATTTCAAAAGCGTTAGCAGCGAAGTACTCTTGCCATTGGCCACATTGATGACCTTGCCAGCGACATCTTCGGCGGCCATCGCATTCAGGTTGGCATTAACGATGTTCTTCACGTAGGTGAAGTCACGCGACTGCTGACCGTCTCCATAGACGACCGGTTGCTTACCGCTTAAAAGCAGTGTCAGAAAGATTGGAATCACGGCCGAATAGGGGCTATCAGGATCTTGCCGCGGGCCAAATACGTTGAAATAACGCAGACCGACTGTTTCCAGTCCATACGTGTGATAAAACGCCTGGCAGTAATATTCGCCAGCTAGTTTCGCGACCGCGTAGGGGGAAAGGGGAGCAGGCAAATCGGATTCGCGCTTCGCCAGATTGGGCTGATCGCCATAGGCACTGCTCGATGCAGCATAGACGACCCGCTTCACGCCAGCCTTGCGGGATTCGTTCAATACATTCAGCGTACCGGTGACGCAGTGCAAATTGGTATCTAACGGTCGCTCGACACTCAGAGGAACCGACGCGAGAGCCGCTTGGTGAAATACGTATTCGACACCATCGAGCGCTTTGGCTAAGTCATCAGCGTCGGTAATCGATCCTTCGATAAACGTTGCATTGCCATGTTCGGGCAGGTTCTTCCGGCTTCCCGTGCTGAGATTGTCGTAGATTACAACCTCGTCCCCTCGGGCAAGCAAACCGTTAACAATGTGAGAACCGATAAAACCGGCACCGCCGGTAACAAGATACTTGGCCATGGCAACTAGTTTGGCTGAGGGTTTGTTCGTCTAGGCTGATCGCAAGGACTAACGACTTAGCAGCCAAGTATAGCACTTAATTGCGAATGGAGGTGGCAATAAGCCCAGCCGGATCGACCCCTACGCGATGGTAGCAATCGACGGCAGCCTGAATGTCCTCGCGGGATACGCTCCCCAGATTTGCTTGAAGATACGTCTTGTTAGCAACTTGCGCGAGCAACCAAGACGCCGGGGTGTTTGGTCCCTCCCCTGCGATCAAGACGATTGAGCATGTCTTTAAGATCTCGCGAATCTGATCTCGCAGCGAAGCGAGGTCTTGTTCGCTGTTGGTCAGCATGAAAGAAGACTTTCCCGCCGGCATGACGGAAATGCCTAAATCGTTGTCACGGTAAGTCCCGTCTTGCCGATACGTCTCACGCCGAACCGTCTCGAAGAGTCCAGAACTAGACTTCAGTCCCAATTGCTGGGAGAGCGTTTTGTTTCTTAACTCGCCGTCGATCAAGAACACATTACACTTATTCAGACTGAGCCAAGATGCCAGTCGCAAGGCCAATCCCGATGTATCACGACCTGGAACGCAAGTCCCCAGGAAGATGACCATCGGTTCTGTAACCGACGAAAGTTGAACGGTCCCAAAGATGGTATCACACAGCGGAACGAGTTCCTGCGAGAAGTCCGTACTATTGAGCGAAGCGATCTCGCGATGAAGAGCATCTGGCACCGGGATCGGCTTTACGGTCTCGGATGCTCGCACCTGGGCTTTGAAAGCCATCGAGGCTTCCGCAGTCATTTGCGTCGGCTCGCTTTGTTTAGGCTGAACTGCTTCCGCAGTGGAAACTTCCCTCGTGGAAGCCGTTGCGGCCTGGTGCTTTACACGCTGCTCGACATCGCTCAGCTTCTTAGTAAACGAGTCTTCCTGCCGCTTTAGTTCTTTGAGCAGCTGGGTCTGAATTGACTTTGCTGATTCCTGGTGAGTTTCGAGCGTATCACGCAAGCGAACAATCTCTTGCTCGTATCGCTTATCGTGAGAGGCCAATTGCTCTCGAACTCGTTGCATATCCTGCTCAGTTTTGGAATCTTTGGCCACTGCCGGAGCGGCAGACTGGGCTTGGACCCGCAGCTCAACCTCACTCAACTTCTGAGTGAACTCTTCCTGCTGCTTCTGCAACTGACTACGAAGTTCCGTCTGAATCGCCTTTAGGTTCGCTTCGATCGCCTTAGACGATTGCTGATGGGTCTCGAGCGTGTCCCGCAGCCCGATGAGTTCATCTTCGTGACGTCGGTCGTGCGAAGCCAGTTCTTCTTTGACCTGAGACACTTCTCGGGCAACTTTGTCACGCTGCTTCAGCATGCTAGCAAGCTGAAGCGTTAACTTTTGGATAAGCTCGTTCTGCTCTGGTGAAGCGGCCGGTTGGGGTGGCGTCTTCGCCTCCGGTTCCTGAGCTTGCTCTGGCATGACGATGGTTTGTGCCACCGGTCGAGCAGGAGATTCCCCTGGCGGAGTCGCTTCCGCAGCCGATGGCTCGTTCGACACTTCGGGTGACCTATCCGACGAGCCTGAGGGGGCCTCTTGCGGAGGAGTTGCCTCAGGCACATCGGAGTGCAAACCTTGCAGTGCTTTTAGAAAACGAGCCATGAGAACCGCTTATGCGTGTTGGCGACGCAGTTGAGAGAATAATTGACGATACGTTCTTCGGCGCGGTGCGGGCATCTTGGGATGCTGTGGTTCTTCCACACGCTTTTCCTTGGAGTCGATCACGATAATGTCGCGATCGTCCCAATCGGTAAATCCAGTGGAATGCGTAGAGAAGTCACGTGACACAACCATACCCTCAGCATTTGAGTAGCTTGGCTGAACCACTTCGACTTCGGCTGGGTTATCTTCGGAGCCGACCAGAAACGCAGCGATTTCCGAGTTGCGTGGGCTAACCACCCGCCGAATTCCCCGAACGTCTTGGTCACCCAGCGAAGCGAATCGATCGATAACGACCTCTTCCTTTTCGAATTGCTCGTCGAACGGATTGGTGGCATTTTGAAATGCCAGTTCGACTTCAGGCTCTTCTGCGGCCTCTGGCGAGAACTCTTCTTGCTCTTCAGCCAGGGATCGTTCTTCAAAGCGAACGACCGAAGGGTATTCGTTTAAAGGTTCCGGCTTCGTTTCTTCCAGCGAGCCAAACTCGATCATCGAATCCGTCGTGTGCGCGCTGTCCGTCCGAATTTGTCGCTTAGGAGCTGGGAGCCGCTGCAGGTCGGCCCATGCCTCTTCGATCGCGTCGGCATCCAGCGTCGTCTCATCCCCCAGAGCTGCCAACAGCAGAGCATGGTCGCAAATTTGATTCACCAAACGCGGAACGCCTTGACTGCGCTGGGTAATCGTCCCGATCGCCGATTCGTCGAAAATAGTTCGCCTGGCTCCCGCGTCTTGCACTTGCTGACGGACATAGTTCGCGACTTCTGCGGTGGAAAGCGATTGTAGAAACGTCCGCGCACCAATTCGTTGATTGAACGACATCAAGTAGGGACTGGCCAGGCGTTCTTCCAACGACATACTCCCTAACAAGACAACCGACACTCGCGACCGATCTTTACTAGCGAAATTGGTTAAGAGCCGAAGCTCTTCCAACAGGCGGATCGGCAGCAGATCTGCTTCATCGGCGAGAATGACAATCCCTGTCATTCGGCGACTGTCCAGTCGTTCGACATACTCGGCGAACTGAATTCGCAGCTCCCCTTCTTCCAATCCACGGCATGGCAAATCCAACTCATAGGCGATTGCCTGAAGCAAGGCACGTCGCGAACCGCAGTGACCACTATTAAGACGGACCACCTCGAATTCGTCTTCTAGTTCCTCGTGCAGTCGCAGAGCGATCGTCGATTTGCCGAGCCCTGGTGCCGAGATCAGTGTGCCGACACCTTCGTCACGGCGAACACAACGCAACAGGGTTTCAATCGCTTCTAGGTGAGATTCCGTTTCCACGTAGCCGACCAAGGAGGGGACGCTGGGAAATGGGCGATGCGACAATCCAAAAAAATCTTCGTACATGGTCATCCGTGTCCCGGGAAGGGGTTTGATCTCCGCGTCCTTGCGGCTGGCCGAGCGATTCACCACTAGAGAATGCAGGGCTTTCTTTTCATCGGCATTTTAAGTCGTAGTTCTCCAAACCGAGGATTGGGCAAGCCACACTTACTTCTACGATGGGATAAGATTGCGCATCATCTCGCGTAATGCTGCCAGTGGGTCGTCTCGTAGCAATAGGCTAAATTCAGGTTGCGTCTGGGTTGCTAGCACCACCAGGCCAATGACGAATACAATCGATAATTCCGCAAGTCGAGTTAGCACAAAGGATGCTCGTCCGAATCGCCAAGCACCTCCACTCTCTGGCTGGGTGCTGCCGGTAAGGGTCACCGTTCCAGCCACGGCAAGGGGTGTGGCGGCGGCTAACTTGTGCGTCGAGGAAATCATTGCCGGGCTGGCCGAACTCGAAGCCAATTGAAACGCGATCAGACCTGCGAAGATCGACCAACCGCCGAGTACTAATAACGCCGTCGACCGCCAGACACCGCCAACCGAAGAGACGGTGATGTCACCGGAATGCTGCATCGTTATTCCATTCAGAAAGCCGAGGGCTTTGGCGGCATCTTTTTGCCGAAGCTTCAACGCGTCGAGCTGAGTTTGATTTTGCGCCATTTCTGAATGCAGTGCGGCAATTCGCTGTTTGTATTGTTCTACTAGTTTTTCACGATCCGACATCGGCTCAGGCGGAAGCGGTTTCGACTGAAATTCTGGTAGGGCGGCAAATTGCGTTTGTAGCTTCTCGATCTTCTTCTCTTGATCTTGCACAAGTGGATGCCGCTGAGTACGGGTCTCTAACAATTCCTTGAGCCGCGATTTCGCTTGATCTAACTTCTGCTGGGCTAGGAGCCAAGCGGGGCTGCGAGGCAGCGATAATTTTTCTGGAGCTGGCGCCACGTCACCTGGTACGGTCGCTTCAAGACCACGAAGCTCTGCGTCCATGGCGGCGAGTTCGCTTTCAGTGCTTTTGAGTTGATCGATGTACGTGTCTTCAATTCCTGTGACCTTTTCTCGCTTCCAATCATTGAACTCGCGATCGAAATCTTGGAGGATTCGGGACAGTAACCGTGAACACGCCAGGCGGTCTTCCCCGTAGTAATTTAAGCGAAGGGAAACTTGGCCACCAATTCGGTTGGGTGAAACTTCTAAGCGGCGGCGAAGTATTTCCAGGGCGGCTTGGTCATCAGACACCTGCAGATCTTGTCGTAGCTCGGGGTCCTGTGCCAAATAGTTTACGAGATGGTCGTCGGTTGTCGTTGCCTGTAATATTTCTTCAACCAACGGCTGCAAATGGGCGTGGGCCTCCGGTTCGAGAGAGTCCGAAACGATCGTTGCCTGGCCATGAGCCACGTAGCCCGATCGGTCCGTTCGACACCATGGCAATCCAAGAAGAATGACGGCCACGACCACCACCAAGGCGCGGTACCAGACCCAAAGACCTCCATGACGAGATCGAGGGGGAGTGTAGCGTGGTTGCGACATGGACACCAACGGGTCACCTTGAGCAAAGGATGCTGTAAAATATAAGCAAGGAGAACCGTGTGTCCTCCTGACATCACCGCTATCTACCTTGCATCGGTATCGCGAGGAAGAATATTCCGTCTAGCGAGGCGGTTAACGAATATACGGACTTCGTCGATCATGCCTGTCCCTGATATTTTTCGCATCAAAATCTGTGGATTGAACGATTTCGAGAACGCAATCGCCGTCGCGCATAGCGGGGCCGATGCGATCGGACTGAACTTTTTTCCTCAAAGCAAACGCTGCGTGGAAAAGAAGACCGCAGTGAAGATCGCCAACACGATCCGCGGCGAGGTGCAAATCGTTGGTCTGTTTGTGAACGCGACCCAAGAGGAGATTGAACAAACTCACGATCAAGTTGGTTTCAATTGGATCCAACTTCACGGGGACGAATCGGCCGAGTTTGCACAGTCTGTCAATCAGGCGACCGGCGTTCCCATTCTGGCTGCCAGCCGAGGTTCACTCAGTCGCTGGGCAACACTGCCCAATGACCTTCACCCTCATGCCCTACTGATGGATGCGGCAGTCCCTGGTTTCTTCGGTGGGACGGGGCAGCTTTCCAACTGGGATTTGGCTGCCACTTGGCATACGATGCCTCACCTGAAGCACCTGGTTCTAGCTGGGGGGTTAACTCCGTTGAATGTTGCTGAGGCGATACAAGCGGTTCAGCCAACTGCCGTCGATGTGGCGGGTGGGGTCGAGAATAACGGTCGGCCCGGTGTCAAGGATCTCGTCAAAGTCGAAGCGTTCGTCTCGGCTGCCCGCAAAGCGTTTGCGGAGCTTCCTCAAGAATAGGGCCAATCCGATTCGTGGTGGACGTGACGTATCTCTTGAAATCCCACGACTTTCTCAGCTGTTACCTGGGATTTCGCGTTACCCTGAGCCCCTCATCCCGGGTTGCTAAAGAGTGCCAGCACTTTATCATAACAGATTAGTTGCGGCGCAATGTTTTGCGTATTTAATGAGTCTTCCGGCGACCCCCTGGTGTGGAGTTTCGCATTGGGCTCATCCCCCGGTCCCTCCAATACAAGGTGGAGTTCATAGTGTCCCAGGTCGAAAAGCTTCCGTACAAGGTCAAGGACATCTCCCTCGCGAAGCGTGGACGTCAGGAAATCAAACTGGCCGAAATCGAAATGCCCGGCTTGATGGCCCTTCGTGAGAAATACCGCGACGAGAAACCCCTCGCCGGAGCACGAATCGCTGGCTGTCTTCACATGACCATCCAGACGGCTGTGCTGATTGAAACGCTCGTCGAGCTGGGTGCCGAAGTCACCTGGAGCAGCTGTAACATTTTCTCGACTCAAGACCACGCCGCCGCCGCCATGGCCGAAGCTGGCATCCCAGTCTATGCCTGGAAAGGGATGACCGACGAAGAATTCGATTGGTGCATCGAGCAGACCATCTTCTTCCCTAGCGGCGAACCACTGAACCTGATCTTGGACGATGGTGGCGACTTGACCGCCATGGTTCATAACAAGTTCCCCGAACTGCTCGAAGGCATCAACGGCCTTTCGGAAGAAACCACCACAGGCGTCCATCGCTTGTACCAGATGCACCAAAAGGGCGACCTCAAGACGCCTGCGATCAACGTCAACGACTCGGTTACCAAGAGCAAGTTCGACAACCTCTACGGTTGCCGCGAATCGCTGGCCGACGGTATCAAGCGTGCGACCGACGTCATGGTTGCTGGCAAAATTGTTGTCGTGGCTGGTTACGGCGACGTTGGCAAAGGCTGTGCCCAGTCGATGCGTGGCTTCGGTGCTCGTGTGATCATCACCGAAATCGACCCAATCATCGCCCTGCAAGCCGCCATGGAAGGCTTTGAAGTTTGCCCCATGGAAGACGCTGCCGATCGTGCCGACATCTTTGTCACCACGACCGGCAACCGCGACATCATCACCGGCGAACACATGGAGCGGATGAAAAACGACGCGATCGTGTGCAACATCGGCCACTTCGACCTTGAAATCGATATGGCTTGGTTGAATGGTCGCAAGGACGTTTCCAAGGAATCGATCAAACCACCTTCCCAAGAAGGCGGCCCGGTTGATCGCTACACCTTCCCAGACGGCCATAGCATCTTGATTCTGGCCGAAGGCCGCTTAGTCAATCTTGGCTGTGCCACCGGTCACCCGTCGTTCGTCATGTCGGCCTCGTTCACCAACCAGGTGCTGGCCCAGATCGAACTGTGGAAGAATGCCGAAGCCTACCCACTGGGTGTTCACGTTCTGCCCAAGAGCTTGGATGAAGAAGTGGCCCGCCTGCACTTAGACAAGCTGGGCGTGAAGATGACCAAGATGAGCCAGGCCCAAGCCGACTACATCGGCGTGCCAGTCGACGGCCCGTTTAAGCCAGATCACTACCGCTATTAATTCCGCGGGGCCGTTATTGGTCGCAATCGGTTAAAATGGGAGGGACTCGCACATGTGGCGAGTCCCTTTTTATTTACCTGTTAACAAACAGCACGAAATATTTCATGCCAGACATTCGAGCCATTCACGGACTGCGTTACGACCTCGGCCATATTGGCGCATTGGCAGACGTCATTGCACCGCCAGCCGACAAGTTGACGCCAGAGCAGATCGACGAACTTTACAAATGCCATCCAGCGAATGTCGTGCGCGTTCTGACCAATCGTGAAGAGCCAGGGGATGACGAAAATAACAATCGCTTCTCCCGGGCAAAGCGTTTCCTAACCGACTGGCAGCGGCAAGGCGTTCTACAACGCGAGCCTGACCCGGCAATTTATGTCTATCACCAAGAATTCGACTGGCAGGGTCAGCGGGTGACACGAAGGGGTTTTCTGGCAGGGCTCGCCCTCGAGGATATCGACCAGCAGCAGTACGAGGCGGTTCAGGTCCTGCTTGCCGAGAGTTCGGCTTCACGGCTTGATCGACTCCGAGCAGTCCAGGCCGATATCTGTCCTCAGGTATCTCTCTATGCCGACCCTAGCATTTCGGTGCAGCAAGATCTGGAGAACCATATTGCGACGGCGACTCCATTGGTCGCTAAGGATGGGGCAGGCGTCATCCACCGTTTATGGCCAGTGACCGATCATAACCTGATTGGATTGATACGTGAGAAGATGGCCCATCGTCAACTGCATCACGTCAACCCAGACGATTTAGCCGCGGCGACCCTCTATCGTTACGAACTGTCCCAGCAGGGAGAACTGACTCCGCAGCACCCGGCCAATGTCGCTTTGACGGTGTTCTTCGAGATGACGGAACCGGGACTTGAGGTCTTGCCTAGTTTTCCGCTTGCTCACCAGGCACCTCCTCTCTCCAGCCCAGAGCTGATCGAGAAGTTGGGCGTTCACTTTGATTGCTATGTCTTCGGACAAGGTCGTCATGTCGCGTCTGCCCTCTGGGAAGAACTTCAAACCAGCGGCGAGTTGGGCCACCTTGGGATCTTTTGTGCCGCAGACGAGACCTGGGTCAGTGCCCAGCTGACGGCGGACGGCCAATTGAAGATGGAAGGAGCCACCCCGGAACGAGACGATCTCTGGCGGGAACTAGACAACAACTTATGGGAGTGGTTAATCCTGACCGAACTGCTGGAGACGGCCGATGCCAATGAAACCTTTGTCCGCTCGGTCGACCATCTTGTTGATGCCCTGGACGAAGACACGGGTAAGAACGTTCGGCTTGCCGCTCTGCTCCGCCCTATCACGATGAGCCAATACCAGGATCTGCAGCACAGAGAGGTTGGCTTCCTGCAGACGGTCGCCACCCAGCCAATTCCACCCTGCGGATTAGTGATCCATCCGTTCTCGTAGCGAAGCGTTTCACGTGAAACAGGATCGAATGCCGCACCTGGAGCAGATGCTCGTCCTTTCACGATCCTGTAATCTGGGTGTTTCACGTGAAACACATAAGATGCGCACGAATGTTTCACGTGAAACAGGCCATCAAGTAGCCAAAGTGCCGTTTCCTCGTTTTCACGTTCGTGTCTAAAATCCTCACCTCGAAAACGGATTTTCGACTCGTTACTGCATTGAGGCATCATGGCTCGCATCCTGTGCATCGCCAACCAAAAGGGAGGCGTCGGTAAGACCACCACGGCCATCAACCTGGCCGCAGGGTTGGCCATGGCCGAAATGCGCACGTTGCTCGTCGACCTCGACCCCCAATGCAATGCGACCACCGGCGTCGGGCAGAAGCCGACCGAGCGTCATCCACTGGTTTCAGATCAGGCTTTAGGCGAGTCGATTCTGGAAACCAAGATAGAGAACCTCTTCCTGGTTCCCGGCAGCCGCAGCTTCGAGGACGTGGAACGTTTGGCCGGAGGCGAGAAGACGACGTCGGCCGTCCTGACCAATCATCTCGAGTCCGGCATGAATCAGTTCGACTATGTCCTGATCGACTGCCCCCCTTCAGTCGGCGCAATCACGCAAACCGCTTTGGCTGCCTCGACGGAAGTCCTCATGCCCATCCAGGCCGAGTACTTCGCGATGGAGGGGCTCACGCAGATGATCAAGGTGATCCGCGATGTCATGCGGCGTCCGCCTGGCAAGCTTGAGTTTGGTGGGATCGTACTGACGATGTACGACCCGACCCTAGAACTAACTCACGAGGTCGAACAAGAGGTTCGCGATTTCTTTGGCGATATCGTTTTCGATACGGTGGTCCCTCGGGATCACTGGGTTTCCGAAGCACCTAGCTTCGGTCAATCAGTAATTACCCACGCACCTCGCAGCCGCGGGGCACGTGCTCATATGGAATTGTGCATGGAGGTTTTAGATCGTGACTAGACAAAAGCGATTGGGACGTGGTCTGGCCGCTCTGTTGGGAGACCCAACCGATGAAACAGCGGAAGTAGAATTGCAAGAAGAAGCCACCGAGACGGTTCCATTCCGTCCTCGCTTGGCCGAGTCGGACTTCACTGAGGAAGCCTCACAAAAGAAAGACTCTTCGCGGATCGCGCTCGACCAGATCGACCGCAACCCGTTTCAGCCGCGGCATCACTTCGACGACGCCGAGATCACCTCGCTGGCCGAGAGCTTGAAGGAGCATGATATCCTTCAACCGATCGTTGTACGTCAGGTCGGGGATCGCTTCCAACTGATCAGCGGTGAGCGTCGTTTGCGTGCGGCCGGCATCGCTGGCTGGGACTCCATTCCGGCACTGGTTCGCGAAGCGGACGATCGTCTGGTCGCCGAACTGGCCATCGTCGAAAATCTGCAGCGTCAGGATCTCAACCCACTGGAAAAGGCCATTAGTTTCCAGCGTTACCTCGAGCAGCACGACGCTACCCAAAGCGAACTTGCTGACCGGATCAAGGTCGACCGCAGCACCATCGCTAACCTGGTCCGCCTGCTGGATCTGCCTGATGCTGTAAAGTCTTCGATACACGCTGGTGAGCTTTCCCAAGGGCATGCCCGGGCACTCTTGCCACTAGGCGAAGAAGAGATCCAAAACGAATTCGCCAAGCGGATTGCCAAGGATGGCTGGAGCGTCCGTGCGACTGAGCAAGCCGTGCAAGACTTCCTCAACGGGGAAGAACCAGCCATCGCGACAACTCCGGCCAAGAAGGGCTCGCGGACGAAGTCGCAACAGGTCGTTTCACTCGAAGAAGACCTGCGTATGGCCTTGGGTACCAAGGTCGACATCAAGCAGGCGACCAAGGGAGGCAAAATTGTCATCCACTTTAAAAACGCGGATGAATTCGATCGGTTAAACGAGTACTTGCTCGCCGACACCGAAGAAGACCGCCGGGCTGCTTAGCCACGTGGGAACAACGATTCGGTAATTACGACAGGGAGCCTCACGGCTCCCTGTTTCTTTTGGGGTGGGGGTGACGGCTTCCGAATCGTCCACAGGTCGCTTCTCGCTTTTGGTGACAATAGTCCGTAAAACGCTATCGATCAGCCAATCTACTTCTACCTAACTGTCTGCTTCAGGGTTCTCTATCGACGTTTCCAATCTGATTCCAGTCTATTGGCCACCCAATCGTTTCAGTATAGATTTGAATCATCTGTTTCAAGGTAGCGTTGATTGATTGCTCCGGAATTTAATACTTTCCACTTTCACCATAGATCGAGATTTAATAATGACGGTAGAAGGCCAGCACGATGTCGATGGGGTTCTTCGTATTGGTCAAGTCGTTGCCCGCGTTCGGGATGCCATGCTGAGAGTTGTCGAACCTGGAATGGCAACGGCTGAACTGGACGACTTCGCGGCAGAGATGCTAGCGAGATACGGAGCGATATCAGCCCCTAAGATCACCTACGACTTCCCTGGCACTACCTGCATCAGCATTAACGAAGAAGCGGCTCACGGGATTCCCGGTGAGCGGATCATTTGCGGCGGTGATATCGTCAATGTGGACGTCTCCGCAGAACTGGACGGTTACTTTGCAGATACGGCCGGTACGGTGGTGGTCCCCCCAATTTCCAGCTTAAAAGATCGGTTGTGTCGGGCGGCCAAGATTGCGTTAGATCACGCAATTATGGAAGCCAAAGCAGGCTCCCCTATCAACCACATCGGGAAGGCGATTGAACGTACGGCGAAGTCGCACGGGTTCAAAACAGTCAAGAATCTCGGAGGCCACGGCGTCGGGAGAAGCCTGCATGAAGAGCCGGAAGGGATCGTCGGATACTATAACCAAATCGATACTCGACGCCTTCAACTGGGCCAAGTGATCGCTATCGAACCGTTTCTTTCGACTCGAAGTTCTTACTTGAATGAGGCGGAAGATGGCTGGACACTTATCGGGCACCCTGAAAACCTCACGGCCCAATTCGAGCACACAATCATTGTGACTCAAGGTTCCCCAATCGTCGCCACGCTGTCGACATCTAGCCTCTATTAGGCAAGGCACCGAAACGCTACATCACTCGTAGCGTTTTAGACGACGGCATAAGCTTGTGTTCAAGCACAAAAAAACCTTTCGCAAGCCAAACTTACGAAAGGTTTTTTGAGTCGGGATGATAGGATTCGAACCTACGACCCTCTGCTCCCAAAGCAGATGCGCTAGCCAGACTGCGCCACATCCCGAGGACTTACGAATATACCCACATGGTTCAAGATTGACAATGCGGGGTTACCGATGATTTCGATATAAATCTAGTCACGATTTCAGACCCGAGGTTCGCTGTAATTGGGAAAATTATAGCGAGTCGTGGCTGACCACTAATCCGTCGTCTATCACGCACAGGCGACGGAACATTTCTCCGTCGACCGTGTAGCTGACAAATCTCACCGATCCGTCCACCAATACCGTGTTGATGCCGCTGGGGTGGGCCGCTCCAAAGAGGTTGGAATTGGAATCGGTCCCTAAAACTGTCTCGGGGTGATTTCGGTCGTGGTCTGGGGGCGAATTGCCCCGGCGGTAGATATCAACTTCCCAACCAGGATTGTAGGGGTTCTCGTTGTCATCGCAGCACCCGGAATCGTAAGTCCTGTCGGTTTGCTTTTCTCCGACCATCATGGTGTTTGATGTACCGTCGACAATGTCCTGAAACCCAGTTCTTGCCCGGTCTTGCCGGCGTGTAACTCCATTATCCCCTTCATTGTCGGTCCCGGCGTTGGCGGCATAATCAATCCGAGCATGCGACGATCCGCCGTATCCCTGAGCACTTCGACGACTGGGACAGTAATAGAGTTCGACTGCCGTTTGATAAACCTGGTTGTGATTCGTGTTGTCGTAGAGATTGTTCTGCTCGATATACGGCAGAATTTGATAAGGCCAACTCCATTGCGTCCGTTCGGAATGCTCGCCTTGGCAACATGGGTCGCCGTCAGGAGCATTGATGCCTCCATGTGGGAACTTCTGCAGAATGTCGTGATGGTTATGAAAGGCTAAACCGAGTTGCTTGAGGTGGTTGACGCATTCGGTTCTTCGAGCCGATTCACGTGCCATCTGCACAGCCGGAAGCAACAAAGCAATCAGGATGCCAATAATGGCGATCACAACCAGAAGTTCTACGAGGGTGAACGCTGAACGACACGAAGAACGTGACATAGTGGTGCCTAAAGATGAGACGGCCTAAAAGCAGTAGATAATTTAAAATTATCCTATCATCGACGCACCTGGATGAATAGAACAAAACACAGGATTCTTGATAAATTGCCCACTTGCCTTCAGCTGGGAGGCAAATCCTTTATCCCGGTCAACTGGTCTTCTAAACTTTTTCCTGGCCTCGGTCGATCACGACCATCCGTCTTCGACTAGCTTCCAGGGGATGCTATTTACCGAGTCCTCTTTTCCTCAGTTTTATTAGTTGGCTCTTCTCACCATGTCTGTTTCCGTTCAAATACCGTACGCACTCCGGCACGAGTGCGCGGGCAAGTCCGAGGTAGAGGTTAACGCTGGCTCGGTTCAGGACGCCCTAACCGACCTGAAAAACCACCAGCCAAAACTCTATCGCAGTGTCTGCGACGAGACGGGAGCCGTTCGCAAACACATCAACTTGTATATCAATGAGACGATTATCCATCGAGTCGACGGGCTGCAGAAGAAGCTAGAACCAGGGGATCTTCTTTTCATTATGACCGCAGTATCAGGAGGCTGAAGATGGCCGATCGCGTTGTTTTGTGCATTGGGACCAAGAAGGGGCTATTCGTTGCCGAGGCCAGTAAGTCGCGAGGGCGATTCTCGTTGCGGGGACCGTTCGGCTCTGGGGTCGCCGTTTATTCGGCTTTGATTGATACCCGTAAGTCCCCTCGCATTTTCGCTTCGAGTTGCAATGCCTGGTTTGGGATGAAGGTGCTAACCTCATCCGATCTGGGTAAGAAGTTCAAGGAAACCAAGTCCGCGCCTGCGTTTCCTGAAACTGATGGCCGTGTCCTCGCAAATATCTGGTCACTTGAGCCAGGCACCGACAACCAAGAGATATGGGCTGGTGTCGAACCTGCCTCGCTTTTTCGGAGCGAAGATGGTGGCAACTCTTGGGAGATGATCGCTGGTATCAGTAATCACAAGCACTCAAAAGACTGGCAGCCTGGCGCAGGCGGTTTGTGCCTGCATACGATTGTCCGCGACGGGGAACGCATTCACCTGGGTATCTCCACTGGGGGACATTACCTCAGTGAAGATGGTGGACAAACGTTTAACGCTGCCAACGATGGGGTGGGAGCTGGATTCGATCCCAATCCCTACCCAGAATTCGGTCAGTGCGTACACAAGATAGCTCGGCATCCCGATGCTCCTGGCCGACTGTATATGCAAAATCATGGCGGTTGGCCTGAACGCCCTGGGATCGGAGTGCTACGTAGCGATGATTACGGCCACACTTGGCAATCGATCGCCGATGGGCTGCCTTCGGACTTCGGCTTCCCTATTGTCGTTCATCCGCACGATCCCAATACGATCTATGTCGTCCCCCTAGAGCCCATGACACGAACGTGCCCAGAAGGGAAACCTGCCGTTTGGCGAAGCACTTCCGGAGGCAAGAAATGGAAAAAGCTATCGAAAGGATTACCCAAGCACGACGGCTATTTTACGGTGCTGCGTGATGCGATGACGACCGATACGCTGGCCGACCCTGCAATTTATTTCGGTACAACCACCGGTCAAGTATGGATGGGGCACGATAGTGGCGACGAGTGGAACTGCTTGTTCGACTCGCTTCCGCCAATCAACTGCGTCAAAGTCGCCGTGGTTTAATCGATTTTTAGATCGCATGTCGAAATGCACGCAGCGAGATCGACTACTCTCCAAACAGGCATCACGACCAAACTGGGAGAATCGATTTCATGCAGCGCATCACCCCCTTTCTTTGGTTTAACGATCAGGCCGAGGAAGCCGTCGAGTTCTACCTTTCGATCTTCGACGATTCACGAGTCTTGACGCAAACCAAGTACGGCGAAGTGGGACCGGGGCCCGTAGGCTCGATTATGACGATCGAGTTTGAACTTCAAGGCCAGAAGTTTGTGGCCCTCAATGGCGGTCCGCACTTTACCTTCAACGAAGCTGTTTCATTCGTGATCCACTGCGAATCAGCCCAAGAGGTGGATCACTTCTGGGAGAAACTCTCCGTCGGAGGCGAGACATCTCAGTGCGGTTGGCTGAAAGATAAGTACGGCGTCTTCTGGCAAGTTGTGCCAACTCTCTTGCCCCGTCTGATCAGTGACGCCAATCAAGATAAGGCTCAAATGGTAATCGCGGCCATGTTGCAGATGCAGAAACTGGATGTCGTCGCGTTGCAAACCGCCTATGACGACGCCTAATCCCAGATAACATTCCTCGACTTAACTTCCAAATCCTTAAAATAGAAAGAGACCCCATGACTCAATCCACCCCCGCTATTAACCGCGCCGGCCTTATTCCTTACTTGGTATGCGATCCCTGTTCAGAAGCGATCGAGTTTTACAAGAAAGCGTTCGCGGCCGAAGAGAAGTTCCGCTTGCCGACCGAAGCAGGCGATAAATACATGCACGTCGAACTAACGATCGGCGGTGCTAGCATTTTTATGGCCGATGACTTTCCCGAATACTGCGAAGGCAAATCGCAATCTCCTAAGTCTTTGGGCGGCACTCCGGTTACCATCCATCGCTATGTCACGGACTGCGATGCAGCCATTGCTCAGGCGGAAGCGGCCGGGGCCACGATCAAGATGCCACCAACCGATATGTTTTGGGGAGATCGCTACGGAATGATCGTTGATCCATTCGGACATACCTGGTCGTTCGCGACGCCTCAGCGAGAGGTCGGCATGGATGAACTGAATCGTGCCGTTCAGTCGATGGGCAAGCAGCAATAATAATATTTTATCGACTGCGACGAATGACCTTAAGCTTCTTACTTAAGGTCATTTTTCGTTTCACCAGTGGAGGAAATCACGTGATCGCCTGGGATCGAGGACGGATAGCAGCGTGTGCTGTTGCGATCGTCTCATTAGTGATTCATCTTGTGATGAGCCTAGACTTTCAGGCGGTCGCCTCGCATGCATTGTTTATGCTGTTGCCCCTTTCGGTCATTTTCTGGCCGGAATACAGTGATCGAATGTTTCGACTATCGGAGGAGGGGCGCGTTCATTCCACATCCAAACCTACGCCTGAAATCATGCTTCAACTAGTGGGTTGGATCCTGCTTGTGGTCGTCTGCGGCATTCCGCTTTTTATACGAGCGGATTCCTAATCGTCCCTTATCATAAATCCTTGCTTAACGATTATGCAGAGAGTATTTTGGGACTGACCTTCTCATTCCTACGCTCGCTCGAGACTTGACCATGCACAGTATCTTCCGCGCCCCGGTGGCCTTCCTCCTTTGCATTTGTCTTTTAAGTCACTCACTTTCTGCAGCCGACGGCGACCCCACGGCCGCGGAAGTTTTGGTAGCGATGAAGAAAGCTGCTACTTACTACCATGACCAGGTTGCTGTTCATGGGGGCTATGTCTATTTCTATAGTCCAGATCTTACCCAGCGTTTCGGCGAAGGAACCGCATCGCCCGATCAAATTTGGGTTCAACCGCCAGGCACACCCACGGTTGGCATGACCTACCTTGCTGCCTATAACGCCACGACCGATGCGTTCTACTTAAACGCGGCAACGGAGACCGCCGAAGCGCTCATCTATGGCCAATTAAACTCGGGAGGATGGACGAACTGCATCGATTTCGATCCTCAAGGACAACGCACGGCTCAATACCGAAACGGCAAGGGGAAAGGCAAAAACAATTCCTCGCTGGACGACGATCAAACCCAATCGGCAATTCGCTTTCTGATGCGAGTCGATAAAGCATACGACTTCAAAAATGAAATAATACATCAGGCAGTCACAACGGCACTGGATGCCTTACTTGCGGCCCAGTTCGCCAATGGTGCGTTTCCCCAAGTTTGGGCCGAGCCAGTCGATCAATCGTTACCTATTCAGCCGGCAAGCTTTCCGAAATATGACTGGAAAACCGAGGGCCGCGTTAAGAACTATTGGAACATGTACACCTTGAACGATGACCTGGCCGGCAGCGTCTCGGCGGTTTTAAGAGAAGCGTATGATACCTATGGAGACCAACGATATCTGGCGTCACTTAAGAAGCTGGGAGATTTCCTGATACTGGCCCAACTGCCGAGCCCGCAACCGGCATGGGCTCAGCAATACAACTACGACATGAATCCGATCTGGGCGCGTAAATTCGAACCCGCTGCCGTGGCAGGTCGGGAATCTCAAGATGCGATTGAAACGCTACTGCTAATTTATGACGTGACTCGCGACAAGAAGTATCTAGAACCCGTTCCCAAAGCCGTGAAGTATCTTGAAGCGTCGATGCTTCCGGATGGGCAACTTGCACGCTACTACGAACTACAAACCAATCGCCCGCTCTACATGAATCGCAACGGCAAGGATTACTTCCTGACCTACGATGACAAGAATCTGCCTGACCACTACGGCTGGAAAACAGGCCAGAAACTGGAGCATCTAAAGAACGAGTACCGCAAACTGATCAGTTCTCCGAAGTCTCGTCGCGCGAGTCGAAAGGTCTCGCCCGACCAGGTTAAGCCCATTCTCGCAAGCCTGGACGATCAAGGGCGATGGATTACCACCTTCGAGGAAGAGAAACTTGTTGGCGATCAACGATTTCGTCCTGGCGACCAGTACATATCCAGTCAAACGTTTGCCAAGAACATCGAAGCGCTCAGCGGGTATCTTAAGTCGTCTCGCTAAACAGAGAGTGTCTTTCTCATGAGAAAGTTCTTCAGCGTTACACCGTTGATGGTGACCTGCTGAGGGGTCACCGCGTGAAATCCGTGGACTTCAAAGAATGGCCTGGCCGTCATACTCACATGCGAGTGAAGTTCAGCCAGCTTCATTTGCTCGGCTTTGTGGTGAATCTCAGTGAAAAGCCTGCTACCGATACCTTTTCGCTGCCAGGCATGGTGCACATAGAACATGTCGACCAGCCCATCCGCTTGGACATCGGAGAATCCAACGATTTTGCCTTCGATCGTCACCACAAACGGATTGATACCTTCCAGACGTAAGCTCCAGTGTGAGAGATCGACCTTTTCAGGTGCCCAGGCCTCTAATTGCTGCGGTGTGTAGTCCCGCCGGTTGACGTGATGCACGGTATCGTGGAACAACCGCCATAACTCTGGGTAGTCTTCCGGCTTGGCCATCTGAACATTCAATCGCATCGTGAGCCTACTTACGAATCGACCGCGACGCCGCGGTAGGTGACCTTGCCTCGCGTGGCACAGAAGCGTTCGGCAAGCTGCGGGATATCGTTGGAATGCCCCAATACGATCACCACGTCGCCCGGATTAAGTATCGTTTCGGCGGTGGGGTTCAGCATGGTCGAGCCATCCTTCCGGCGAAGTCCAACGATCAAAAAGCCATGATTGCTCCGCAGCTCGATACTGCCAATCGACTTGTCGACCAGTGAGGAACCATCAGCGACGATCAACTCATCGAACTGAAGTCCAATCCGACCTAGTTCGTCGTTCATGTCTCCCTGGGTCGTTACTTGTTCGAGCATGTTCTCAGCCGACGGTCGAATAATCATCTGGGCGAGCTTCTTCGCGCCTATGGCGGTTGGCAAAACGACCTTATCGGCCCCACATCCAATGAGCTTCTTTTCGGTCTTGGGATTTTCGCCGCGTGCGATGATCATGATGTCGGCATTCATCCCCCGAGCCGTGACCGACACGAATACGTTGGTCGCATCGTCTGACAAGACAGAAGCAAGAACTGCGGCCCTTTTGATACCGGCTTGCTCGAGCACATGCTCGTCGGTGGCGTCTCCGTTGATGAATAGATAGCCCAGTTCCTGAGCCGAATTCAATCGCCGTTCGTCTGTGTCGATCACTACAAACGACTTGCCTTGGGCGGCTAATTCACGGGCCAGAATCGAACCCATGCGGCCAACACCACAGATAATTGCGTGATTGTCTAATCGATCAATATCCATGCACATTCGTCTCGCTCCCAAGGCCTTCTGAAGTTCTCCATCCACCACCATCTGCATGAATCCGCCGACGGTATAAATAACGGCCCCATATCCAGCGATAATCACCATGATGGTCAAAGCACGCAGAGCGATCGATTCGACCGGTTGGACTTCGCCATATCCTACGCCAAAGATCGTAATGATCACCATATAGATGGCATCATCCAGCCGCCAACCATGAGCCACGTAACCAACCACGGCCACGACGCAAATCGCCACAAACAAAGCTGCACCGGTGGCCATCTTGCGGATGGGACCAGTCAGGGGCTGCTTTCGCGGGGGAGGCGGATGATCTGGATCGAGATGTTGTGATACCACGTTCGCTGTTTCACGTTGTGCGCATGCTTGGTGGCTGAACCCCATCCGCCAAGCGTGATTCAGCTAACCGGTTACCGCCATGGGATGGGCAAGAATGCACCTCCGCAAGACAGACCGTTCTTAGTCGAGTCTACCAGTCTGACCCGCAATTAGCCATTGTCAATCGATCCACACGCTCGAGTTCATTCACACTTGTCTTGACAAGTGTTGTTCAGACATTTTCAATATCGGATATTAGTTTGCAGCTTAACCTTTACTGGGATTCGACCTAGATGGGGATTCCTCCTGTCCGCAGTTGGCCACGAATCTGGCCATTCCTCGCCTGGCTGACAGTCTTCTACTTTATTTGGCTAACCATCGTTACCCTCGGCAATTATTGGCCAACGGTGATATCCCATTGGCCGATTGCATTGACGATGTCTGTTGGTTCTTATGTTGCCGGCTCGACACCGATGGGGGGTGGTACAGTTGCGTTTCCGGTGCTGGTCCTGCTGTTTGACTTACCTGGCTCCCTCGGCAGAAACTTCGGCCTAGCGATTCAGTCGATCGGAATGACCTCGGCGGCCATCTATATTCTGTCCACCCATCGTCCTGTCGATTGGCGACTCCTCCGACCTTCGTTTGTCGGCGCCCTGGTTGGAACACCTTTAGGCGCGGCTTTAATCGCCCCGATTGTGCCCGACTTGTGGGTCAAGCTGATCTTCGGCGTGATCTGGGCAAGCTTTGGCATTCTGCACTTAGTGAAGTTGAGAGAACTAACTTCCAACCAGGGAGTGGCCGATCAAGCGTCTCCGCATGAGTTTTCCCTTGGCATTTTCATCGGGCTCGTGGGCGGCGTCGCCTCGTCGATCACAGGCGTTGGCATCGATATGATGATCTACGCAACCCTTGTGCTGCTTTATCGTGCTGACCTGAAAATTGCCATCCCAACGTCTGTGGTCCTCATGGCGTTTACTTCACTGGTTGGCATCGGATCGAACCTCGTACTTGCCCAGGCTCGCCCTGAGTTCTATGCAATTGATCCGCAAGTCTTTTCGTATTGGTTGGCGGCCGCTCCGATTGTCGCACTGGGGGCCCCTTTCGGAGCAATCGTTGTGAATCTAATCAGCCGAACCCCAACATTGATCGCCGTGTCGATACTTTGCATAGGACAATTCGTGTGGACACTCGTTCATGAACAAGTGTCAGGCACCATGTTGATCGCGGCTTTGACTGGCGTGGCAATCTGTAACCTTGCCTTTCAGATGCTCTATTCGCTCGGCAAGCAGTCGGACATCTTGATCTCGGTTGATGCAGCGGAGCAGGTAATAGATCAAGAGACGCCAGTCCTTGGAGAAGAGACTTTATGAAGTCGACGAGATGAATTCGCCACGTGATGCTTGCTTCGTGCTTACATCTCGCAGGGAGGAACCGGTGACGTCACCAGTGAGCTGAATCACGCTGCAAGATCCATCGGTTTCAAGAATGACTCCACCGACATTCGAGATATCGGCATATCCAGCACTCCGGATAGCTGACAGGACTTCTTCATTGGTGATACGAGATCGCTTCATTTCCTCCTTAAGAAACTGCCCATCGTAAAACACCAAGCGAGGTTCTCCTGTCACAATTCGCTTCACCCAGGGAGCCCGGGCACTTGACCAGGTGACTAAATATTGGAGCCCTATCAAAACAGAAAAAGCGACAAGCCCCTCTGCCAAAGCGGTCTGCTTGTTCAACAAAATCGTAGCTAACGTCGAACCCAAGGCGATAGTGACAACGAAATCAAACGCATTCATTTTCGATAATGTTCGATTGCCGCTAACTCGAAGTCCCAAAACTAGGGCGATGTAAGCGGCGACTCCAATAACGAACGTCCGCGCCAAACTGTCCCAATCATTGAAGAAGATTGAGCTAAGGTTGAGTTCTGCCCATAACAATTCCATACCTAGCATCTCCATGTAGATTACCAAATTCAATGCATTGAATGATTGTTAGGCAGGAAAAGCTTGGGGGCCTGCCTTCTTTGACGACCCTGTCAATGCGTCCAAAATAGAGAGTGCAATTCACGTTCCACTACCAGTAAAGTTAAAAGCAAAAAAGGAGAGATAGCTCATGCCGCAGAATGAAACGGTCTTTAAAGGCGTTCGTTTCAACGTTGAACGGGTCTGGCAAGGTGAACGTCCACGTGATGTTATGCGTCATCCTGGTGCCGCCGTCATTCTTCCGCTGGTCGATGACAACCACGTTTGTCTTATCAAGAACTATCGCATTGCTGTCGAGCAAACGCTTTTAGAGCTACCTGCCGGAACGCTTGAACCGAACGAAGCTCCGGAAATTACTGCTGGCCGTGAGCTAGAAGAAGAAACAGGCTACCGCGCAGACAAGATCCAACTGCTATCGACTTATTATCCTTCGCCAGGCGTTATGGACGAACGAATGTACACCTATCTGGCCACAGGACTCACGATGCACGCGCCGGCTCGGGAAGAAGGGGAAGAGATCGAGAATCACGTCGTAACGCTGAACGAAGCCAAGACCATGATCCAAGACGGACGTATCGCCGACGGCAAAACGATTGCTGGTTTGCTGTTCTACTTCCAGTTCCGCACTTAATTCATATCAATCGGCGGATCAAACTGGGGATCGGTAGCTTTGGTTTCTTTGAAGCCAGCGTCGAGCAGGTCTTGATACGTCTTGGTGATCGGTATGACTTTGGCGTCCACGCGTTCGAACATTTCAGACGCCAAAATCGCGCGACGCCCCGTATTGGAATACGCGTAAATCTTCAGATCAGGATCTTTCTTATATTTCGCGATCGCTTTTCTGGCATGTTTGTCGGTGGCCATTGCCGAAAGTGGGATAAGCTCGGCCTTGCTAAGATGGGCCTTCTTCCATTCGACTTCTTCGCGAACGTCGAGCAGTACTGCCATGCCTTCGTCGACTTCCTTCTTGACTTCTTTCAGATCAACGGCCAAGGCAATTGATGCCAATGAAAGCGTCCCCAGGACGCTTAGCGTGACAAGCATCAGGTGGCGGATCATATCTCGAATCCTTCGTGGAAGATGACGTGCGTGAACCGGCAGTTTAGAACTCAGCCCAACCTGGGGTGCGAGGGAAGGGAATCACATCGCGAATATTCCCCATGCCCGTAATAAACTGTAGAACGCGTTCTAGGCCAAGTCCAAATCCGGAGTGCGGAATCGTGCCATATCGTCGTAAGTCCAGGTACCACCAGTACTCTTCGGCATCGAGCCCCTGCTCTTTCATGCGGCTTTCGAGCACATCAAGGCGTTCTTCTCGCTGGCTTCCGCCGATAATTTCGCCTACCTGTGGCACAAGGACGTCCATAGCACGCACCGTTTTCCCATCGTCGTTACAACGCATGTAGAACGGTTTAATCGAGCGAGGATAGTCGTGCAGAATTACCGGTCGCTTGAAGTGCTGCTCGGTCAGGAATCGCTCGTGCTCGGATTGTAGGTCCATGCCCCAAGTAACGGGATACTCGAATTCCTGGCCAGATTTCTGCAGAATATCGATGGCGTCGGTATAACTGCATCGCAGGAATTCGCTCTCGACAATGCCTTGCAGCGTGTCGAGAATCCCGGGTGCGATACGCTCGTTGAAGAATGCCATGTCTTCGGCACAGTCGTTCATCACATCGCTGAAGATTCGCTTCAGGAAGGCCTCGGCGACCTCCATATTCTCTTCCAAATCAGCAAAAGCGATCTCCGGTTCCACCATCCAAAACTCGGCCAAGTGGCGACTAGTATTCGAGTTTTCAGCACGGAATGTTGGACCGAACGTGTAAACCTTACCCAACGAGGTCGCGAAAATCTCGCCTTCCAACTGGCCACTCACCGTCAGGTAGGTCGGACGCGCAAAGAAGTCTTTACTGAAGTCAACCTTACCGTTGACCTTTGGAGGCTGATCGACGTCCAAGGTCGTTACGCGAAACATCTCACCCGCCCCTTCGCAGTCGGAAGCGGTAATAACAGGCGTGTTCACATAAAGGTAGCCACGTTCCTGAAAGAACTGGTGAATCGAATACGACACACGATTCCGCACACGAAAGACACTGCCAAACGTGTTGGACCGAGTCCGCAGATGGGCCCATTCCCGGAGCTTCTCGAACGTGTGACGCTTCTTCTGCAGTGGATAGGTCTCTGCATCAGCGGTACCGAAAAGAAAGACTTCGCTGGCCTGTACTTCGGTGGCTTGTCCCTTCCCTTGAGATTCCTTGATTTCGCCGACAACGCGTATCGAACAACCAGGCGTCAGGTGCTTCACTTCGTTTTCGTAATTAGACAACTGGTTGTCGGCGACGACCTGAATATTCGCCAGGCAGCTACCGTCGTTCAGTTCAATAAAGCTAAAGCCACCTTTGGAGTCACGTCGCGTACGCACCCACCCCTCAAGGCAAACCTGCTGTCCAATCGAATCTGCACGACGTGCCTGTAAGACCGTTCTCTTTTCCATCGCACCGTCCCTGTTGTTTATTTGCCTGAAGCGGCGGCTCTTTCAAAACGACAGAAAGAGCCGCCGAAGTTTCCATTCTAGGCAGTTTCGGTCGCTTCGGCTTGGACTGGCTCATCGTCGTCCTTGCCGGTGCGGAGGAAGAATCCGCCTACGAATAGGATCAGGTACCCAATAACGACAGTCAAGACGACGGCCTTCTGCGCGAAGGGAGTACCAGGGTTTGTAACTTTGTCGGTAATGGACACAACAGCAGCTGCGATCGCTCCGATGACCGAGATGACCATCAACACGTTCCAAATGATCCAGCTCAGTCCCTTCGGCTTGTTTTCGCCGAGGATTTTCTTGCTATTCATCATCATGAAGAACGTCACGTAAGCGATTGGTAAAAACATCACCGCAAAACTGGAAACCAGAATGGCCAGCCAAGTCTTGGCCGGGCCATCCCACACGATAAACCACGATGCACCAGAGAGCCCGGCGACCAAACAGCCAATCACATGAGCAACACCGTTAGGCTTCGTGTTGAGCATCTCGGTAAATGCGTAGCCGTTGATCATCATTAGGATGATGATCGTCGAGAACCCCATCCCGAAGATTCCGATCCCAAACACCCAACGGGCCAAACCACCTCCCAGCAGGGGCGCCAGTGATTCGGACAATAGAAACTCACTGCGTTTGACGAGCGAAGCGGAGAGGCGTTTCTCGTTGTCGGGAAGTTCAGCCACCGCCAACTTCAACGGTTCGTACTTGGCTTCCAGAAGCAGATCAGCGAGCTTGGCATTATTAACCTTACCGTCTTCTCCGGTTGCTTCGTCGAGATATTCCTTAGGAACATCCAAGCTGTCCTTGTCGAATTCAAGGACGCGAACGGCTAACGTCTTCTCGGCACCACCGTAGATAGGGCTCTTGGCCATCGTATCAGGCGAAGTCGAGAGAAAGTCGGCATCCACTTTGGCATGAAACGCCGCCGCCGAGGCAATCACAACACAGCTTGTCACCAAGATGTAGGGAATCGCCATCCCGGTCGAGAGGTCGAATCGTGCTAGACCTCGGAAGGTTTTGTCCCATCCGCGAGCCAGCATCGAATAGGGCAGCAGGAAGGTCATATTAATACCAACGGCAGTCGCCGCGGCACCGATCATCGCGGCGCGTTGATCAGCGACGATCCGATCAGTCCAAAAGGTGCGATAGGGATCTTCTACCTCGGCCGCAATCTCGGCCACCTGCCCTGTTGGTTCACTTGCTGCGGATAAATCAGGGATAAAACCAGCGAAGACTTCTGACCATGTGAAAGCCTCGCCTGACATGCCCAACTTAATAACAACTCCAAAGAAGCAAAGCACGATCACACCGATCATGCCCTTTAGCAGCATATCGAATATCTTGGTCGCGATCCCTGGTCGCGAATTCATGTAGACGAGTACGCCGCCAGCGATGAGAAGCAACAAGGAAACAATCGCCTTGGTTGACGTATCATCGCCAACGAGACCAGGGGCCAGATTTTTATTCAGGGCAGCATAGCAGAGCCCGAACTGCGGCATGAGGAAAATCATATTCGCCGCAACTGTCGCCACGATCCACCCCCAGCCAAGCACAGGGTTGATGTGCGCATTGATTTGGCGAAATGGCCGCTTGCCGGTCGACAAAGTGACGTAGCTAATCGCCGAGAGCATTACCACGCCGCAAATGATGGCCACTAATTGCAGCCAAAGCAAACTGTATCCGCCCAAGATCCCCATGAAGAGCGCGCCGGACAAAGAGCCACCACCCAAGGTGATCGCACTTTGCAACCAACCAGGTCCTGAAAGTCGAACCCAAGCACCCAGCGTGGCACCAGGCCCCTTTTCTTGTGCTTCCTGGAGAATCTCTCGATCCGTTTCGACTTTGCTTACGGTCTCAGACATAGCGAATCCTTCGCCTAGATTCGGCGTAGATAAGGGATGATGGGGAGGGATCTAATAGAACAAGGGGAACGATCTTCGTCCCCCTTGCTGCGTTTTTTCGTTGACACACGGAACGTGCAAGGTTCTCAGTGCATCTAATGATGGTTGCATTTTTAGCTTAATGCAAGCCCTGCGAGGCCAACCAGCGTTCCGCATCCAGTGCCGACATACAACCGGTTCCTGCTGCTGTTACAGCCTGGCGATAGTAGTCGTCGGCCACGTCCCCGGAAGCAAAGACGCCGTTGACGCTTGTATTGGTACGAAAGGGAACCGTCCACTTAAGATAGCCCGCGTTATTCATTTCCAACTTCCCCTTCAGAAAGTCGGTGTTGGGTGTATGACCGATGGCTAGAAAGAACCCACTCGCATCGAGCTTCTTCGTGGAATCATCCACCGTGCTTTCCAGCATGGCCCCGGTGACGCCGTTTTGATCGTCGCCGAGCACCTCGGTCACGACGTGATTCCAAACAACTTCGACCTTCTTGTTTTCCGTGACCCGATCGACCATGGCCTGGGAAGCCCGGAATTTGTCTCGACGATGTACCAAATAGACGACCGAGCTGTACTTGCTCATGTAATCGGCTTCTTCAATAGCCGAGTCGCCTCCACCTACCACGATGCATGGCTTTTCACGGAAACGCGGCAAAGCGCCGTCGCATACGGCACAGGCACTAACGCCCCGGTTCTTGTAGGTTTCTTCCGATTTCAATCCGAGGTAATTTGCACGAGCGCCCGTAGCGATAATCACTGAGCGGGCTTTTAGCCATTCTTCGCCTTCGCGAGGCTTGAGTTTGAATGGCTGTTCGCTGAAATCAACTTCTACGATGTCGTCGGTTACAACCCGAGTGCCAAAGTTCTTGGCTTGTTGCCGCATTAGCTCCATCAATTCAGGACCGCTGACACCATGCTTTTGGTGCGGTGCCATATACTGACGCAAGCTATCGTCAATGGCGTCATCCAAGTAACCGCCCAGGTCGCCAGAGGGAAATCCGGGGAAGTTCTCTACTTCCGTCGTCATTGCCAACTGGCCGAGTGGCCCCCGTCCGAGATCGTAGTGCTCTTGAAGCGCAGCACCTTCGTAGAGAAGCGGCTTCAAATTGGCTCGAGCTGCATAGATGGCGGCAGTCCATCCCGCAGGGCCACTTCCGACGATAATGACGTTTTCAATCTTTTCCGACACGGTCGTTCTAGTCCTTTTGAAAGCGCAAAGCCGCGAAAAAAATTTATCTCAATTGAATTGTGAGCTATTCACGTCGCTGAAAGAATTCATCATTATAGAGATAAGCAGGAAAGCTCACTATCCCTGCGTACCACCCACCATCAAGTTCGCTCCTCTGTTGGATGCACGATGCCTCACGTCGTGACACAAATTTTACGCTTATGTCGACGCTAATTGTTGCCGTTCTGTCTTTCGTTGGCTTTATTGTTGCCTATAACACGTATGGGCGCTGGCTATCGAAACGGCTATTCGAGCTTGACGATAGCAATGAAGTCCCCAGCAAACAGCTCCGGGACGATATCGACTACTGCCCAACCGATCGTCAAGTTGTCTTCGGACACCATTTCACCAGCATCGCAGGCACCGGTCCCATTGTGGGCCCCGCCATCGCCGTTTTCTGGGGTTGGCTTCCGGCCCTGTTGTGGGTCGTATTCGGTTCGATCTTCGTGGGAGCCGTTCATGATCTGGGTGCTTTGATCATCTCACTTCGCAACCGAGGGCAAACTGTCGGTCAAATCGCTGGCCGTATGATTAACAAGCGTGCCAAGTATTTGTTTCTCATCGTGCTTGCCGCCGCGTTGATGGTCGTCCTAGCGATCTTTGGGTTAGTGGTGGCT
This sequence comes from Bremerella alba, assembly GCF_013618625.1. NCBI lineage: Bacteria > Pseudomonadati > Planctomycetota > Planctomycetia > Pirellulales > Pirellulaceae > Bremerella > Bremerella alba. The sequence continues at coordinate 433,185 of NZ_JABRWO010000003.1, read as the reverse complement.
GTCATCTTTGCTGAATACCCACAAACCGTATTGCCGGTTTGGATCAGCATGCCGATTGCGATTGCCTTGGGTATTTACGCCCGTAAAAAAGATGCCCACCTGCTGCTTCCATCACTGGTTGCTCTGTTTATTGTCTACGCTTCGATTCTCGTGGGCGTCTATTACCTGCCCATCGATCTTTCGTTGATTTTGGCGAAGGTTCTGGGACCTACTCTTGCAGAAAATCACTACCTAAGCGCCTTGATGATCTGGACCGTCATTTTATTGGGTTACTGTTTCGCCGCTTCCGTGTTACCGGTTTGGCTGCTGCTTCAGCCTCGCGACTATGTCAACAGCCATCAGTTGATCGTGGCGTTAGTGCTGCTGTTCGTGGGACTTCTTGTGGCGAGTGTGACCGGTGCGGCAGATCTGGCCCAGGCAACGCCTGCGGTGGCGACGACGATGCCGGCAGGTGCCCCCCCCATCTTTCCGTTTCTATTTATTACGATCGCCTGCGGTGCGTGTAGTGGATTTCATTGCCTAGTCAGTAGCGGAACCTCGAGTAAGCAAGTCGAGAAAGAATCTGATGCCCAATACATCGGCTACGGTGCCATGCTCCTGGAAGGCGGGCTCGCCGTTATCGTTATCCTTGCTTGCTGTGCAGGCGTCGGCATGGGCATCTTTGAAGGGAGCAAAGGGCCTGACGGGTCGTACGTATACACCGCTATGACCGATGCCGAAGGCGTACCGCTAACAGGGCAAGCCGCTTGGGAAACTCGGTACGCTATCACGAAGAATTGGAGTGATTTCAAACTGCCAAACTTGGTGGCGGCTTTTGTCGAAGGAGGAGCGAACTTCCTCACTGCGATCGGCATTCCCCTAGAAATCGGCATCAGCATTATTGCGGTACTCGTCGCGAATTTCGCAGCCACGACCCTCGACACGGCCACGCGACTTCAACGATATGTCCTGCAGGAACTGTTCGTATCGGTACCAGTGACCAGGCCTCTTTCTGGAAAATATGCGGCGACGGCCGTGGCCGTGATTTCGGCATTAGCGATCGCCGTATTTGCCGACACAGTACCCGGCAAAGGTGGGACACTGCTCTGGCCATTGTTTGGAGCAATCAATCAATTGCTTGCAGGACTTGCCATGATGGTCACCGCGTTCTACTTGTGGCGGCGTAACAAACCGATTTGGTTTGTTGCCCTGCCGATGATCGCGATGCTCATCTTGCCAGCCTTGGCAATGTACTACAACGTCTTCAGCGAGACGGGATATTGGGCTAAACAGCAATGGTTACTGTTAGTCTTGGGCGTTGGCGTGCTCATCCTGCAAGCATGGATGTTATTCGAAGCAATCGTAATGTGGCCGCGTGTGAAGGGTGTCTTGGAAGAATCGCTCCCTCCGTTGCCGGAGAAGAAACCTGTCGTAGCCGCGGAGAACTCATAACCAAACAGGCCCCTGATTCAATCACGAATCGGGGGCCTGTTTTTTACTTTTTGGAGATACCGTTATCGACTAGGTTTCCGATTTTCCTTCGGTCACCACGACGGTCGCAACTGACTCGCCACTGATACCTTCACCGAGGTCGGTCTCGATGGTTATCTTCTTAACGACCGTTCCACCTTCGCTTCCCGCGGTAAACGTTAGTGGCAGGAAGTGAAGCTTCTTGGGTTCCTCTGGCAAAGCCGCAAACTGAAAGCTTTCGCTGTCACAGTTGATACCAGTAATAAGAAACGGCTTCTTGGCTCGCACGATTAATTTCGCTTCGGTCTTTTGGCCGGGCTTCAACTCACCTAGCGACAAAGCGCTCGGGCTGACGTTCAAAGCCGACTCGACTTTGCCTTCGACAGGCAGCGACACGGAAGGGCTTCGCTTGTCGTTGGTAATCAATGCCAATTGGCTCGAAATAAAACCGACCGGAGCATTATCTTTTAGGCGAACGACCAAATCGTATCCAACCCGACCGCCACCACGATTGGTTTCACTTAGTTCGACGCCTAGGAAATCGTCGTTACTACGAACATCCGTGATTTTCCAGTCGCTACGACCGGCCTGAGTCACGTGAATCTTGGCAACGCCACTTTCACCTTGTTCGACGTTACCGAACTGGACCGAGCCTGGCTGAAAAACCAAGTCACCGCGAATGTCCGTCGAAACATTCAACTGAACTTCCGCATAAAAAGGCTTATCGATTGTGACCGTAACGGTCGCACTTTTATGGCCCAGGAAGCTGTCGGTGTTCAGTTTCGCGACAATCGCCCCTTTTTCCCACGTTTTCAAGGTGTCGTTCTTGATCGAAGGGCTCGTGCAGCCGCAGCTGGAACGAACACTGGCGATATGAACATCTTCTTCATAGATGTTTTGAAGTTCAAACTCATAGGTAACTTTGGCCCCTTTAGCCACGGCACCGAAATCGTGCGAGCGAACTTTGAACATCTTGTTCGCCCAATCCTGGCCCATGCCGAAGGATGCTAATAGTGGTAAGAGACAGACAGCGAGCCATACTTTACGAAACACGTTTTGATCCTCCGATATTTGGCGGGCTTGGTCCATAAGGGTAGGATGTGGCCCAAGTCACTCCGACTTCACCACACGTAGACCATTCCACCAAAGGTAGCACGTTCCTCGGTGCACGTTCGACAATATCGTTTCCGGACGTACCCGGAACAATCGCTATAATCGTTATAGATTGTCGGCAAAATTCCATGCTCACCCCAGGAATTTTTTCAAGATGCTCGCCAGACTCCCCTACAGAGTGGTCGATGCATGCACGCCAGACATCATGTGAAAAGAGCTACCCGGAACATCCTGAGCCGGTAAACTACTAGTATTGTAAGAATAAACACAGCCATTCTCTCCCTAAATCATTCCAATTTTATTGGAATCCTGCCCTCGAATCCGGAAGGTCCTATAGATGCCTTACCTGCACTTTTCTCCGAAATTCATTTTACGCAAGCTAGCCATGTTTGCTGCTGTCTTGCTGCTAGTTGGTTGTGGCAGTTCCTCATCCCATCCGTTTGCGATGGCCGAAGAACAGCAACCGGTCGCGGCAAAGGAAAAAGCAGCAGACGATACGCCTGATGCCAAAGAAGACGATCATCCCTTCCGCGCACGCATACCTGCGCCCGAGTTTCCGCAGGACATGGAGTGGATGAACACCAAAGAGCCTTTGGAGCTCGAAGAGCTCAAAGGCAAGTTCGTCTTGCTCGACTTCTGGACTTACTGCTGCATCAATTGCATTCATATCCTCCCTGAACTTAAGAAGTTAGAGCACGAATTCCCCAACCAGTTAGTTGTGATCGGCGTTCACTCTGCCAAATTTGACACTGAAAAAGAGGCCAAAAACATCAGCGAAGCGATCCTCCGATACGAGATCGAACATCCCGTTGTGAACGACGACGAGATGAAGATCTGGAATAGCTTCAGCGTCAGTAGTTGGCCCACAATGTACCTGATCGATCCCGAAGGCAACGTTGTTTACCTTCGCCGCGGAGAGTTCAAAGCAGACGATATTCGCGAGGTGCTTAATCGAGCGATGCCTTATTACCGAGAAAATGGTTCTCTCGACGAAACTCCGATTCAGTTCGATCTGCTGGCCTACGATCAGCAGCCCACCCAACTACGATTTCCAGGGAAAGTCTTGGCCGATGAAAAGTCGAATCGGTTGTTCATTTCAGACAGCAATCACAACCGAATCGTGATCACTTCACTCGATGGAGAATTGCAGGAGGTCATTGGCAGCGGAGAGATCGGTTCCGCAGACGGTGCCTACGAATCTGCCCAATTCGATCACCCGCAAGGCATGGCCCTTAAGCAGGACACTTTGTATGTTGCCGATACCGAAAACCACCTCATTCGCAAAATCGATTTGAAAGAGAAGCAGGTTTCAACGATCGCAGGCGTAGGTGAACAGGCCAAAAACAACTGGCCTGGCGTTGGCGAAGACGCCACCTTATCGAGCTTGCCGAAACGATTCGTTGGCACTCCGAAGACAACGCCAATCAACAGCCCTTGGGCTCTTTGGCCGCATGGTGACAGTCTCTACATCGCCATGGCAGGTCCGCACCAGATCTGGAAAATGAAGCTCGATGAGTCGGAAATCGGCCCCTACGCAGGCAACGGTCGCGAAGACATCGTCGACGGCCCCTTGCTTCCATCGATTCCTTACCAGCAAGGCCACTCGTCTTTTGCTCAACCCTCAGGTTTGACCTCCGACGGTAAGTCTCTGTTTGTTGCCGACAGCGAAGGAAGTTCGATACGCGCCGTACCCTTCGACCCTGAAGGAAGCGTGCGGACAGTGATCGGAACAGCGCATTTACCGTACGGTCGCTTGTTCAGCTTCGGGGACGTGGATGGCCCTGCCAAGACAGCCAAACTGCAGCATGCACTGGGCGTCACTTACGTCGACGGCATCATCTATACAGTGGACACCTACAACAACAAGATCAAAGCAGTCGATGCGACCACAGGCAACGTAACAACGATCGCTGGTACCAGCGAACCTGGGACCGCCGACGATCCCGCTCAGTTCGACGAACCAACCGGTATCTCGCATGCAGGCGGGAAACTGTACATCGCCGATACGAATAATCACTTGATTCGTGTGATGGATTTAGAATCCAAAAAAGTTTCCACGCTGCAAATCAAAGGGCTTAAACCGATGCCTGCGAAGAAACGGCCCGAAGCTTTGCCAGGTGCGATTCAGAAGTAAGATAGCTACATGGCTCACTCTTTTACGCTGGACGATTTCAGAAAACAGCTTGAACAGATTACTCGCCCAAGCCTTCTGAAGAGGATGCTGGGGCTCACGCTCGGAATGGGCGAGATGACTAAGACGCTACAAAGTGGCGAACACCAAAGAGAAATGTGCCGCCTGGGCGGAATGATTGACGCAATGACCCCAGTCGAACGCAGCGATCCCAAGTCGATCGACCTCGGCCGACGGCTGCAAATTGCCAAAGGCACGGGAGTCTCTCCGCGAGAAGCTACCGATCTGATCAAACAATTCGAGAGTATGGCTACGCTCATGAAGAAAATGGCAGAGGGTGGCAATCGCCATGCCATAGAAAAGTTGCGAGAGCTTCGTCGGGGAGAACTTGTCGATGATTGGGATGATGACGACATCCTAGGCACAGACGACGACTCGTAGCTATGCATAGCACTACTCACCACCCATCAAGGGAACACCACCTACCGAAAAACCTTTTCCCTGTCCCGCTTTACCAATTGCCAACCTGCCGTGGGGTTCGCTAGAATACGCGTTTCGACCCATCTCTCGGGAGCGGGCCATGGGATTGTTTTGTCCTTGAAATGGGCAAGACATCGGTCCCCCGAGCGAACTCCCAGCTACGTGATAATCGACCCTTAGGCAAATCCTCCGATGTTGGAATCGCTACAAGACGGCTTACAATCAGCGTTTAAGACGCTGCGCGGACAGGGCCGTCTGACCGAATCGAACATGCGAGAGGGCCTGAAACTGGTCGAAAACGCCCTGCTCGAAGCCGACGTAAGTTATGACGTCGTCAAGGCTTTCATGCAGGACATCTCCGACAAGGCCGTTGGCCAAGACGTACTCAAGTCGCTCAAGCCTGAGCAGCAGCTTGTCGGTATAGTCAACGAGGCCCTGATCGAACTGCTGGGCGGCGACTCTGACCCGACCTTGCACCTGAAACAAGATGTCACCGTGCTGATGATGTGCGGTTTGCAGGGTGCTGGTAAGACAACCACGTGCGGTAAATTAGCGCGATTAATCGGCCAAGATGGCAAAAAAGCCTTACTTTGTGCCGCTGACCTTCAGCGTCCTGCCGCCGTCGATCAGCTGCATATCGTCGGTAAGAGCGTCGACACGCCCGTTTACAGTGAGCCGGGTGCTACCGACCCGATCGCTGTTTGCCAAAACGCGGTCAAGCATGCCCGTGAAAATGGTATCGATGTCGTGATTCTCGACACGGCCGGTCGACTGGCTATCGACGAAGAGCTGATGCAACAGCTCAAAACGATCGACCTGAAGGTGCATCCTGACAAGGCCTTCCTGGTAGTCGACGGCATGACCGGACAAGACGCGGTCAATAGTGCCAAGGCGTTTAACAATGCCCTGGACCTCAACGGCGTCATCATGACCAAACTCGATGGCGATGCCCGAGGCGGTGCATTGCTGTCGGTTAAACAGGTCACCGGTGTACCGATTAAATTCATCGGTACCAGCGAGCACATGGACGGCCTCGAACCCTTCCATCCGGACCGCTTTGCGAGCCGGATCCTCGGAATGGGCGACATCCAATCGATGTTCGAGATGGCCCAGCGTGAGTTCGACCAGGAACAAGTCCAGAAGACGCAGGAACGGCTTCAAAAAGGCCAGTTCACGCTAGACGACTTCCGCAAGCAACTCAACCAGATTGCTCGTCCAGGCCTAATGCAGAAGATGCTCGGTATGATGCCAGGCATGGGCGAGATGACCAAGATGCTGCAGGGCGGCGACCACGAAAAAGAAATGCGTCGCCTGGGCGGGATGATCGACTCGATGACATCGGTCGAACGCAACGATCCTAAGTTGATCGACAACAGCCGTCGCCAGCGGATTGCCAAAGGATCTGGTGTTTCCCCGCAAGAGGTCAACGAACTGATCAAGCAGTTCGACAGCATGGCCTCGCTGATGAAGGGAATGGCCGGTGGTGGCATGGGGGGCGCCATGGACATGATGCGGAAGCTTCGCAGTGGCGAGCTCATGGACCCGACCGGCAAAATGAAAAAGTCCAAGCAGAGTACCGGTAAACGGATGACTGCGAAGGACGTTAAGACTCAAAAGAACCTTAAGAAGAAGCTCAAAAAGCGGCGTCGTTAACCTCGTCGTTGAGCGCGTTTAGACAAAAGATTTACTTTAGGAGTAACGTTACGTGGCAGTTCGCATTCGCATGAAAAAGATGGGTCGGGCACACCGTCCGTTCTATCGTATTTGCGCCATGGATTCTCGCTCTCCGCGAGATGGCAAGGCAATTGAGTATCTCGGCACTTACGATCCTTTCGTCAAAGAAAAAGACGCCCGGGTCAACATGAAGTCCGAACGCGTCGACTACTGGCTTGGCGTCGGTGCTCAGCCTTCACCTAAAGTGGCCGTTTTGATCCGTAAGTACGGTTCCAACGGCAGCCACTTGGCAGCTCGCGAAGAAGCCTTGGCTCGCATGGCGACCAAGACTGCCTACGTTCCTCCGAAAGTTGAAATCAAAGAGCCTGAACCGGAAGCACCGGCCGCCCCTGAAGGCGAAAACGCCGAAGCTCCGACCGAAGAAGTTGCCGCTCCAGCTGAAGGTGAAGCTGCGGCAGCACCGGCTGAAGCAACCACCGAAGGTGGCGAAGAGCAGCCCAAGGCCGAAGGTTAAGCAGGCAGACTTGCCATGCGGTTCGATGTCCTCACGTTGTTTCCAGAGATCTTCACCGGCTATCTCGGTGAAAGCCTGCTCAACAAGGCCATCGACAAACGATTGGTCGAAGCCCATGTCCACAACCTGCGAGACTGGGCAAATGACAAACACAATCGAGTCGACGATCGACCTTTTGGCGGTGGACCTGGAATGGTCATCCGTGCACAGCCGGTTGTCGAGGCGATTGAACAAATCCAGCCACGGGGTAATAAGCCAGGCCGGTTGATTCTGCTAAGCCCACAAGGGAAAACGCTTAATCAACCACTAGTCGAAGAGCTTTCCCAACAAGAGCGGCTGACCATGATCTGCGGCCGCTACGAAGGTTTCGATCAACGCGTGATCGACCTTCTACAGCCGGAAGAAATTTCGCTGGGAGACTTCGTCCTTAACGGAGGCGAAGTCGCAGCGATGGCGATCATCGATTCGGTGATTCGCCTGATCCCTGGTGTACTGGGTGACGAGCAAAGTGCAGTCGACGATTCTTTCAGTGAAGGAAATCGTCTTCTCGAGTTCCCGCAGTACACGCGGCCTCGAGAATATCGCGGCCTGAATGTTCCGGAGGTTCTCCTCGGTGGCAATCACCAAGAGATCCTTGCCTGGAGAAAGCAACAGTCGCTAGAAAAAACCAAGATGCGACGAGCCGACCTGCTGGACCAGCATTCGGACGACGCCCATGAAAATAAACGTTAAATCGCTGTAGCAGAAGGAAACTGGCAATGAGCCAAGAATTGATGAACAAGGTCGAAGCGGCCTACCAAAAGTCGGACGTCGATTTCTTTGAAATCGGTGACACTGTCGAGGTCCACACCAAGATCCTCGAAGGTCAAAAGGAACGTATCCAGAAATTCATCGGCACCGTCATCGCCAAGAGCGGCAGCGGTACCCGTGAAATGTTCAGCGTTCGCCGTATTGTCGCTGGCGAAGGTGTTGAAAAGAAGTTCCCACTTCACAGCCCACAGATCGCTAAAGTGGAAGTTACGCGTCGCAGCGTCGTCCGCCGAGCCAAGCTGTATTACCTTCGTGATCGCGTTGGTAAGGCTACTCGCCTGCGAGAACGCCGCGTCTAAGACGCCCATCGCAACTTCGCCTACAGCGAGACGAATCGGAAGCACCGCACGAGGTAAACTTCGCGCGGTGTTTTTGTATGCGCTAATCCGGTGACCAACGATAACAGTTGAGTTCACCGAACCTTTGGAAACCGATCTTCCGATAGAGCGACTCCGCCTTCCGTGAAGCACAGAGCGTCGCCAGCTCATACCCCTGTTCTTCAATCAGGGATAGCAACGAGATCGTAAGCGTCGAGGCGACTCCCTGCCCGCGATACTGGGAAAGCACTCCGATGTTATAGATTCCCGCAGCCTGACTTCCATAGAAAATTGACCCGACTCCAGCAACTTCTCCATCCACCAATGCGAGAAAATGCTGAAGCTTTTTCCGGCTACCAAGTCCTGCTTTTTTGAGTATTCGGAGCCATGGTTCCTGGGTGAACTCCGGCAAACCATAAACTCCGGTCATGATCTCGACCCACGTCCGCAGATCGATTGCCGAAGTGACGGCTCGAATCTCAACTTCCTCAGAGACACGTTCATAGTCGGCAACGTTCGGCTCAATAGCCATCGCTGATTCGCAGGCCACATGCTCTAATTCATGGGCGATTAGCGACTGGCCAAGTCCTTTCGGTCGAGTTTTAGGACCGACCCACCAGGCCATTGGCAGTTTTCTCTCTCGAAATGGATCCAGTGCCTCATCAACGACTTCAGAGAGTTGGGCCGGTGGGACATTCGCCTCGAAGATGCTATTGAAATACGGGTGCGAGATCTCACTGATCAGACGGTACCAGCGGGACTCCCTGATTAATTCCACCTCTGACGACTGCGCCCAGTGGCAACAGAACTCGCTGTCGTTCGCTTCAATTGTCTCGGCAATTTGCGAGGAATTCAGGCCTGCCAATCGATTCTCCAAACGCTCTACCCATTCGAATTCTTTTGTTAACAACCGATCAAGTGACACCATCGAAGCGTGAAGGTTCGATTCTTTTTGCCTCGGCTTATATGGCGTCCCAATCTTCTGCCAAAGGTTTCTCTTGCGAAGGACGACAAACAGTGTACATTCATACACCACTCAAAGCAAACCTTCCTAAGGGCGAACGCGATGACTCACGTGAACTGGATGATGCAAGACATGAACTCTTTTTTTGCGTCTGCCGAGCAGTTTTTGCGTCCCGAATTGCGAAATCGAGCGATCGGGGTGGTACCACTCGACTCGGACTACACCTCCATCATCGCGGCCAGTTACGAGGCCAAGCGATGTGGCATACAAACGGGCACCAAGGCCCACGAAGCCAAGCGGCTCTGCCCTCGCATTCAGTTGGTCAGGGCACGACCGAGCGTTTATGTCGAGATTCACCACGACTTACTTAAAAGCGTCGATCGATGCGCTGAGGTCCATCACGTATACTCCATCGACGAATGGACCATCAAGCTGTGTGGCCGATACCAGCAAATCGAACATGCCGTTCAGCTTGCCGGCGCCATCAAGCGGCAACTTCGACAAGATTTTGGTCCCTGGCTGACTAGTTCAATCGGAATTGCTCCCACGCGATTACTGGCCAAGACGGCAAGTAATCTGAAAAAGCCGGACGGTTTGACCGTTCTTCCGATAGCAGAATTACCAGGTCGACTTTCTCATCTCTCACTGGAGGACTTGCCTGGGCTAGGACGAGGCATGGTATCGCGACTCAACAACTCACGCATTAGAACAATTGAGGAACTCTGGAAACTCGATCGTCGACAGGCCCTACAACTCTGGGGTTCGGTTTCTGGTGCTCGTTGGTGGGATGGATTCCACGGCATTGATGCCCCGGAACCTCCCACCCAGCGTCACTCGATGAGCCACGGTCGTGTGCTGGACCCTCGCCTACGAAATGAATCTGGGGCGCATTGCATTTTGGTCTTGCTGCTCTGCAAACTTTCTCGACGACTGCGGCAAACTGGCTACTGTTCTCGCAACCTCCAACTTACTCTATCCGGGGATCGCGGAGCCTTATTCAATGAGAAAATCGATCTGCCTTGTGTTCAAGATACGCTATCGATCCTTCATCAGTTTGAACGCCTGTGGCGTCGGCGGCCGCAGAATTTGCGTGGGCTCAAAAAGGTCGATGTAACGGTGAGCAAACTAGAGCCGCGCAGTGAAGTCTCAGGCTATCTCTTCGACGAGATCTCTCAGTCCCAGCGGCTGTCCCATGCCCTCGATGAAATCAGCGATCGCTGGGGAGCAAATGCGATTTATTTCGCGAATACGCACGCCTACCGCGACGTCTTGGAAGACAAAATTGCATTTGGGCGTATTCCCGAGTTGGTCGCCAAAGGAAGTGCGTTTCACACGGTCACTTAAGCAGTTCGCTGCCACTCACGATAAATGAATTGGGCATGCTCGTCTTCGCGGGTAACTTCCCACTGACTGCGATTGAATTCAGGGAAGTATTTGTCTCCATCAAAATCTTCTTTGATTTCACTCAAATACATCCAGTTCGCATGCGGCAGAGCCAATTCATAGATCTGCGAACCGCCAGCGACAAAAATCTTCACCCCATAGGAGCGAGCCATTTCGAGTGCTTTCTCGATGCTGTCGACAACCGGCACGCCAAGATCTGGTGCTCCTCGCGAAACAACAATGGCCTGTGCACTAGTGAGATCGGGGCCAAATACTTCGTAGGATCGTCGTCCCATAATGACCGTTTGCCCACGAATGTTGTCGATGAACGTCTGATATTCTTCGGGAATGTCCCAAGGCATTCCATTCCCTGTACCAATAACGCGATCTTTGGTCATGGCACCTACGAGAATAACCGGAAGATTGGTATCGTCGGATCGGGTCGTCACTTGCTGAACTCCTGCATCAAGAAACAAAAAAAGCGGCTTAAGACCGAAGTCTCAAGCCGCCTCATTCTACCAGGCCAGTGCCTTAAACCCTCCGGCAGAGAGTCCAAGGAGCCGGTTTCGCATCGTTACGCACCGCAACCACAATCGCTGGCAGCAGCTTGGCCACCGCAGCAAGGATCGCAAGGGGCCGGGCAGCAAACTGTGACCGGAACCGTCTTGCAGATGGTCTTAGGAACGCAACGGGTAACCGTGTAAGCAACCTTCTTCGGCACACACTTAGCGACCTTGACGGTCTTGGTGGTGTGAACAGGCTTCTTTACACAGTAAGGAACTTGCTTGGTGTGGGTCTCTTGGACCATCTTGCACACCTTGTAAGGAACTTCCTTCGTGTGACATTCCTTGACCATCTTGCAGACCTTGTAGGTGCAAGTCTTGGTACGCTGTTCAGGAACCATCTTGCAAACCTTGTAGGTGCAGGTCTTGGTACGCTGTTCAGGAACCATCTTGCAGACCTTGTAGGTGCAAGTCTTGGTCTTGTTTTCCTTGACCATGTGGCAGACCTTGTAAGTACAGGTCTTGGTACGCTGTTCAGGAACCATCTTGCAAACCTTGTAGGTGCAAGTCTTGGTACGCTGTTCAGGAACCATCTTGCAGACCTTGTAAGTGCAGGTCTTGACGCGTTGTTCCTTCTCCATGCGGCACACTTTGTAAGGAACTTGCTCAGTGATGGTTTCATGTTCGTAGCGAACGCAATCGATTTGCTTTTCAGTGACTTCTGGAACCCAAACCTTCTTGCAGCAGGTCTTAGGTGGGCACTGAACTTCAACAACCGAGGTTTCGCCTGGGCAGTAGACACACTTGCACTGGCAAGGGTCCCAAGTCCAGCAACCTGGCTCTTGAATGCACTTCTTTACAACAGGACCGGGGATCGTTTCGGTCTTGGTTTCCCAGTGACCGCCACAGACCTTAACCGTCTTGGTGTAATGAACTGGCTTGCAGATCGTCTTGCAAACGTCACGATACTTGGTCTCGTAGACAGGCTTGCAAACGGTGTAGCAAATATCCTTAGTCTTGGTTTCCCAAACAGGCTTGCAGACCGTATAGCAAATCTCTTTCGTCTTGGTTTCCCAGACTGGCTTGCAGACGGTGTAGCAAATTTCCTTAGTCTTGGTTTCCCAGACTGGCTTGCAGACCGTGTAGCAGGTTTCCTTCGTCTTGGTTTCCCAGACTGGCTTGTTCACGGTGTAGCAAATTTCCTTGGTCTTGGTTTCCCAGACTGGCTTGCAAACCGTGTAACAGATGTCTTTAGTTCGAGTTTCCCAGACCGGCTTGCAAGTGGTGTAGTTCACCGTGCGGTACTTGGTTTCCCAAACTGGTTTGCACGTGGTGTACGTGCAATCTTTGTAGCGCGTTTCCGTTTCGTAGGTAACGCAATCCACAGTCTTGTCTTCATAGACCGTTTCATAGACGGTCTTGTAGCAGGTTTGTTCCTGCTGTTCGTAAACAGTCTCTTTACAAGTCTTGTTTACGGTGTAGCACTGCTGCTTGCAGCACTCGTAAGTTGCTGGTTCACAACAACCCGCATTCCGGAAGCTGAACAATCCGCCATAAGCGGCTTCAGCCGAGTTCGCCGAAAAAGCAGCCAATATGACCGCTAGGATCGGCAATCCCATTACAGCTCGCATTTTCCTTCTCCTTCGTTGACAAAACGCCGTACGACTAAGGGCCTGGCCTGGTTTGGGCAAATCCTTGCCGTGTCCTGTGCCCTCAAACATTGAATCGTGCAATATCTCCTGCTATCGCCCGTTTACCCGCAGCACCTACTCTTGGCATCTTTCGTGTCACTCACTGACACCCCAATCCGCCTATTCAGTACTCAGATGTCCTTCTGTATCGTCAATCTGGGATGAATGCTTGAGATAGAACACATGGGAGTTACCCAAAAGATACGAAGACATCAACAGATGGGCAGAGTGCGAGCATCGAAAGGAATGCAACAAACAAGTACCCTTTTGCCGGCTATGACAATTAAGACAAATGCCCCACAAGTGCATTTAGTGCGGTTTTTATAGGGGGGATCGCCTACCCGCCCATGAGAAGAGAAGCCATCGGTCACAAGCTATGTTTATGCCAGTGGATAAATAAGCAGCAAATTCACCCCTCACAATGGATGGCATGCATGCGTTTTAGAGAAAATCTCCTTGACCTGGCATCCGCGTAACGTATCTACCTTCAGAAAGCAAATGCATCGCCGCTTTCGGGTAATCCACTTACGCAATGAAAACATGATCCTTGCTGATTGATCCTAGGCGAGAATTCTCCCTAAACGAATCAGCAATATTCGACTTGGAGTGTCAAAACAATGTCGCAAGCAAAAAAAGCTGGTTTCACGCTTATTGAAGTCCTGATTGTCGTGGTGATCTTGGCTGTCCTAGCAGCAACGGTTATCCCTCAATTCACGGACTCAACGACGGATGCCAAAAAGAGTAGCGTGCTGTTCAATCTGCATACATTGCGGTCGCAGATCCAGCTCTATCGCGCCCATCATGAAGGTGCTGTCCCCGGATCTGCTCTCAATGAGCTAACTATTTCAACCAAAGCCGATGGAACAGCCGACGGCCCGTTCGGTCCGTACCTGTCAAAACTTCCTGTAAACAACTTCACCAACAGCAACACCGTGAAGGTCGTCACAGACGATCCTGTGACTGCCGACTTCACCGACACCCATGGCTGGCTGTACAATGCGACTACCGGCGAAATCTGGGTCAACTACGAAGAACTTGGCACCGAGTAATCGCGCAAGTGTGATCATCCGATAGCATTGGTGAGAGCCTGGCTGAAGTACTGCCGGGCTTTCACACTTTCTTGTTGGGGCCGCGTCCAGCAACCACCCTTGTTGGGCAGTCTGCTGACAGGGTAGAGTTGATGGTGTTCTATCCACCAACTCTCGCGATACTTCGATGACGCCTTGGCGTCGACCTGTTGGCACACGTCATGGCGAAAAGCAAAGACAACAAGAAAGCTTCCAGCGACCAGCGTGTCTCAAAGGCCGTCGTCAGTCGATTGAGCCTATATTTGCGTGAGCTTTCTCGTTTAGAGCGGGCCGGAATCGAGACCACTAGCAGCACCAAACTAGGAGAAATGCTAGGTTTCTCGGATGCCCAGGTCCGAAAGGATTTGGCAAACTTCGGGCAATTCGGCTATCCAGGCGTCGGCTATCGCTGTTCAGAATTGATCGCCACGATTCGCCAAATCATGGGGACCGATCAGAAATGGCCGGTGGCTTTGGTAGGCGTGGGTAACCTGGGCCGCGCACTTTTAGGTTATCGCGGCTTTTCCAATCAAGGTTTCAATACGGTTGCCGCATTTGACCTCGATCCCAAGATTGTTGGTAGTGAGATCGAAGGGATCCCTGTCTTCAACCTGGACAATGCAGACAAGATCGTCAAAGAGAAGTCCATCCAGCTTGCGATCCTTGCCGTTCCTGCTGCGGCCGCACAGGAGGTGGCTGAGCGTCTGGTTGAGGCAGGTATTCATGGTTTTCTCAACTTCGCTGCGGTAACACTCAGACTGCCGGATGATGTCACTGTCATTGGAGTAGATCTGGCAATTGAAATGGAACAACTGTCATTCGCAATGACGTCGCGGATGCCTTAGTTTCCGCAGCGAACCCGATGTTTGTTCGCGGGTCCTCTTGTCGTACCATGACGGTATCCGGTACTATCTATACTCCCGCAAACGGGAATTACCCCCTAGTGTAATGGTAGCACTACAGATTTTGGCTCTGTCGGTCGAGGTTCAAATCCTCGGGGGGTAGCTAAGCACGCCTAAATGGGCGTGCTTTTTTTATGCACGTTCCCAGGGGATTAGCGATCTTTTCTGTCCAGAACTTACTAAATTCGGCGGAAACGGGCAGTCGCTCTGTAACACTACAAACAGATTAGCATCGAAAACATATGCATAATCATTTCTTGTCCCACTGATTAACGGGGCAAAGCATTGCCAACAAGAGGATCCACTAATGGCGGGACAAATCTGGTATCTCAAGTCGTGCCGGCTTTTTGAGAACTGTACACCTCCCCAGATAGCACGTCTCGAATCCGCTAGTCGTGCCAAATCTGTCGGCAAGGGCGAGCCCATCTATCTGCCAGCTGATGATGCCAATTCGGTACTGGTTTTAGCGAGCGGCCGCGTCAAAATCTGCCATTTGACCAGTGATGGAAAGCAATCCATTCTGGCATTCATCGAGCCAGGCGAAATCTTCGGCGAATTAGCGATTTTGAACATGGGGAATCGCGATGAATACGCAGAAGCAGTTGAGGACTCGCGCGTAATTGCCATTCCAGATCAAACGCTGCGGGAATTGATGGAAGAGCATGCGAATCTCTGCCTAGGCGTCACCAAGATAATTGGCCTGCGACGACGAAGAATCGAACGTCGGGTAAAGAATTTGCTCTACCTGCCTAATCGCGAACGGATCATTCACCTCCTTCTAGAGTTAGCAGAGCAGTATGGCCATGAAACAGATCACGGTATTGAACTGTCCATTCGCCTGTCACATCAAGATTTAGCGAGTCTCGTGGGTAGCACGCGCGAAACAGTGACCGTTGTTCTCGGTGCCATGCAGAACGAAGGACTGATTAAACTGGGCCGCAAAAAAGTTATCCTCAGAGCACCTGACCAATTAGCTCATCAAGTTAGCGTCCCACCGCTGCGTATGAGCGAACAACCTCCATCTAGTACACCTGCCGGTTTCTATTTACGACACTCACTTGGCACGTGATCAATCCTCTTAGCATCTCCCAAATTGAGGGGTTCGCCTCGACCTGGGAACGACAAGGGGGATTTTTCCGGAAATCGCTACCATGCCCACGAACAAACCTTGGTCCGAATGCCCTGCTGGAGAGCTCGCCGAGCTACAGCGGTCGCTGCAAGAACAATCGCGTCGTGTTCATGGGCGCCGAAACTTTATGATCGCTACAGGAAGCGTTACTTTAGGAATTGCTAGTGCCGGGATCGGCATTGTTTTAAGCCGCCGCGAGCCAGGCATTTCGATCCTCTCTTGCCAGGAAACCATTGACCTTCTTCCTCGGTTTGTCGATGGAACACTGACCAATGTATCGATGCGAAAAGCGATTGAAGTACATCTAGACCATTGTGTGCGTTGTCGTGAGCATTTCGAGGCAACCTACTAGCCCCTTTCTATCGTGTAGGTCGTTGACGATTCTGGAAGAATCGGCTATTCTCGTGAGCTTCCATCCCCCTCACTTTGTTGCCCTGGGGGAAGTACCAAGAACTAGGGAGGCTCCTACCACTTAGGAAGCCAGCCACGGTTCGGCCGTTCAACTGCGACGAATTCTCCGAAAACTGTGTGGGAAGTGAGGTTTTCGGAATCGAGAATCGCCGTAGTACAGGTATCGCTTCCACTAATTGGCATGGCGCCAATCTAGAGCCTGAAACGCCCGCATATCGTTGCAATCCCTTACACAAAAGGACTTTGCGCCATGTCGAGCGGACAACAATTCGTTCAGGAACTTGTCGAATGCGGCATCCACTTCGGTCACCGTACCAGTCGGTGGAATCCGAAGATGGCACCGTACATCTACGCTAAAAAGAATCAAATCCACATCATCGACGTCCGCGAAACCATTCGTGGGCTTCTACGAGCCAAGAAATATCTGGCCCAGGTTTCCGAAGGGGGCAGCTTAGTGCTGTTCGTGGGAACCAAACGACAAGCCGGCGCGGCCATCGAACGTGAAGCCGAACGCTGCGGTATGCCGTTCATCAACGAGCGCTGGCTCGGTGGAACTCTAACCAACTTCCGTACCATTCGCAGCCGCCTGAGCCGCTTGGAAGAGTTGGAACGAATCATCGAAGGGGACGAATTGGCCAAGTACTCGAAGAAGATGCAATCTTCTTTGAACCGCGAATATCGCAAGATGTATCGCAACTTGAACGGTTTGCGAACGATGAACCGTCTGCCGGAAGCTTTAGTTATCGTCGACCCCAAGAAAGAAAAGAACGCCATCAAGGAAGCTCAATCCCTGGGCATCACGACGGTGGCTTTGACCGATACTGATTGTGATCCGGACCAAGTCGACCTGCCAATCCCAGGCAATGACGACGGTATCCGTTCGATCGAAATGTTCCTTAAGCTGATGGCCGATGCTGCCATCGATGGTAAGCATCACGCTGCCCAGCAAACGGAACAATCGGCCAAATAGGCTTTATTTCAGCTTCGGAATCCCTCGGTGAACCTCGAAGGAAGATGCAATCTCCTTCAAACGTTAACCGAATCGGTCTTCGCCGAGGGAAACCTGCAGCGGTAGAATTTCTCACGTAGAGCTCCCAGACTTTTAGAGCGACGAATTTCGAGCATTGGAGATAAGACAATGACGGCAATCACCGCCGGAGCAGTTAAGGCACTTCGCGAAAAGACCGGCCTTCCCATGATGGAATGCAAAAAGGCCCTGGCTGAGTCGAGTGGCGACGAAGATAAGGCTATCTTGTGGCTTCGCGAAAACGGCAAGGTCAAAATGCTCAATCGCACCGACCGAGTCACTGAATTCGGTCGCCTTGGTATCTTCACCGACGGTGAAAAGGGTGCCATGGTCGAGTTCAAGTGCGAAAGCGCACCGGTCACGCAATTGGAAGAGTTCATCGCATTGTCGGACGACCTGGCCAAGGTCTATGCTGAGACTCCTAGCGTCACCAATGCCGAAGAATTGCTGGCTCAACCATCGACCATCAAAGAAGGTACCACGCTGGGCGAGCTGAAGGACGACATGTTCAACCGCATCCGCGAAGTCTTCAACATTGGACGTATGGTCCGCGTCGAAGGTGCCACCGGTGGTTATAGCCATAACTCTAGCACCGTTAGTGGGGTTCTGGTCGAAGTCGAAGGCAACAATGCCGAAGCGGTTAGAGACGTTGCCATGCACATCGCCGCAATGAGCCCAGCGGTTTTGAGCAAGGATGAAATCGATCCTGCCCTAGTGGAAAAGGAACGATCCATCCTCAAAGCAGCTGCCATGAACGAAGATTCGAGCAAGCCTGAGAACATCATCGATAAGATGGTGGAAGGCCGACTGCGTAACTTCTACGCCCAGGTCGCCCTGCTCGAACAGCCATTCGTCAAGGAACCTAAGCAGACCGTCAGCAAGTACGCTGAAGAAAATGGCGTGAAGATCAAGAACTTCACCCACTGGGTCATCGGCGACGACGCTGTTCCTGCTGAAGAAGGCAGTGAAAGCTAGTCGTTTGAACTTAGTTCAATTGCTAAAGCACAAAAATCCCTCGTCAAAACTGCCGAGGGATTTTTTTATGCGCCGCGTTCTCCTGCACATCGCAAGCAATCCCGGTTAGAATCTCCCCAACCCTGAAACTTGCCACGATTGACATGAGGAAGACTCAACCATGCCGGAAACGCCTGAGAATAACACCACGAAGTACAAGCGGATCATCCTCAAACTTTCAGGCGAGAGCTTTTCCAGGGCAGGCGAACGTGGGATCGCAATGGACGAGGTCGTCAGCATTTCGCAGCAAGTTCAACAAGCTTCGGAGCTTGGCTGCCAAATTGCGGTCGTTATTGGTGGGGGCAACATTCTTCGCGGTGGCCAGTTCAAGAATGAAAGTGCTTCGATCCAAGAGGCCACGGCACACTATATGGGCATGCTGGCTACAGTGATCAATGGGCTCGCTCTGCAAGACGCGTTAGAAAGCTTGGGCATGTCCACCCGCTTGATGACTGCCATCCATATGCACGGCGTTGCCGAACCTTACATCCGCCGTAAGGCATCGCGTCATCTGGAAAAGGGACGTATCGTTATCCTGGCCGCTGGAACAGGCAGCCCCTTCGTCACCACCGATACGGCGGCCGCCCAACGAGCTCTGGAACTGGAAGCCGATATCTTGATGAAAGCCACCCGGGTCGACGGCGTTTACAGCGACGACCCAGAAAAGAATCCTCATGCCGTCTTTTACCGCACCCTAGGCTTCGAAAAGGTCGTCACCGAGAACCTTCGCGTGATGGACGGAACAGCAATCAGCCAATGTCGAGAGCACGGCATGCCCATCCTGATATTCAACTTTAAGACCGATGGCAATATTCAAAAGGCGGTCCAAGGAGAGCAGGTCGGAACGCTGATTGATCCTAACCTGTAAAACGAAGTCGCACCAAGAATGCCTCGGTCCAAACGAATAGTATGTCAACGAAGGTAATTTGCCCGGTGACTTGTTTGAGGCCTGTGCGATGAATGAATCCTTGTTTCCGGCCAAAGTTGACTGGGGTGTCTCTCTGCTACTGGCCGGATTAGCTGTCCTGTGCTTTGGATTTGGCATCGCATGTTTCTTCTTCCCCGCACCCTCATATATTGGCGGGGTATTGCTACTGCTAACCGGTGCACTTTTGCAGTCGGTTTGGATGCGTACCAACTACAAGCTGGATGAACTGCGCGTGCGGATTCAGTGCGGGCCCTTTTGGTGGACCATCCCCCTAAGGCATATTACTCAGGTAGAGAAGACCTCCAGCATTTGGCTCTTGATGGGAGGTCCTCATCTTCGGTTTGCCCTCTCGAAAGAAGGCCTTATGATTCGCTACCGTCGCCCCACACAGCAAAAGTGGTTTGGACTTTTCGATCCATCGGTACTGATCTCGCCTGCCGATCGAGATCAATTCTTCGACGCTTTGCTGTCCACTTGCCCAAACATGACGCTCACTAAGGACGGAAACTTGGGACTTAAAGCGTAACTGTTGTTGCCAGATCGTTATCTTTTCATGCTCGGGCCGGTGGTGTAGGTTATTCTCGTAGGCACCCCCATGCCTCAATCGTCAGTTAGCGAGGATCATTCCTGCGATAAAGGATATTTAAAATGAACACGGATCAAATTACCGAAGACGCAACAAAGCGTATGGAAAAGGCGATCGACGTCCTGAAGAATGGCCTCAGTGGCGTTCGCACCGGGCGTGCCACACCGGGCCTGGTCGATTCACTTCGAGTCGAAGTCTATGGGTCGCTTCAACCTATCAAGCAAATCGCTTCGGTCAGTGTTCCCGAGCCCAGCCAGCTTTTGATTCGCCCCTATGACACTGGCGCCATCAAAGATATTGAAAAAGCAATTGTCGCCAGCGATCTCGGCATGGCACCGCAAAGCGACGGACGCGTGATTCGCCTGAACGTTCCACCACTTTCGACGGAAGTTCGTAAGAAGCTCGTTTCGCGAATCAAAGACCTAGCGGAAGAATCCCGAGTTGCAATTCGCAACATCCGCCGCGACGCCAACAAGGCAGCTGATACGGCAGAAAAAGAAAAGACGATCGGCGAAGATATTCGCGACGACATCAAGGACAGCGTCCAGGAACTGACCAAAAAGTACGAAGAACAGGTCAGTGAACTGGCAAAGACCAAAGAGAAGGACGTAATGGAAGATTGAGCCTGAAGACGTAGGCTCTCGTTTCCAGAGCAGTGCATTTACGTCACTGCACTGCCCAGTGAAATAAACACAAGCGGTACGATAACCCCATGATGGTTTGTCGTACCGCTTTTTTTTGCGACGCCCTCATGCGGCAGTTTTGCTCTGTTGCTCGTCCCCGGCACACTTCTGGGTGCTAGCATTCTCGCGATCCACGGGAACAGCTTTTGACTGGATAGAAGAATCGACCTTGACCCGGTTCTAGCATTCTTCTTATATTTCGCTGCCCGAACCTTATGGTATCGGTCTATCGAACAACTCTCCTTGAGAAAATCTTGCAAGAAATTTTTGGAGCAAGCGGAATGACTGGCAAGGATGCTACTCGCCGACTTCCCCTGGGTACGTCCTGGGTTTTGGCAGCCGTCGGATTTGTTATTTTGATCGGTGGAGTCGTCGCCTGGCGACAAGTCACCGGCGGTCCGCAAACGGCGGAAGCTCAAGCACCTGTCCAACAACGACAGGCGTCCCCACAGCGTCAAACGGCTTCTGGGCCTTTGGCAGCTCCGGCGGAAGAAGTAGCTGCCCCGACGCGATCCGTTCAGAAAATTCAAACCGTTGCGGTCGTGAATCGTGAACCGATCTCCCGCGAAATACTGGCAGATGAGGCTCTTCGTCGTCATGGTGAAGACGTTCTCGAAAGCCTGCTCAACCGTCACCTGATCTCGATGGCCTGTCAGCAAAAGGGCATCCAGATCACCGAGGCAGACATCGACAACGAAATCGCCAACATCGCCAAGAAGTTTGGCCTATCGATCGATCGTTGGCTGGGACTTCTCAAAGAAGAACGAAACGTTAGCCCGGGTCAGTATCGCCGCGAAATCATTTGGCCCACGATCGCTCTTCGCAAATTGGCTGAAGGCCAGCTTGCCGTGACCGATGCCGAAGTTCAAGTCGAATACGAAAAGAACTACGGACCGAAAGTCAAAGTCCGCATGATCTCGCTCAGCGAACGTGGCCTTGCTGAAGAACTGCGGGCCAAAGCCGCAGCGAATCCAGATTCGTTCGCCGATATGGCCAAAGATCACTCCCAAGACGTCAACAGTGCGGCGGCTCGTGGCTTGATCCCACCGATTCGTAAACACATTGGCAATCAGGAAATTGAAGATACCGTCTTTGCGTTGCAACAAGGCGAAATTTCTCCTGTGTTGTTCGTTCAAGGTCAGTACCTGATTTTCAGGTGTGAAGAACACCTCGCGGCCGATCAAATTCCTGCCAACAGCCTGCCAGCAATTCGTCAACGCCTGGCAGACGCCGTTCGCGAGAGCAAGATGCGTGACGCCGCTGGCGACATCTATCAACAGCTGCAAGCAAACGCTCAAATCGTGAATGTTTTCAATGATCCGAGCAAGTCTTCGCAGATGCCTGGGGTGGCTGCTACGCTCAATGGCCAGCCTGTTAGCATCCAGGAACTAAAAGAAGAATGCATCAGCCGTCACGGCGTGGAAGTCTTGGATGGAGAGATTAATCGTAAGATTCTTCAGCAGGAACTGACCCGTCGCAAACTCTCGGTTTCTGAAGCGGACCTGGAAGCCGAGATCATTCGAGCAGCTGACTCCTTCGGCTTCCTTACCAAGCAAGGCAAACCCGACATGGAAGCTTGGCTGAAACAGGTAACCGAAGAGCAAGGCGTTTCGGTCGAACTGTACGTTCGCGATGCTGTCTGGCCTACGGTTGCCCTGAAGAAGCTGGTCGACAGCAAAGTCCAGATCAATGAAGAAGACATCGCCAAAGGTTTCTCGGCCAACTATGGCGAGCGAGCCCAGGTCCTAGCGGTTGTCTTAGATAGCCAACGCCGTGCTCAGGAAGTCTGGGAAATGGCTCGCCGAAACCCAACCGAAAAGTTCTTCGGCGAACTTGCCCGACAGTACTCGATTGAGCCTGTCTCGAAGAACAACGATGGTCAAGTTCCTCCGATTCGACAAAACGGTGGGCAACCAACCATTGAAAAGGAAGCCTTTAATTTGCGGCCAGGCGAAATCTCGGGCATTATCGCTACCGGTAATCAGTACGTGATTTTGTACAGCCTTGGTCTAACCAAGCCGCTGATCAACAATGTCGAAGATGTACGCGACGAGCTGGTCAAGGAACTGCACGAGAAAAAGCTTCGCTTGGCAATGGCCGAAGAATTTGAGCGTCTGCGTGATAACGCTCAAATCGATAATTTCCTGGCCAACACCACTCAGGCCGGCAAAGCGTACGAATCGGCTGTTCGTCAAAAGATGCAGCAGCAGCGAAAATAGTGCTTAAGCATCATCTCTGACCTCGCTGGTCAGATCTTCCTTCAAATGAAAAAGGATCGCACATCTGTGCGGTCCTTTTTTCATCTGCATGCATAAGCGATTTTTGGGATGAATTTCCTGACAAACTATCGTATCGTTTAAGAAGCAGCCCCCGCTGAGGGCATTTGCCTACCACCCTTGTCTCGCCAAGTTACCTCGTCATGCATCGCCTCACCTGGTCTCATTTGCTTCTCCGTAACAGCATGGTGCGTTTGCCCATGCTCGTTGCTTTTGTTCTGCCCCTGCTTCTCCATGCAAACGATTGCCGCGGGCAAGATACTGGGCAGGGCCAGCCCCTACTAAATATGGTTCTTTTTGTTCCATCAGATGTCGAACCACCCCCGGGCGTACAACGTCGCTTCGCTCAGATTGCGGCGATAACCGAAGAGTTTGTGGTTAAAGAGATGACCAAGAATGGTTACCCACCGAAAGTGACGACACCCTTCTCTCGTGACGAACGAGGAAACTACAAGTTCCTATTCGTCCGCGGAGAACATCCGGTTGGTAGCGGCAAATACGATAAGCCTGGTTTCCAGCACGGTGTCATCAACGCGGCCGTGAAAAAGTACAAGCTATCTAGAGATCGCCATGTTTGGTGGATCTGGGTTTACTTGGGTGATCCACCTAAGCGGTATTCCGACTATCGAGGTAGTGGTAACTCGATCGATGGCGGTTGGGCGCTGTGTAATTACACCAATCTTCAAGGCGAGCTCGATCCCAAGCTCCCCTTGGCTGGCGGACTCCATCAAGACCTAACCTTGAAGGCCTGCATTCACGAACTTGGCCACGGTTTTGGTCTGCCTCATTTAGGGCCCATGTCTCATGACCGACGTGGAAACACATTGATGGGGCCGCAAACGAAGGTTTTTCACGGTAAGGTCGATGCCCGCGAAAACGATGTCTATATGTGCGACGCCACAGCAGCGATGCTATGGACGCATCCAATTTTCTCGGGTAGCACCGCCAAACGACTGCAAATGCCGCAGTTTGAAATGACCTCGTGCGAGGGAGTGTACAATCGTAGTGGCCGCTATTTGGAAATCACTGGGAAAATCAAATCCTATATTCCCGCGCACAGCGTCGTTGTCATTGAGGAAGCCCCCAACGGGGGAGCCTACTACTTCCGAAAGTCGTTCGCAGGAAAGGTCGATGAGGATGGAAAGTTTCGTGTCAAAGTCACCGAACTGGAAAGACAAGAAGGGGAATTCCGCATCCTTTTCTGCTTTGAAAACGGAGTCAACTCGGGTGATGGAAAAGGGCACGGCGACAAAAGCGGGCTCACTAAACCGTATCGTGTCACCCGACGGGGAGTAGAACTTGTCGGCACAGGAGCCGAAAATTAGGTTCTGGCGTCAAACCGTGAACACTTCTTACTATCGGTTGTCCAATGTGAACAACTGGGGCTAACGCAATCGCGTCTCGCCTTGGCTTGTGCGCTTGTCGATTTTAGAATATGCGTGCCGGTTCCCCTTGTGAATCCTGGTAAATATAACATTCCACCACTTTGCTGAAACACGACGTCCATGTCCGATTCCGCTCAAACCAATGACGACCAACAAGACCCTCCTTTTGAGGTTCAATTCGCGCAGCGTGTCTATCGCTTGCCTCCGTACATGTTTGGGAGAATTAATGCCCTGCTGTACGAAAAGAGAGTCGCTGGAAACGACGTTATCGATATGGGAATGGGTAACCCGTCAGACCCGCCCGCTGATTACGTCATGGAAAAGATGTGCGAAGCTGTTCAGGATGTTCGCAACCACGGTTACAGCAAGTCCAACGGTATCCGTAACTTGCGCCGAGAAGTCGCCTCCAAATACCTCAAAAAGTATGGCGTTCGGCTAGATCCCGAATCGGAGGTCATGGTCTGCCTAGGATCCAAGGAAGGCTTTTCGCATATGTGTCTGGCCATGATGGGGCCTGGCGACACGGCGATTGTTCCGGCACCTTATTTTCCAGTCCACACTTATGCTGTCGCGTTGGCTTCAGGAAATGTGATTTCACTGGACGTTGGCGACAGCGAAAAGTTTCTCTCGAACATCGCCTACACGTGCGAGCACCTTTATCCTAAGCCCAAGCTTCTCATCATTTGCTATCCACATAACCCTTCGACAGTGACCGTCGAGCCGGAATTCTTTGTGGATGTGGTGAAGATTGCCAAAAAATATGGGCTGATGGTTATCAGCGACTTCGCTTATGCGGATGTCGCATTCGATGGATACAAGCCACCAAGCTTCCTCTCAGCCCCTGGTGCCAGTGACGTAGGTGTTGAATTCACGACGATGAGCAAAGGCTATAACATGGCCGGCTGGCGAGTCGGGTATTGTGCTGGCAATAAAGAGATGATCCGTGGCCTTGGTACCATCAAAGGCTACTACGACTACGGCATGTTCCAGGCTATCCAAATTGCGTCGATCATCGCTCTGCGAGAAGGAGATGCGGCGGTCGAAGCCCAGAGCCAGATCTATCAAAGCCGCCGAGATGCCCTGGTTGAAGGCCTGGTTCGACTTGGCTGGGACGTGACACCGCCTCGTGCTGGAATGTTTGTTTGGGCAAAAATCCCCGACCAATGGCAGAAGAAGATGAGTACGATGGACTTCGCCATGATGCTGCTTGAGAAAGGGGACGTTGCTGTCAGTCCCGGCAGTGGCTTTGGACCAAGTGGTGAAGGGTATCTGCGACTTAGCCTGGTTGAGAATGAAAATCGACTTCGTCAGGCTGTCCGTCAGATCAAAGGCTGCTTGAAAGACGCCGATTCGGAATCGATTTCAACTTAAGCATGTCCCTATGGCGGAAAACCAAGATTTCGAGATCGAGCTTGTCCACCAAACGCATGCATCTTGCGTGGGCAAGTTTCGCCTGACCACAGGCACCGACGATCCGCGACGCTGTGTCCTTACGGTTAAATGCGAATTGGGTGAATTCCAAGCTACCGAATGGAACTACTTCGATGCCCTTTGTCTGATCCGAGAGGAATTGGAACCCTCCGGTTGGCGTCCTCGCTGCTATGGTGCGTGTGAGGACGTCTATCCCTCCAACATGTGCCGCGACATGGGACGAGGGATGGTAGCCTACCGCAATCAAATCGGAAGGCCTGCTGAGCAAGAGCATCTGGTAGAGACGTTTGCAACCAGCTCTGAGATCGAACCCGCCTCAGTCGAACAGCAGCGGGCCTTTTTCCAGCGTTGGTTAAGTTCCCCGAGATAAATCAGGGTGCTCTGCTTGCGGATTCCCCTAGAGAGAAACTCTAGGCCCTGTACTTGAGAGTCTCGCAGCCTATAATAGCGGAAATTTGCCCACAGCCAGGGTCTATACCTACGTAAAAAAAGGAAAGCACCTGCTCGCCGAAACAAGTGCTTTCCCAAAGGCTGTCCAAACTTTCGCTTGGAGACCCACAGCCGTACTCCTTGGTATCGGGCTCACCTTCGGGAAGACTTTAGCCGCGTCAAAGAGCGGGTTGGTTTCCTTCTCGAAAATGTACATGGTCGTCCCCCGCGAACCCAGATTAAAGAAAACGAATCGACATGCCGCAGCCCGCCAAACTTGCTCTGGAAGATGGAACCGTTTTCACTGGCACCGCATTTGGAGCCATCGGCGAAGTCGCTGGCGAAGCTTGTTTCAACACATCGATGACAGGTTATCAGGAAATTCTGACCGACCCGAGCTATCGCGGCCAAATCCTGACCATGACTTATCCGCAAATTGGCAACTACGGTGTCAATGCCGAGGACATGGAGAGTGCTAAGATTCATATGGCAGGCTTTATCGTCCGCGAAGCGAGCCGCACGGTCAGTAACTTTCGCTCGGAAGGATCGCTTGACGAATTCCTAAAGAAGAATAATGTCGTTGGGATGGCCGATATCGACACGCGTGCCCTAGTGCGTCGACTGCGGTCCCACGGAGCGATGAAAGCAATCCTTTCCAGCATCGACCTGGATGATGCTTCCCTGGTGGAAAAAGCGAAAGCCAGCGATGGGCTACTAGGTCGCAACCTCGTTCAGGAAGTCCTCCCCGACCAGCAGAAGATGTGGGAAGAAGACCTCAGCCCCTGGATTAAGATGGGGGACCGTAATCGTGCACTTACCAGCCGCAAAGAACAAGACTTGCACGTGCTGGCTTTAGACTACGGCATGAAATGGAACATCCCTCGGCACTTGCGTGACCTGGGCTGCAAAGTCACCGTGCTGCCCGGAACGGTATCGGCGGAAGAAGTCTTAAGCCACGATCCGGATGGCATCTTTCTTTCCAACGGTCCTGGCGACCCCGAACCACTATCTGGCCCTGTCGAGACGATTCAGGGGCTTTTAGGTAAAAAGCCTATTTTCGGAATCTGTCTGGGGCATCAGCTGCTGTCCCTTGCTTGTGGTGCCAAGACGTTCAAGCTGAAGTTCGGACATCGAGGTGCCAACCAGCCGGTGCTCGACTTGGAAACCGATAAGGTTGAAATTACCTCGCAGAATCATGGTTTCGCCGTCGAAGAAAACACGCTTCCCAGTTGCCTGGAAATTACCCACCGCAATCTAAACGACAACACCGTTGCAGGCGTTAAGCACAAAGAACTGCCAGCATTCAGCGTGCAATATCACCCAGAAGCATCGGCCGGTCCTCATGATAGCGAGTACCTGTTCCTAAGGTTCCGCGAAGCAATGGACGAACGCAAAGGTGCCGCGACTACTTAGTTAGTCGGACGAGTTCTCGTCATCCACTGGTGCATACTTCTTCATGTACGCCAGTGCAAACCAGTCGTACAGTGTATGGATGACGATCGGAACGATAATATCTCCGGTGTAATAAAACCAAAGCCCGAGATAGGCCCCCATGACGGCACTGATGATGAAGTATTCCCTCGTCACAAAGTGCACCAAGCCGAATAATAGGCTGGTCAAGAGAATTGGCACTGCAGGACCAGCCTCAGGCCCCATAAGTTGATGAAGGTAGCTCTGAATCACTCCGCGAAAGAGAGCTTCCTCGCCAAGCCCTGCAGCTAAGCTAATCATCCCCAGTTCGAGAAGGGTCGCTTCGCGAAATAACGGGACGATCTCTCGGTCCATGTAGTCCTGAAGTTCGCCGAGCGACTGTATGTCGGAATACTGCAAACCCATGAATGCAACCAACAATGGTAGCGTCGCCAGGGCCCCCAGACCGATTGCCCCGAGCACTGCCGAGACGCTATCACTATCCCAACTGGCACTGATCCAAGGAGCGACATCGACGAACCACCCCAGTCCTACGGCGACGAACGCAAGTGCTGATTCAAAAAGCACCGCAGTACGGATAAACCCTTCGGCTCGCTCTCGAGCGGTCATTTCTGGGCCGTAGGGATCTTCGTAATCGTAGTCGTCTTCGTCGTCAAACACTGAGATTCGCTGTCGCTTGCAGTTCGTACTAAACTAATCGAGAGACGCATTTTAACTGGATAGTAACGCCCTGCCCCTCTAGAGTCTATTGTCTTGTTTCTACCGCGATGCGCCAAACGGCTTGCGGGGCAAATTGGGATGATTCCGAAAATCCCGATTCGTTAAATGGCGTAAGATGAGGGCTAGTTGACGCTTGCTTACATTCTCAAGTAAACTTTTCTGCTTATATCCGCATGAAATGCGGTCCTTCTGTGTATAGCTGGCGGGAACTCCCTGCGAGTTGCCGCGGCAGGGACACCCCTCACCGAACCACACTCCAGCGTTTGCGACATTCAAAGGTTTCCAAACATGGCCAAGAAAACGGCAAAGAAATCCAAGCCCTCGAAGATGGTGTACTACTTCGGCAAGACCAAAACCGAAGGCAAAGGGGTCAAAAAGGATCTGCTCGGCGGTAAAGGGCTGAATCTGGCAGAAATGACCGCGATTGGCCTGCCAGTCCCTCCTGGCATGACCATCACCACGCAAGTCTGTGCCGACTACTACAAAAACGGCAAGAAGTTGCCTAAGGGCTTGATGGATGAAGTCCACGATGCAATCGCTTCGTTGGAAAAAGAATTGGGCAAGAAGTTCGGCGACAGCAAGAACCCGCTGCTCGTTTCGGTTCGCTCGGGTGCTGCCGTTTCGATGCCCGGTATGATGAACACCATTCTGAATCTCGGTTTGACCGATGAATCGGTTGTCGGCTTGGCAAATGCAACTGACAACGAACGTTTCGCCTATGACGCTTACCGCCGCCTGATCGACATGTTTGGCGACGTCGTGATGGACGTCGATCGCGAGCACTTCGAGGAAGCATTCAGCGCGATCAAGAAGAAATACAAAGCGAAGCTGGACAATGAAGTCCCAGCGGCTGGCCTGATCGAGCTTTGCAACGAATACAAAGCGATCTACCAGAAGTACGCCGGTGAAGAATTTCCTCAAGACCCCATGAAGCAGTTGGAATTGGCTGTCGAAGCGGTCTTCAAGTCGTGGAACACCACGCGTGCCGTTCGCTACCGCGAAGTCGAAGGCATCCGCGGTCTGCTGGGTACAGCCGTCAACGTCCAGTCGATGGCTTACGGCAACATGGGCCAGGACAGCGGTACCGGCGTGGCTTTCACCCGTAACCCGTCGACCGGCGAAAACAAGTTCTACGGCGAGTTCCTGATTGACGCTCAGGGTGAAGACGTCGTGGCCGGTATTCGTACGCCACAGCCTGTTTCCGAAATGAGCAAGTGGAACAAGGCCGTCTACAAGCAGCTGATTGAAATCAAGGACATCCTGGAAGCCCACTACAAAGACGTTCAGGACATCGAGTTCACCATCGAGAAGGGTGAGCTGTTCATGCTGCAGACTCGTAACGGTAAGCGTACCGGCGCGGCTGCCGTGAAGATCGCCTGCGACATGGTAAAGGAAGGTCTGATCGACGAAGAGACCGCCCTGCTCCGCATTCCAGCGAACGACCTGACGCAATTGCTGCTACCAAGCTTCACGGTAGAATCGAAGAAGGACGCTACGATCCTAACGCGTGGCCTGCCTGCTTCGCCAGGTGCTGCCGTGGGCGTTTTGGCCTTCACCGCACAGGAAGCCGTCGATCGTACCCATGCTGGCGAAAAGGTCATCCTTTGCCGTAAAGAAACCAGCCCAGAAGATATCGACGGGATGCACTCTGCGGTTGGTATTCTCACCTCGACCGGTGGTATGACCAGTCACGCCGCCGTGGTGGCTCGTGGTTGGGGTCGCTGCTGCGTCGCAGGTGCCGGTGAAGTCGAGATCGACGAGAAGACTCGCAAGAT
The DNA here is from genome assembly GCF_013618625.1 of Bremerella alba. Taxonomy (NCBI): domain Bacteria; kingdom Pseudomonadati; phylum Planctomycetota; class Planctomycetia; order Pirellulales; family Pirellulaceae; genus Bremerella; species Bremerella alba. The sequence goes on along the minus strand of NZ_JABRWO010000003.1, from coordinate 402,962 downwards.
CAAAGTCGGTGGCAAGACCTTCAAGCACTCCGACACCATCTCGATCGACGGATCGACAGGCGAAGTCATGGCTGGCACCGTCGAGACGAGCGAACCGAAGCTCTCCGGCGACTTCGCCAAGGTCATGAAGTGGGCCGATAAGTATCGAACCCTTGGTGTCCGCACCAATGCTGATACCCCGAACGACTCGAAGCGTGCTCGCGACTTCGGTGCGGAAGGGATCGGCCTGTGCCGTACCGAGCATATGTTCTTCGAGGAAGATCGTATCACCAGCATGCGTGAAATGATTCTTGCTGAAAGCGAAGAAGATCGTCGTGAGGCCCTGGCGAAGCTACTACCGTATCAGCGTGAAGACTTCATCGGCATCTTCACCGCCATGAAGAACCTGCCCGTGACGGTCCGTCTGTTGGATCCGCCGCTGCACGAGTTCCTGCCGCACGATCCCAAGGCTCAAAAGGAAATGGCCAGCCTGATCGGCGTTTCTCCTGCTAAGGTGAAATCGCGTGTGGCTGCCTTGCACGAATCGAACCCGATGCTTGGTCATCGTGGCTGCCGGTTGAGTGTCACCTATCCAGAAATTCTGGAAATGCAGGTCACCGCCATCGTTGAAGCGGCTATCGAATGCAAGAAGAAGCGTATCAACGTGATGCCGGAAATTATGATTCCGCTGGTTGGGACCGCTGCTGAGCTCGCATTGCTGCGTGAAAAGGCCGAAGAAACGATCGCCAAGACCAAGGAAGCCAAAGGCTACAGCGGCGAATTGAATATCTTGATCGGTACCATGATCGAAATTCCACGTGCTGCTCTAACCGCCGATGAAGTCGCTGAACATGCCGAGTTCTTCAGCTTCGGTACCAACGACCTCACGCAGATGACCTTTGGTTACAGTCGCGACGACATCAATACGTTCCTGCCAGACTATACCCGCTTGGAAATCCTGCCGACGGACCCGTTCCAGTCGCTCGACACCTCCGGCGTGGGTCAACTGGTCGAAATGGGCGTCACCAAGGGTCGTAAGGGTCGCAAAGGCCTGAAATGCGGTATCTGTGGTGAACACGGTGGTGACCCGGCTTCGATCAACTTCTGTCACACCGTTGGCTTGGACTACGTGAGCTGCTCACCATTCCGCGTGCCAATCGCACGCTTGGCAGCTGCTCAGGCTGCGATTCGCAACAGCAAGTAATAAGCTTGCGTTACGATCGGAAGACAATCAAAACGCCGACCTGAATTCAGGTCGGCGTTTTTCATTTCAAGTCCGAAAAGCCTAGTCTTCCAGACTCATCACCAATCCTTCTCGCGTAGCCCAACGCCGTAGGATTTCATTCGCTGCAGGGCTCAGATCTTCATTGCTCTTGGCTTGAGCCTGCACGATTGCTTTCCTTTCCGGATCGACTTCGATCGTCACAATGCGTTTGGGGCAACCTTTTAGATGGATCCGCATCGACCAAATTGATGATTTCCGATCAGCGCATTGCTCGACGTAGTCGCTGACGCAGTGATCCATCGCAGCTCCCTCCAGCATCAAGGCACGGTCGTTCAACAGCTCGAAAATGATCCATTTCACATCGCCATCCTGATGCACCATGGGCTGAACCTCTATCGCTGGCCAATGGAAATTTCGCTGCGCCAGCGATGGCCGTTTGAGCAGTAATTCCTGCCGCCAGTTACTCATGTGCCGCCAGAGAGAACCAAGGGTTCGCCCTTTCATCGAAAACTTTGGCTGCAGTGGCAAAGGTCCTCCACCGCGTCCCCAAACCTTTTCGGCTGGCTGAAACCTCTGCTCGTCGACAAAATCAACCAGCATCGACGCATGCTGAATGTAACTTGGCTTCTCGCGAATCAGAAAACGAATCATCGTTTCCCAAAAACGTTCGTCACGAGTCGGTTCTTTCAGGATCGTGTTGCGAACCAACTCCGCGGCCAATTCCTTGCTACCACTGAACCCACGAATCTGAGCCCACCGCATTGCTTCGCCAGGTTCCAGATGATCGGGCGTCTTAAGGAAACACTTAGCGGCCGTCGGCGATAACGCGATGCCAGGCTTCTGCTTGAATTGACGTACACCCCGTCCAGCGGCCATGTGCAGGTACAATTCGTGGTACCAGCGTTTGGCATGCGGTCGCATCCAGGCAAACGCCATAAAGTTCGGCACCGGATAGCGTTCGAACAAGTGTTTCATCAACGATCGAAGGGCGACTCGATTACTGGTCGGCTCTACTAGAAACTTCTCAGGACGCCAGAACTCGGGCTGGCGAATCCACTTAGTGCGGTATTTAGCCATATAGCCGAGAGCCCTGATACAAACACGTAGATGCTCAGGCTTCCGGATAGCTGGATCAAATCCGACACTCAATATTTCAGACTTCGCCCGCACCTCGCGTATCAAATTCCAATACACGCGTCGATGCCGTGCGCAAGGCTGTTGGCAGACGAGCATTTCGTCTACGTATTGTTTCATTTGCTGCTTACGAGAACTCATAGCAACCCATGCTTTCCTAGAAATTACGGACATACCGCGAGCGTTACACACGCTTCGCGAGTGATTTCAGGTCAAACCGAAACAAGCCTGACCAAGCACGTCACTGTCCGAAATCCAAGAGCATGATTACTAACCTTCCATCCGCAGGACTTTATCGGCGCGCGGATCGATCGCAAAATGAATAGAAAAGACAAGCGTTCATACAACGCCTGGCCGTCGGAAAAGAGAGATGCATGCCGACAGAGAAAGGTTCACTGAAATCTCTTCCAGCCAAATTAGCCCTACTTTTTGCGAGTCTATGACCGCACCGGAAGCAACGCCCATAAGCGGCGATCTCGCAAGAAAATGCCGAGCCATATCAACACGCCGATGATCACCTGCACGACGAACACGTCCCCGACTCTCCAGTGTGTACAAATCGCGCCGCCGATGTAGCCGGTCAGAAGGATAGCCCCGAGAACGGCCGTTTGCGGGATCAGATAAATGATCGCAATGACCAGTTCCAAAGTAGCCAGCGGATACTGAATCTCCATCGGCAATCCCAAGTGGGAGAAGCCTTCTTCCAGTCCCGGCCCTCCGACAAATTTCAATGCGGCGCTGGCGAGAAAGGCCAAACCGACGAGCGCGGAAATGGCCCGCCCTGTCCACTTTGCCGCGACTGGCGTCGATCTCGACTGCTCGGTGGAAGGGGCAATCTCTGTCTCGTTCATCCTCGGCTCCTCTGGAGGTAAAAGCTATGACCGTCAATGAAGTACTTGTGCAAAACTATTCGCTCGCCGAGCCAGCCTGGACCTGAGCGAATCCGGCAGGGTCCATCCAGAAGACTTCCCAGATATGACCGTCCAGATCTTCGAATCCATGTTGAATCATAAAACCATGATCCTTTGGCTCGGCATATGTCTTTCCGCCAGCGGCGACCGCCTTTTCTATAAACTTGGCGACTTCCTCTCGAGACTCTAGCTGCAACGCATTTAGTACTTCGGTACTTTTCTTGCTATCGCAAATCTCCTTGGGCGTGAACTCCTTGAAACGGCTTTCAATCATAAGCATCACCATGATGTTCTCTGAAACAATCATGCATGTGGCCGAGTCGTCGGTAAATTGAGGGTTGAACGTGAAGTCCAATTCCGTGAAGAACTCGACCGATTTCGCCAGATCTTTTACCGGCAGATTGACGAATAGCTGTTGAATCATCGTGTTCTCTCTTAGAAAAATGAAAAAGTGGCTGTGCGGCTACGAGGTTGTCGCCGATGCTTGTTTCTCGCTTATCTCTTTCAAACTGGCGAGCCCCTCGGTGAACTGGTCGCCGCACATCTTGTCGATGTCGATTATGAGATGAAAGAACTTCGCCATCAGGTCTACCTTACCACTCATGCTCCACGTCACCACCGTGCTCTTGCCCTCAGGCCGGAATGTGAAAACGACATCATTGTGACAGTCCATCGGAGCGGTCATTTGAAGATCAATCTGAATCGACTCGTTGGGTTCACTTTGGACGATGGTCGTGCTTCCAGCACCTGCGTTACCATTTCCCGCCCATCGCATGACGGCCCCCTGCCCTGCCGTGGGCCCTTCTAAAGTTGTCGTCATATTAGGGTCGAGCTTTTCGTAGGGAGACCAGGCCTTCCAGGCAGCGAACTGATTTACATGCGGAAAGACTACCTCAGGCGGAGCATCCATTTTCATGGATCGGGTAACCTGAAATTCATTTGGCTGCAGGGACACGGCAATTGCCAAAGCAAAGGCCAAAACGATCAGCCCGATCAATAAGAATAAAACGATATTCAAAACCCGACGTTTCACAGGCGAAAGTGCCATTTTAAGGATTCCCTTGAATAGGATAGATAATCATTGTTGGCGAGTATATTTGGCCGTCATGAACTCTTGCCAGACTTCGTTTTCGTCCAGCATGAAGGAATGCAAAATACGGTGGTCCTTGTCCACGATCTCAATAACATCCTGATATTGCGACATGCCTTCCCCAGTAAAACTAGGCCCAGTCGTGTTTAGCGTCAGCTGATTGCCTGCATCGTTGAGCGTGCCGCCTCCATAAATCCAGAGTGTGGCCATGCTCGACGAAACAAAAGAACCGACAAACGACTTCTGTTGCGGATCGTACCCAAGGGCCATTTGCGAGAGCGCTGTGCTGCCCTCAGGCATATCGCTCTCCATATCGCAAAGCACCCACACTTCGCCGAGAAGCCGAACGCTTTCCTTGCCGACAGATGTTTCCCTTGGCTTGCCAGGGCCCATATCCATTTCTGCTTCGATGGTCCAGTCACCCAACAAATTCTCTAGCCAGCGGTGCTCGACTTGAGGTTCAACGTGCATGAATATTGTCCTTGCAATGGGATTGAGAACGGGATCTAAGGTCAGCTACCGATGTGCCTAAATTTCGTTGGTTTCTTTGGCCAAACGCTCTGAGATTTCCAGAATCTGCAAGTTCATAGCTTCGTCAGCCGGGCGAATTTCAAAGGGGCCCATGCGAACTCCAGGATGCTTTGTCATCAGCTGTATGGCATGATTCAAGTCGCGGGCTTCCAACAGCAGGATCCCCCCGATCTGTTCTTTTGTTTCGGTATACGGACCATCCGTCACACGGACTTGGCCCGCTTGATGGCGAAGTGTCACACCGTTTTGGGGAGCATCGAGCGCCCCGCCGCCTGCGAAATTGCCTCCCTTGCGGAGTTCATTGTCGTAGGCCATACACTCTTCCATCGCCTTTTCGGCTTCTTCCTTAGGGAGACTCTCCCACATCGACGCATCGATATATCCCAAGCAGACGAACTTCATCAGGTTCTCCTAAAACTGAGGTAAGACTCGTTCCTTTACCCCATGGTCGATTCAGCCGGTGCGAAATCGACAGGTCCTGAAAAATAATTGGAAATTGAGACTAACTCAATTGTTTGATCCGTCCCTCAAGAAAACGGCGTTCCGGTTCCTGCTTCACCAATTCCAAGGCACGCCGATAAGCATTCACGGCATCGTTGGTCTTGCCCATTCGTCGACAGAGGTCAGCTCGCGCGGCATGTGCCAGATGGTATTCGGACAAGGTCCCTTCGGCGAGTATTTCGTCGATCAACGTCAAGCCAGCTTCAGGACCATCACGCATTGCTACAGCGACGGCACGGTTTAATTCAACGACTGGCGACGGATCAATTCTAGACAGAACATCATAGAGGGCAATGATTTGCGTCCAGTCGGTTGCTTCAGGTGTTTTTGCTTCAGCATGAACGGCGGCAATAGCCGCCTGGATGGTGTATAAGCCAAATCGACGAGTCAGCAAAGCTTGTTGAATGAGTTCCACCCCTTCCGAAATGTACTGCCGAACCCACAATGACCGGTCTTGGTTTTCCAGCAAAATAATATCGCCTGAAGCTGAAGTACGCGCCGTTCGGCGCGATTCCTGGATCAGCATCAGGGCCAAGAGGCCAATTGCTTCGGCGTCGGGAAGTAGTTGGACTAAGAGCCGCCCCAGCCGAATGGCTTCTTCTGAAAGATCACGTCGCGTGGCCGTCTCTCCAGACGAGGCGGAGTACCCTTCGTTAAATACAAGGTAGATTACCGAAAGCACTGAATCCAAACGCTGAGGCATATGAGGAATCGTCGGTATCTCAAACGGGATGCCTGCGTCTCGAATCTTTTGCTTTCCGCGGACAATCCGCTGAGCGATGGTGGGCGGAGTGGTAAGAAACGCGCTGGCAATTTCTTCCGTACGAAGTCCGCATACTTCCCGTAGCGTCAAAGCCACCTGAGTATTGGATGGGATCCCTGGATGACAACAGGTAAAGATCAGCCGAAGTCGATCGTCTTCGATATTTTCGTCATCAATGGCCGCAAACTGGTCTTGTTCTTTGTCCAGTCGTTTCGCGATATCCCCCAACGATTCGTCGAACCTCACGCGTCGACGAATCGTGTCGATAGCCTTAAATCGCCCCGTAGATACTAACCACGCACGGGGGTTTTGGGGAATTCCCTCTTCCTGCCATTTCACCAACGCTGACGTGAACGCCTCATGCATAGCTTCTTCTGCAAGATCGAAGTCGCTAAGCAGGCGCACTAAGGTTGCATAGACACGGCGCGATTCCGTGCGGTAAAGCTCATCAACGAATTGACGAACGTCTCGACGGTCCTCGTCCACCATTGCGGACAAATCCTGAAACGAGGTAGAGTGAATATCGCTGGAAGCAAACGGAAGCGTTTACTCTTCCTCAACCAACCACTTCTTAGCTTCTTCCAACTTGGTATGGTCGAAATACTTAACATTTGCGGAAGTAAATGGCTTGCAGAAAACGGCCATGCCCGATTCCCATTTCGATTCACCAACGATCGCCAGACGTTTGATGTCGCCCCAATGCTTTGCATCAAACTTGACGTCGTCCCACAGAGCTCCCATGGTCCAGCCTTCGAAGTTGTGCATTTCGACCAATAGGCGAAGCTTACCGAATTCCGAAATCTGTTTTTCGATTTCAGGTACAAAGTGTTCGTAGTCGGCAGCGGTTAGCTTGCCGGTTATGCGAACAATGGTCAGATCCTTCAGATGCACAACTTCTACGTGTTCACTCATTACTTGTTGCTCCCTTGAACGCAATCTTGTCAGCGGGTGTTGGTTTTGCCCCGACAGGGGCGAGCCTATATTCTAAAGGTCGCGGCGGGCTAAACAAATCCTAGGCGGACTTTTCTGATTGGCTTACGCTTAATCATCCACGATGCTTTACGCATTGTGCCTTTTGGTGAACTTTTTCCAATCCAGGCCTTATTATGCCCCTCCTTTTGGTTCTGCCGCTTTTGTTTCTGTGCGTTTCTCCTGCAGTTGCAGTCGCCGAGATCGAAGTTACCTCAAAAACTGAACTTCTTCAGGCTGTTTCCCAAGCAAAGCCGGGAACCGTGATTACCATCACGTCTAAGTCTCTGGAGGGAGGTATCTCGATCAAGAATCTTCACGGAACTTCCGAAATGCCGATTGTTATTCGCGGTAAAGATCCTGCCAACCGCTGCCTTATCGAAGGAGGACATTTCGGACTACAAGTTTCCGATCCGGCCCATGTTGTACTTGAGAATCTGGAGATCCGACGGGCCTCTCAAAATGGCTTGAACGTCGACGATGCTAGCACCTATGACTCCCCTGCCCTGCATGTGACGCTTCGAAACATCTATGTTCATGACATTGGTCCCAGCGGTAATTGCGACGGCATCAAGCTCTCTGGCGTCGATTATCTCACCATCGAAAACTGCCAGATCGAACGGTGGGGGAAAGGGGGATCGGCAATCGATATGGTTGGCTGTCACCAAGGGATCGTACGTAACTGCACGATGAAATTCGACACGATGAACTCTGCCAGCGGAGTTCAAATGAAGGGCGGTACAAGCAAGATAGTGGTTTCTCGATGTTTCTTTAGTGAATGCGGACACCGCGGCGTTAACATTGGCGGAAGTACTGGACTCCCTTATTTTCGACCGCGGGGTGTGACTTACGAAGCTAAAGACATCACGGTCGAAGACTGCACATTCATTGGCGGCATGGCCGCGATGGCGTTTGTTGGGGTGGACAGAGCCATCGTCCAGCACAATACGATTGTCGACCCTGCCAAGTGGGTTTTACGCATTTTACAGGAAACGACCGAACCCGGATTTGTACCGTGCCGAAACGGAGTCTTTCGCAACAATGTCATCCAATTCAAAGCAGAGCAAGCTTTTCGTAGTGTGAACGTAGGCCCGCACACCTCACCCGAAACGTTCCAATTTGAAAGCAACGCCTGGTACTCAATCGATAGAAAAATCAACGAGAGTGCCCTGAGATTGCCTGTCAAAGAAAAGGACGGAATCTACAACATCGATCCTCAATTGAAATTAGTTAATGGCAGGATGCGGGTAGCAACGTCCCAGCAGCTTCCAAGCAACGTTGGCGCACGACAACTCCACTCGCGTGATCAATAATCGGCATTTCAAGTTAATAACCATATCTTGCTAATCTATGGTTTTGTCTCTCTCTGAACACAACGCGTCGCTACTAAGCTCGCTGGAAGACGTATCGATTTCACGTGAGAATCCCATTGGCGGGATCTTCGTTTCGAATGGATTTGCCTGCACTGAGTTAGAGTTGATTCAACTGCGAATCAGCACTCTATCGGCTGCTCGTCCTGCTTGCGAGTGTCGGTTTACATCCCGCTAGGTAACGAAGTTGCCGTCTGACAAGGAACCGACCTAACACTTCAAGTTCTGGCGAAGACATCTCAAAGATTCCGCTAGAGCCCCTTAAGAACGAAAGAAGTCCACGGGTGGAATAAGATCGACGTAATTGGGCTGGTTGATCAGCATGGGGAAATTCAACGCCCTAGGCATGACGAAACGTCCTCCTCTGCTGGAGTTCGCTTACGTAGCGCACCATACTTTTCAAGGCCCCGTTTTCTAATGCGTAACCGCTACTGAACAGCGATGGCACTTAACTGATTCATGATCCAATCGACTGGTGAGACCTCTGAATCCATATCGGTTAGCATCTCTTGTTTCTCATCTCTGCCGTAGGCCACTCGCACAGGCTTTTCACTATCTTCGTCTTCCCCAATAACTCGAAGAAGCATCGGAGATGCCATCGCTAAGAATCCTGGCACGTCGCCGTACTTTGCGCCGCCCGGCAACAAATCAGGCGAACGGATTGATTTAACGTGACCGAATCGAAAGCCATCGGTCTTAAGGACACCGAAGTCAAATGCGTCTGAGTGTGTGGCGACAGCGACACTACCTAACGCTGCTATAGCAGGATCGAGAGCGACCAGCCCGATCGACTTTGGTTGACGATCATGTTTTCTCATGAAAGCCGCCGTGGACAAAATATCTTGAATGCGTTGAGCGGCGACCGAGTGGTTATAACCGAGAGTATAAGCTGCTGCCTCTCGGCTATTTTCGACTCTTGGTGTCTCCTGAAAAGACTGCCGATCCGGCAGAAAGTCTCCCTGATAGATCAAGTCTACCGCCGCGACCGATATGCCCGAAGAGACTAACTTGGCGACCTCAGGTTTTAGACGTTCTCCCTCGTCAAACACACCAGACTTCCCTTCCTTGGTGAGCCAGAGAACCGTGTGCCCGTTCCAATTTTCATTGGGGTATAGAAAAAGTGCTGGCAACTGGGACTTGTTCTGATCGTTGTGCAGCAGCCCGGAAATCAACAAGAAGTCTTGCTGCTGCTGTTTATCCTTTACATTAAAGTCTAGCTGATCGGCGGCAGGGGCTTCCCAACCAACAATCACGTCCAACGCCTTATCAACCATCTCACGATAATTGGCGAACTTTTCCGAGTCACCCAATAGCAGCGGCATGATCGTTTCGTCCGACTGCTCGGTCATTCTCTCGACCAGTTCTCTCTCAAACTCTGGTTTGTACGTTGGGCGATTCTCTTCGTTCCAGACTGACAGCTCTTCAATGCCAAGCCGGTTGAACGGTCGCTCTTGGGTGGAAGCATCTAAACCAAATTCCTTCTTGAACAGCTCGTACATCGCTTTGCGAGATACGGCATTATAATTATGCCCGAACTCGGTTCTCGCGGTCAGATGCACGCGGTTTTCAGCATCCATTAAGTCGTATAGCTGATTCAGTTCGGGAAAACCTTTCGTTTCAAAATCGACCGTCCAGTCATCGGCAGACGTAAGTCCCTGAGGCTTAGGGGCGAAGAGAGCGGCGAACTCGACGTTGCCAGTCCCAATGCGAAGCAACGTACAGTTTTCACAGGTGCAACCTCCTTGCATGGCCGTTGAAACCATCACAGCTGGAAAGCAAACGGCGACCCGAGGGTCGATCGCGGAAGCCAACATAGTTTGCGTCGCACCACCACTCGCTCCTGTGATTGCCAGGCGTGACTTGTCGACGCGAGAAAAACTTTCGAGAACATCAAGCGATCGAATGCAATTCCAGATCTGTAGCCCCATGACCGATTGCAAATGCGATTCCGCTTGAGGGCTGAAAAAACCCCAACGCTCGTTCGTGTTCATTTCTGGCCGCTGCTGGGAAAACTTGTGAACGAGCTCGAACGATAGTTGCTGACTATCGGCATAACCAAGCATGTCGATTTGCAGTACGACACAACCCATGCGTGCCAAATGCACGGAGCGGGCCTGAATCGGGTTCTCAGCGGCTACGGCGTCGGTTTCCGCACCGCTTTCAAGCTGCTTTTTCACAGCGTTTTCATCGGCAACGTAGTATCGCCCATTCGCCCAGTGCCCGTGCGGACAAAGGACACCAGGAAAAGGCCCCTCTTTGCCTAGTGGTTCGTATAGATTACCGGTGACATACAGCCCTGGAATACTCTCAAATCGAATATTTGAGACCGAATAGTCGACAAACTCTCGTCGTCCGGTGACCTCATAGTTGAGCGATGTCTTTGGAGGCATTGGCCAAAGACCGAGCGCGACTTTCAATTGAGTACGAACGTCTTCCGACCGGACATCCCACTGGGCGACACTCGCAGGTGGCGAGAACGGAAAGTACCCGTTCAGATCTTTTGGCGGAGCCAGACGAGAATCGCTAGGCAGCTCTCCAGGAGGTAGAACACGCATGGCATCCTGAGCGTTTGCTACCGAAAAAAACATGCAGGCAAGCATTAGGAATATGCCTGCCAAGAAGACTTTAGTTCGTCGCATCACAATGGTCGTCCAGAGGGTGGGAAATTGAGGGACGAGGGGGCGACTAGCAGTTTAAGCAACCGCCAAGAGATATGCGAATCTTTTTAGGAAGCTTTGAGCTTTTCGATCTCTTCCCGAGTTTTGGCAATCTCTTGCTCGACTGCTTCCACTTCTCCCGGTTCGTCTGCTTGTTCCTTGACTCCGGCAAGTTTCTGATTCAATGTTTGCATCTTCTTCTGAAGAATATCGAGACGCTTCTTTTGCTTCTTGTCCATGAAGACTCCCATTTATCGCTTGGTGAAAGAATGTGTTGTACTAACTGCTAGAGGGAGCAGCAATAATCTCCCGCATCTTTTGCAGGGCAATCATCGCCTCGATTCCCTGAAGTCCGAAGCATTCGTGCATCAGCATTAAGGCATCGTTAAAACGGTTATGCGTAAGTTCCTGTCTAATACGCATCGCCTTGACGACAACGGCCGTATCGCTTTCGTACCGAACGGAGAAGGTTTCTGCGCACTTCATACCGCTAAAAGGAGACAAACCAAAAATATGAGCAATGACATCTCCAGCCTGATCGATTTCGCCTTGTTCGATATGGGAAACAAAACGAGCAAAAGCAGGGGCCTTCGGCTGACTAACGCCGGGAGCGGGCAGTCCGATTAAGTCATCGCGTTCGATGCTTGGCGCCAGCTGCGTAGCCGACTGCGATGCGATTGGAATATGAGGTAACCGGGCCTTTGGCTTTTCGTCGGCTTCGTCTTCCCGATCGTATGAGTACGCATCCAATTGCGGTTCTAGCTCAGCCGGCAAGTTGGCAATCATTTGATTTAGGTGCGCCAGCTTATTGCCCATTTGGTCGTACAACGATTCGATCTCGCTGAGAAACGATTCTCCTTCCGCATCGGCGACGATCTCTTCGGCTTGGTCGAGTATCGCTTCGGTCATGCGAGCGAGGAGCGCATCGCGAGCTAGCTTCAAGACAGCCAAGGCCTCGTTTCGGTTGGACATGGCAGGCACACCTATCGTCGAAGGGGAATATAAAACGCCAGCAGCCTTAAAGGAGGTAGCCCCCGGCGTGACTCTATCTTAGTCGCTTTCCCCCAATACATTAAGAATTCTCGCCGGTCACCCCTTCCTGGGAAGGAGCTAAGACCTCAGAATCGGCAGAATCGGCATTTTTAGGCACGCGATCGGCCACTCGTAGCGTTCCGGCCATCAACACCAAGATGACTGCCAGAGTAGCGTTGAGCTTCAGCCAGAAGGCCTCCTTCTCGCGGAACTTCTCTGCATTCTTACTACGCCCACTCAGCAAACTGGCAATGTAAAGAATGACCAACGCCAATAAAAACTTCATCCCAGCTACGGGATGATAATACTTCTGAGGGAACGTATACGTGGTTGCTTGAAGCACCAGGGATGCAATCCCACTAAGAAGAATGATGCCGGCACAGATCATCACAACCTTGGCCCAGCGCGCACGAATTGCCGACTTTAACTCGTCCTTTTCGGAAAACTCGGTTGCTTGTATCGCGGGACGCAATGCCAAAACCATATAAAGCGTTCCTCCTACGAGAATGATAGCCGGTATGATGTGGGCCCAGCGAATGATTAATTCCAGTAGAAAATGCATCGGGTCGTCCTTCGGTTGTCTGTTCTTTGTCTGGTTTGTTGTCAGTTTAGCTGTGGTCTAAATCCCAATTAGCCCTAGCGAAAGCCAAAGCCTCTTCGGTGGTGTGCAGGCGTTTCTCCAGTTGCTGATCGCGAACCGCTTCAAGCACTCTTTGAAACTGCGGACCTGGCTTGAATCCAGCTTGAATTAAGTTGCTGCCAGAGAGGAGAGGAAGGGGATTCAATTCTTCTTCTGGCAGGCTCATGCGAGATTCGGCATATTCTACGCCGGACGTTGAGTAATCACGAGCTCGCTGAATGGCATACCCCATGCCTAGCAACAGCGGTGCCGAGTCAGCAATCAATAACCGCTGAAGCTTTGGCCAAGTAACTTGTTCTGCATGGCGAATAGTATATTCGTGCCGTAGCAACCATTGAATTGTTTTTGTCTCGTCGTTGGTTAACTTCCAGCGATCGCACACCCTTTCGGCTGGCTGAATTGGCTTGAGAGGGTTGCCATTCAACACGCTATTTTGACAGGGATATCTCAATAGTAGCGCCATCGCGATTCGAAAGTCACTCAGTGTTAAACGCTGAAGCGAATGATAGGTCTCGCTCCACCGCAGCGCATGGCCCACGGTTGAATCTGCTTCGGGAAAAATCTCGTGCAGCAAAGTCAGATCTCGCAACATTCTCACGGCGATCATGCGATGATCGTTAGTCAGCATTCGCCGCATCTCGGAAGCGATTCTCTCCGCGCTCACGACGTGAATATGCCTGGCGTACTCGCGGATCGCATGCTGAGTCTGCAGTTCTAGATCAAAAGCAAAGGTTGAGCTAAACCTTACAGCTCTGAGCATTCGCAGCTTGTCTTCCTCGAAACGCTTGTATGGGTTGCCGATACTGCGTACTAGGCGATTCTTCAGGTCGCGTTGTCCGCCGACATAGTCGAGAATCTTCTCTTGGATAGGATCATAGAACATCCCGTTGATCGTAAAGTCGCGTCGCTGAGCATCTTCCTCGGCACTACTAAAGCGAACTTCATCTGGCCGACGACCGTCGGAATACCCCAAATCGGTCCGAAAAGTGGCGACCTCAACCTGACCTCGACGCTTGCCCCCTTGCACGGTGATAACCCCAAAAGAGGCCCCAATCGGCAGTGTTCGATCGAAACCGAAAAGATCGCGGACCTGATCCGGCGTGGCGTCGGTGGCGACATCAAAATCTTTCGACGGCTTTCGCAGTAGCAAGTCTCTTACGCACCCCCCTGCCCAAAGTGCCTGAAACCCTGCCGACTGAAGCGTTTGGATGACTTCGATTGAGAATGTTCGGGTTGCTTCGAGATTCATGCTAATCGGTAAACTGGCTGAGTAAGACGTGCATCCTGTAAACCATCCAACTTATCAGATTACGTCCTACTGGACGATGGACGGCCTCATCCTTTAGATTCGTCGGTACATTAACTTCCAACTGCCAGGAAATAGAAATGTCTGAAGAAACCAGCCTACCTATCGAAACAACCTGCCTCGACGTTCAAGAACTGACAAACCAGAAGGCCGATTTCGTCTTGCTGGATTGCCGCGAACAGAATGAGTTCGACTTGGTCCGCATTGACGGTTCTACGCTCATTCCCATGAGCGAGATTCAGGATCGTCTAAGCGAATTAGAACCACACCGTCAGCGGCACATTGTCGTGCATTGTCATCACGGGGGACGTAGTATGCGAGTCACCCAGTGGCTGCGTCAACAAGGGTTCCCCAAGGTGCAGAATATGGCCGGCGGTATCCACGCTTGGGCTCAGGATATCGACCCAAGCATGCCCACCTACTAAGCGATCAACTAATTCTTTTCCGCTTCAAACGGACGCTTTGCCTCGGCGTTGGGTTCGGGAAAATCATCCGGAATCGTTTTAGTAACTTTCCCCGTAGCGGCCCACTCTGTTCCGCGAAGCAAGGTCGTAATGAAACCAACGCATTCCATTGAATATTCGGCATGCCCCATCGGCGTGTGGAAAACGCGGCCTTTGCCATAGTCGATGGTCATAATCATCGGTTCGTGCCGTCCACTTCCGCCGGTCGCTGGATCGGCATAGGCAGTGGCAAGCACTTTCATGTTTTCAGCAGGGCCACGAAGCTGATCGTATAATTCGTCTTGCGTGTGCATCCACGACTTGGGCATTCCCTGAGTAATCGGATGATCTGCGTCCCGCACGATCACTTGAAATGGATGCTGGCGTCCATGGTGCCCCCCTTTACCCTTGGAGGTATCGCGGACGATTTCGTCTTGCTTGTTGAAGTAAACGTAAGGCCCGCTCTGGGCATTACGGCCACCCCAACCCCCTAGCCCAATGATGCGGTTGTATTCGTCCCAGTCGCCAAACGCATTGTTCGCAGCATGTACGACAACGAAGCCGCCGCCAGAGTTCACATATTCGACAAAGGCCTTGTCCGTAGCACTAGGCCAACGCTGACCGTTGTAATTGCTGATGACGACATCATAGTCTTTGAAAACGGGAGCAAACCCATCGGTTGATTTCTTACCTGTCGTAGCGACATCTACGGTAAATTTCCCTGAATCCTCTAGGTATGACTTCATCATCTGAGTCGTTTTGGGCCAAACTCCATGATTATTTTGACCATCGACGATCAAGGCCTTTAACTTGGCATCATCCGCAAAGACTGCGGACGAGAAGACAAACAGAAGCAAGCAAGTCCAGGACAGCAATAGGGTACGCATCGTAGAACGCTCCGAGGAAGTTCGGCTGGGGCGAGATACTCTTTCAGACTTGCTCCAGTATAAACCAAGCGAGCGATGCGCTAAGCAGCATTCCGAGCCAGTTAGAACTGCCAGATCAGCAAACAGGCATAATCCAAGTCATTTCTTTTGCGATCGTTGGGGGTACTGTCGTAGCGATCTTCAGCGCTGATCTTCAACGAAAGTCCATGATCCAAAGCTATCGTATAGCTTGCATCGGTCACGCTGCGGTAGCCCTGGTCGGCTTCAAATGCAGGGAAGAATTCAAATTTGAGCTGAAATGACTGTTTCTCGGTAAGCTGATGGTTTAATTCCGATCCAAGCGTCGCTTCCGGAATAATCCCCTTCTGAGGACTGCCGTATTCCTGTGAAAAACCAGAACCGACGGACAACGTCCAATCTGTTGCATCGGTCTTATACGGCTTGTAACTCACACCGCCGTTGAAAACCAACCGCATATCGAACGCTTTGAATGCGTCGTATTCGATGTCCGTTTTTTCAAACAAGGACCAATTCTTATGAAGCTTCAGTGGCCATTCCAACTTATGTTTCACGTAGGCGTTGTTCTGCGTGAGACCGTCCTTGTCGCTCGTTCGAAGATGGCGAATATCTGCGGAAAAGATCGTCCCTTTCCCTTCGCGTTTAATTTTAGCGCCGACACGCAAACTGTTAGATTCGGTATTACCTGTTTGCCCATTTAAGCCTAGCTCTGCACTGTTTTTCCAGATTGCCTCACCTAGCCAATAGTCGACATGGTAGTACTGTCCGTACGGAACATATTCGAAATATCCATACGTATCTTCCTCTTCCTCCGGCTCCTCTTCCTGCTTGGTCTCTTTCGGTTTCTCTATCTCTTCCGGCTTGGGCTCTGCAGGCTTTTCTTCTTCTGGCTTTGGCTTGGGTAGCTCTGGCAGCGGAGGCACCTCCAGCACAGAAGACAACGAGGATTGTACGTCGCCTTCAGGCATCAGATAGTGGACGAACTCAGCGTCCGACTTTTCGGTAGGTGCCTGGTCGAAGTAGCTTAATCCGATTCCATCCAAAGACGCCTGTTCCGAAGCGCGCACGCTTGAAGCTAGCGTCAGTAGCGTAACTAGGGACAAGACCTGTATTGATTGCGGAGAGAACCATCCCATTCGGGGAATTTCCTTATCGGACTCCTAGGTGGGCAATTACCGAAAAGAGTCGTATAAGGAAATTCTGACCTGTTGCCAAGATCAATCGTTAGCGTGATGAATCAATCGGCTTGTTCGGTCTCATCAATGCGTGCAACATAGGCAAAAAAAGAGCGTCCCGAGCTGCGAACAGCAAGGGACGCTCTTAATGCTGGCGTACAAGGACTAAAGGCCTCCGTGCCGCCGTATCAAACTGCAATTGTATTATCCTGAGCCTATCGACGCAGTCTGCGTATCAATCGCGTTAACGGACCTTCGCAGCACTCGGTGCGACAAGGTCGGCAACAGCAGGGGGTGCTCCCTGCGTCAAGTGTTCCGCCAGGCGATGAAATTCCGACGGGGTCATCGGTACTAGTCGCTGCTGGCTCACTTGGCTGGTCAGGCTTTGAATCACTTTCCACGGACTGACTGGCGAGGACGGAGGCGAAGCGGGCGTCGGGGATCCAAGACGAGCTAGGAGCTCCCCCACATTGGACTGCGCTTCCTCCATATCGTGTCCGGCATGATTCAACTGTTTCTGCATCGTCAGAAGTTGCTCCAAAGATTGAACCGCAAATTGGGAATCTCCCATCTGGCAGATCAAGTCGGCTTCAATCTGGATCATGTCATTGGCAACTTGTCGGGCTTTTTCCGTTCGAGATTGCCCATCAACCAATTCTTGCTGCATCGCAAAAACATTTTGCAAAACCAAGTCTGCCTGGTTTGCTTGCTGTGCTTGCAGGACGAGTCGATCCTGCAGGTTGACCAAATCCGCCAACGTAAGTTTTGCCTTACGGACGTCATTCTGAGACAGAATCAGCTGAGAGTTCAAATTGGCCGACTGGTTGAACACATGCTCGGCCTGGATCGCAGCAGGATACTGGTTTGCGACACGATCATGCAGGCTCGAAATTCGATCGAGTGTAACTTCTGCCTCGTGCATGGCCAGTTCCATCGACGTCAGCCTTTGAAACTGAGTCAGTAGTTGATCGTTGACTGCACTGACACGCTGGGTCAGCAACTTCTGTTCTTCCAAAGAAGCCAGCAGATCATTGGTACCACTGATGGTAGAAGCTGCCTTACTCAGCTTTTCGACCGACCGATCCAGACGCGAGACGCGGATGTTGAGGTCGTGAAGTTGCTCTTCCGAAGGGCGAACGGCAAAAACATAGACCAAGACCACGCCCAAAATGATCCCGAACGCGAAAGAACCCCAACTGTAAGGTTCGTAGGCGTGCTCTTCTCCACCGTGATTGCGATAACCGTCGCTCATCGTTCACCTGCCTCCTGCGGCCAGCATTCGTCCAATAATTGCCAATCGTTTCCGTACGATAGCACTGGTTATCGTCAGACTCTGTACAAGCATAACGGTCTTTTTAGATTGCCCATTTTAAATTCACACAAGGCGGTTCCGGTTATAGCGAATGAACTGTCCTTGAGTTTTCCAGTTTTGATGTGGCCCATTTTCGGTGAAGGAGAGTGGCCACAATCGCCCGTGGTATGCGAGCACTCACTCGACTGAAATCTGAATAGTCCCCAATGAAACCTATTGCCCGGTATTGTTGCGGGCGTTTTGACCTAGACCCGCCTCAATCATCTTGGTAATTTTCGCGCCCACACAAGTCTCGGGCGGTTAGAAAGGGTATTTGGAATATGAGCAACAACTTCAATTTCTTCGAGTGGATGCGTAACGGAGTCAAGTCGGCCGTCTTGCTAGGCGTTTCGGACGCCGTGGAAGAAATCGGAATGCCGACCGAAGCCGAAGGTTCCGACAAAAACATGTTGGGTTTTCTGCAAAATGCTAAGACGGAGAAGATCAGCAACTCTTCCAGTTCCGGCAGCACCACCACGCGTGGCGGGAGCCGAAAGCGGTTAGGACGATCGCTGAAAGACATCGAGCCTTCGTCGACTTCAACAAAGTAGTCGATCCAAGCCGTTCACAGCATCAAAGACAATAAAAGGCCATCTGATTCAGAAGAATCAAATGGCCTTTTTTCTCAACATGTCCCAGAAACGTACTTCAGGGACGGTGTAATCGATATGAAGCTCGCGAGTAAAAATCAAATCGCGAATTCATAAGAGGAGGTCAATACGATTATCGCCGCGCATCTCACGGCGACGCGGATAAACTTTAAGCCGCCTTGGCAGGTGAATCCAACTGAGTCGTCGGCAACTTCTTTGAGGCATGGTCAACCCGTGGTTGCTTAGGATTGAAGATCTGCGGAACGGCTTTCTTCAAGCGCCCGTGCCACCAGAATTTATTTCGCCACAGCGGAATATGCTTGAAATCAGGCGTTTCCCAGTCTTTGGCTTCGATTCGATCCGCCATTAAAGCAGGGTGAGTTCCATTGTAAGGAACACAAGACTGCATGTCGTAAATGTATTCGCCCACTTCTTCTAACGGGCGGTCTTTGATCTTACGGACCTGGTTACCCTTTTTATCGAAGACGTAGAACTGCTGGAATTGAGCAGCCTTTTCGGCCATTTCCTTCGGGGGACGGACATACCCGTAATGAAAAACACGAGCATTAATTAGGCTAGACCGTAAGCGGTGGCCATTCTTCCCGAAACCGCAAGCATCGCCAACGCTACGAATGTGGCGATCATTTCGCACGATCCGAACCTGCCGTCGATACCCCAGTGGATCTCGAATATTGTAGTCACCCCGAAAGTGTAAATATCGAAAGCGAATACCATCGACCCACGGCTTGTGCCAGTTGTCTTTCATCGCCCGTCGAATCACAGGGTAATCGTCTTCGTGGATCACTTCATCCGCTTGGATATAGAAAAACCAATCCCCATCGCAACGGTCCATTGCCAGATTGGTCTGGTGGGCCAGCACTTCGCCGGCCTTCCTCATTTCGGGATCCCATGGCGTGATTTCTATGTCGATCTTGGGATCGTTGATCGCCTTCAAGACTTCCAGAGAATTGTCGGAGCAATCCCCTACTTGAATGACGAATCGGTCGACCAGTGGTAATACCGAACGAATACTCTCAACAAACGGGTACCCGAACCGCACTCCGTCTCGCAGAATTGTGAATCCACAAACGCGCATTTGACGCATCCTTGCGACGCTAGCATTTCAGTTCCAGGCAATTTAAACCTGCGAACCGACTATTGTTCCATAAACTCTGGGTGACGATAACAAATCGACCCGTTTGAAACCAACCCAGTTCGTGCGGGTTTAGCCGTCAACACCTGCGTCCTTCTCGGCCAGCAGATCAGCAAATTCCTGTTCATTAAGAACTCGCACTCCCAAGGCTTGGGCTTTTTCAAGCTTACTACCGGCCTTTTCACCAGCAATGACAAAACTTGTCTTCTTAGAAACGCTTCCCGACGCTTTCCCGCCACGCGCCCGAATCAGCTCTTCGATTTCATCCCGCGTGAACTTCTCTAGCGAGCCGGTCACAACGAACGCCATTCCATCGAAGACCGCCGGGCCAGAATCTGCACTTCGCTTGACCGTCTCCATCGAAACCCCTATGCCCCGCAGATCTTCGATGGTTTCCTGCCCGAATTCGGTTAGGAAATACTCGCAGACACTCTTGGCGATTACGCCACCAATGTCTTCGATTTCGGCAAGTTCTTCTTCTGATGCTTGCATCAACTTGTCGATGGTTCCAAAGTGCATGGCCAAACGCTCTGCTCCCCGAGCACCGACATGGCGAATAGAAAGTGCATTCAATAGGCGGCCAAGCCCCCGCGATTTACTTTCCGTTGCCGCAGCAACTAGATTGTCGCCAGACTTCTTTCCCATGCGGGGCAGGGCAGCGATTTGGTCGGAAGTAAGCCGATACAAATCGCCGTAAGTTTTCACTAGCTGCTCGTCGACCAGCATATCGACCAGTTTGTCTCCCAGACCTTCGATATCCATCGCATTACGTGTGGCAAAGTAACGAATGCGTTCCTTAATCTGAGCCGGGCAACCCTGCCAATTGGGGCAACGGATGGTTACCCCTCCTTCATCCTTGACGACCGGAGTACCGCACGAAGGGCAGTTCTTAGGAAAAGGGAAGGGCGGCAAATCTACTTTTCGCTCGTGTTTCTCCGTGCGAACGATATGCGGAATGATCTTACCGGCCTTTTCGACAACCACAACGTCGCCGATTCGCACATCCTTACGCTCGATTTCATCCGCATTATGCAAACTGGCCCGCGAAACGGTCGTCTCGGCTAGTTCTACCGGTTCCAAGATCGCCACCGGCGTAATAGCGCCCGTTTTGCCGACTTGGACTTCGATGTTATTGACCTTGGTAATCGCTTCGTACTTCTCGAACTTATAAGCGATCAGCCATCGAGGACTCTTAGAGGTTGTCCCAAGACGTTCTCGTTGCTCGAATCGATCGACTTTCAAGACAAGCCCGTCGACCTCGAATTCAAGTTCATGCAGCGACTCGATCAATTCCTGGCAGTGCTCGATTGCCGAATCAAAATCGACAAACGATTTCACGAATGGTGTCGCTGGCAGGCCGTAAGAGTTTAACTCTTGCAGGAATTCAGTATGCGAGGTTGCCTTTAATCCTTCGGCGTATCCGACACCGTGGCAGAAGACCCGCAGGTTACGCTCGGCGGCAATGCGAGGATCAAGCAAACGGATCGTTCCGGCTGTTACATTGCGAGTATTCTTATAGGCAGGTTGCCCGGCTTCAGTTTGCCTTTCATTAAGCTTCACCAGATCGGCGTTGGTCATGTAGATCTCGCCGCGAACTTCCACTACCGGCGGAACACTTTCGCCCGACAGCCTGAGCGGCACATCGGCGATCGTGCGAACGTTATGCGTGATATCGTCCCCAACCGTTCCGTTACCTCGCGTTAACGCCCGCGTGAGGACACCATCCTCATATAAAATCGATACCGCCACACCGTCTATCTTCAGTTCCACAACCCAGGCAATCTTCTCGTCGGGCAATAGCTTATTAATTCGCTCCCCGTACTTTTTCAACTCTTCAAGGCTATAAGTGTTGTCGATCGAAAGCATCGGGATACGATGTTCGAATTGCTCCAGGTAAGGAACCGGGGCGTCGCCGATTCGCTGCGTGGGACTGTCAGGCGTAATCAGATCTGGGTACTGCGACTCCAGTTCTTTTAACTCGTTGAGAAGCTTGTCGTACTCAAGGTCCGAAATCTCGGGACTGGCTTCGACGTAGTACTTCCGATCATGATAGCGGATCTGGTCTCGCAGCTTCTGGATATCCGTTTCGACCGACATGAAAAGGTTTCCTTCTTCGTCCCCGTGAGGAAAGGGCTAGAGTGACCGTCACCGAAAGAATGTGCTATTCCTGGCACTCTGGCGGGAACTGGGCGTTGTTAGCTGCGTTAGGAACCAGACACAGGAACTTGAGCGGCGAGGTTCCCGTATTGCGGAACTGATGTACTTCGTCCGGCTCGACCAAAATTGCGTCTCCTGCTTTGATAGGACGGGGCGAGTCCTTTTCCAAAATGACGCCTTCCCCAGCGATCACGTAGACTTCGTGCTCGTAGGGATGATGGTGGTGGGGGGTGTAACCTCCCGGGGCGACTTCAAATTGGCGCATGGCGAACAACGGAGCACCATCTTGCTGGCTGATCAATTGCTTTACCTGGCATCCGTCGACGCCGTCCATCTCGACTTTCATCGAATCGCCTTGATCGATGTTCTGAATCTTCATATTCACTTTACTCCTGGCAGACCGCGGGTACTTGGAACAAAGAAAACTTATCTCACCCCCAAAGCCTGAACAAGCGGACAGTCCTCCCCCCTGGTATTCTCACGAGAACATTCTCGTTACTATAAAAAGTTCCTTTGCCATGATGGATCCCGTCCAGTAGGAAGGCGAGCCTTGTCGACACTGCAGATTGAAGCCCGAGGGGTCGAAGTTCATAACCTGAAAAAGGTGGATCTCGACATTCCACACCGTCAGCTGATTGTCTTCTGTGGTGTCAGTGGGAGCGGTAAAACCAGCATGGCCCTCGACACGCTCTACGCCGAGGGACAGCGTCGATATATCGAGAGCTTCTCGGCCTACACGCGGCAATTTCTCGATCGACTGGAAAAGCCGGATGCCGACCGCATCGATAACATTCCGCCAGCTTTGGCTGTCACCAAGGTAAACGACACCCGCTCAAGCCGTTCCACAGTGGGTACGGCCACCGAAACGACTGATTACCTGCGGCTTCTCTTCAGCAAGATCGGCCATATTATATGCCCGAGTTGCAATCAGCCGATTACCAAAGACACCCCTGGGCGTGTTGCCGATCAACTCAGCGAGGCTGGGGCGAGTGGCCGGATGATGGTCGCATTTCCTGTTACCTGTGAAAGCGATGAATGCGAAGGGGTCACCGAACAGCTACGTGAAGATGGCTTCGTACGAGCAATCGTTGCCGGGCAAACCATCTCGTTAACGCCAGACCAAGACGGCCCCCTCACCCAGCGACTCGAATCAGGCGAATCGATTTCGGTGGTGGTCGACCGACTGACGCTCGAATCGCTCAAAATCGAACGCCTCCGTGAATCGCTCGAAACAGGCTTCGCGCATGGGGACGGTGTCTGCGAGATATTGCTTCAACTACAAGAGGAAGGTGAACTGAAAGGGCAGGGGACTGCCGTCGAAATCGATGGAACCACCTGGCAAAGCCTTCGCTTCAGCAGTCAACTTCGGTGCGAAGCATGCAACTTAGAATTCATTGAACCCGACCCGCGTCTGTTCAACTTCAACAGTCCTTTGGGCGCATGCCCCGAGTGCGAAGGCTTTGGCAACATTATCGACATGGACATGGATCTGATTGTCCCAGATCGTCGTAAGTCGATTGCCGAAGGTGCCATCGCGCCCTGGAATACGCCAGCCTACAAACACGAGTTGGAAGAGCTGATCGCGTTGGCTCCCGACTATGACATTCCCGTCAATAGTCCTTACCGCGATCTGACGGAAGCACAGGTCAATCTGATCATCGAAGGCGTACCGGAACGTGAATTCGGAGGCCTCAAAGGTTTCTTTGCCTGGCTTGAACGCCGCAAATACAAGATGCATATGCGGGTTTTCCTTAGCCGATGGCGAAGCTTCCGCATGTGCGAGTCTTGCCGAGGGACACGTCTCCGTCCGGAAGCCTTGGCCGTTCGTGTCGGTGGTAAAAATATCGCCGAGATAGCCTCGATGAAAATAGTGGATGCCCTCGAGCACTTCCGTCAATTGAACCTCAATGACTATCAAAGCGCCCTTTGCCGCCAAGTGCTCCCGCAGGTACTCGCTCGCTTAGAGTACTTGTGCATCGTCGGCCTAGGCTACCTTGCATTGGACCGATCACTGCGAACGCTCAGTGGTGGGGAAGCCCAGCGGGTCACTCTCACCAGCACGCTCGGATCGAGCTTGGTGAACATGCTGTACGTGCTTGACGAACCAACAGCCGGACTTCACCCAAGCGATATCACGCGACTTAATGAAGCAATTATTGACCTGAGAAACCGTGGCAATACGGTGGTCGTTGTCGAACATGAAGAGTCGCTCATTCGCGCGGCGGATCAGATCGTCGAGTTCGGTCCCGGGGCAGGGGAACGTGGCGGAGAGATCATGTTTCAAGGGCCGCCCTCCGAGATCGAAGAGGATGAAGACAGCCTGACCGGCGAGTTCCTCTCTGGCCATCGCAGCGTGGTCCGCAAGCGAGACCGACGGACAGCCACCCACGGGAGAGTCCGCTTAAAGGGAGCATGTGGTAACAACCTTAAGAACCTGGAGGTCGAGTTTCCACTTGGCGTCCTAACGGTTGTCACAGGCGTCTCCGGGGCAGGCAAGAGCTCACTTGTCGATCAAACACTTTATCCAGCGCTCTGCCGACGCAAGAAGAAAGAAAACATCCAGAGTCTGCCGTATGACGATGTCTTCGGCGATGGTCAAATCGATGATGTGGTGCTCGTCGATCAGGGGCCCATTGGACGCTCTCCGCGGTCAAATCCCGTTACCTATATCAAAGCCTTCGACGAGATCCGCAACGTCTTTGCCGGAACCATGCAGGCCCGGACACGAAACCTGACCGCCAGTCACTTCAGCTTTAACGTACAAGGAGGCCGCTGCGAAAGCTGCAATGGCGACGGGCACATCGCCATTGACATGCAGTTCATGGCCGATGTCTACGTCAAGTGTCCTGAGTGCAAGGGACAACGCTATAAAAAGGAAGTCCTGGAGATCACCTACCGCGGCAAGAGCATTGCCGACGTATTGAATATGACCGTTCGTGAGGCATTCGTTTTCTTCCGCGGTCAGCCCAAGGTGCAAGGCAAGCTAAACCTGCTTAATGAAGTAGGTCTCGACTACCTTCGTCTCGGCCAACCGGCCAATACGCTTTCCAGCGGGGAAGCCCAACGGTTGAAACTAGCCGGCAATTTGGCGACTACCAAAAAGGCCCGCACTTTGTTTCTCATGGACGAACCAACCACCGGCTTGCACTTTGCCGACATTGTGCAGCTGCTGGATTGCTTCGAGAACCTTCTGCAAATCGGTCACTCGCTGATCGTCGTCGAGCACAACATCCACGTCATGACGGCCGCCGACTATATCATTGACCTTGGCCCCGGAGCCGCCGATGAAGGTGGCAACATGGTAGCAACAGGAACGCCGGAAGAGATCGCAGCAAACCCTGACTCGGTGACCGGGAAGCATCTCGCGGTGGCTCTCAAAATGTTGAAGGCCTAAACATGCTTCGTCAAGGAAAGACTTCAACGCTAGAAGCGGAAGTCTGGTATTTCCCAGGCGAAGGAGAAGATGCCGATTCTCCTTATCTGGAAGGTCCGATCAGCAGCAAAGCGCAGACACTCAAAGCGAAGTACTTCTTTCGACCGACAGAATTGCATGGGCAAAAGGCTTGGAAGGCCGTTATCCCTGAACCTTGCCTATGGAGCATTCAAAACCCTGCGATCTATGCATTAAATGGGCATGCACCGCTCATCGGACTACGTGACCTTCGGGTTCGTGGTGAAAGCTTCTACCAGGAAGATCGCCGGTGGGTTGTTCGCGCTGCACGTGGAAGCTACCGCAATGACAAGGAATTGATCGCCAATGCCATAACCCCCATCCACCGCAGGGGGGACCTCGCCTATATCGATTCTGGCAATATTGCTGGCTTGCCGTTGATTGTTTGGCCGGATGGATATCCCCAAATAGAAATCGAACGGCTGAGCCGTTCAGCGGCCGTTTTGATGCTCGTTTTGCCATCCGATTCATCGCTCGAAATCATTGCCGAAGCCCATTCTCATCTCCTGTTAGGAGCAGAGATTAGCCCCGGCAAACCGACTCCCGACTGGGCAAAATTCGCGGTCGTGTCGGAAGACTTGATTCATGCTAATTGGCAGCCCGAACGTCGACTTCCCGTGGTCGTCACGCGACAATTGGATGCTGGCGTACTTTCAGGAGAAGAAGTTCGTGCTCATTGCGATAAATTCCAGGCCAGTCTCAAAAATGGTGCTGAGTTCGCCGGTCTGTGGCTAATGTGGGAGCCTTCCTAATGACAGATCCCAATCAAGAACCTTTTGCTCGGTACGCTCGCCAGACAAGCTATGCTCGCTTCGGTCGTGAGGGACAAGAGAAGCTTGCTCAGTCGACAGCCCTAGTGGTAGGCCTGGGTGCGCTTGGTTCGGTGATTGCCAACACATTGGCTCGCAGCGGCGTGGGAACGCTAAGAATTGTCGATCGCGACTTCATCGAATGGAACAATCTTCAACGGCAGGTCATTTACACCGAAGAAGATGTTCGCCAGCGTTTGCCCAAGGCCATCGCGGCTAAGAATCACTTGGCTGCAGCCAATGCTGACATTCGCATCGAGGCTGAAATCACCGACGTCGATCATCGCAACATTCGTCAGCTTTGCGACGGCGTCGATGTGATTGTCGACGGGACCGATAACTTCGAGATCCGTTTTCTGCTCAACGATGCCTCGCTAGAGCTTGGTATCCCCTGGGTGTATGGGGGATGCATTGGCGCCGAAGGCCAGACCATGACTATCGTTCCGGGAGAAACACCGTGTCTGCGGTGCGTTGTGCCGGAATCACCTCCCCCAGGCACCACACCGACGTGCGACACGGCTGGCATCCTTGCCCCAATCATCGGCGTCATCGCTTCGATTGAAAGCATGGAAGCGATCAAAATTCTTAGCGGTCATACACAGCAAGTCAGCCGAGCGTTGACCGTGTTCGATCTGTGGGAGAATCGTATTCGGCCGGTGAAACTGGATGGCCTAAAAGACAACACCGATTGTCCGGCATGTGGTCGTCGAGAATTCGAATGGCTTGCGGGGAAAAAGGGAAGTCAATCTGCAGTGCTATGTGGGAGAGATGCGGTTCAATTAAGTTTTGTCGAAAACGAAATGATCGACCTCACTGCATTTGCCGAAAAATTGAAGCCGCTGGGAACGATCGAAGTAAACCCTTACTTGCTACGAGCAAACATTGGCGAGCATGCGTTTACGCTCTTTGGTGACGGACGCTGCATAGTCCATGGGACAAGTGACCCTGTCGTAGCGCGTTCGCTTCATGCACGCTATATCGGAACCTGATCGACCATTCTGGTTTTAGGCTCTGCTAATCAGTACAATTAATTGAACCTTACGGCGCTTTCACCACTCGTAAATTCCCCCTCGTGCGACTAAGGATTTCCCCGTGACGGACCAACCTCACCACCAGTTCAATGAATCTGACTTCCAAACCATGTTAGATTCCATGTTCGCCGCTGAGAACGAAGAGCTTCTGGAGAAATTGCGGGAACAGATCAAGCATGACGAAGAGCTGGAAGAACTCTCAAAGGCGATTGGGATCGACGACAAGCAGCTTGTCCAGAGACTCATGGACCTGGGTATCACCGCGCATAGCATGGCCGCATTGACCATGTACCCGATGGTATGCGTTGCATATGCGGACGGCGTTCTTAATCTTGAAGAACGCGACTTGATCATGAAGATGGCGAGCGAATGGAACATGAAACCGGGTGATCCGGGCTTCGAGGTTCTTAATCACTGGCTGATTGATGGTCCTACGGAAGATGGCTTCGCGGTCTGGAAGAAATATATCAAGACCGTCATGACCCAAATGACCCCCGAGCAAATTGCTGACCTGAAAGTCAGCATCATGAACCGCTCGAACGCCGTTGCGACCGCTGTCGGGGACGTTTTGGGCCGATTCGGCAACCGTACGAACAAGGCAGAAGACGCCCGATTGAAAGAAATCGAGTCGGTCTTCCAGTAACACTGGGTGGTACGCAAAAAATTCTTTTTAACGAATCGTTTGCAAGAAATCGCCGCAGTTTGCAAACTAAAGGACTTCCGGGAGCATTCAAAGGAACAATACTCCCGACTCCTTTTCCACTCATCCCTAGCTCGTGGTTCTCATGGAGCGATCCGTCGCGCGACGCCTTAGTTTGGTTTCCCTGATGGGAGTCTGCCTATTAGGCATGTTCGCCAGCTTATCTGTTGGTGCGGAAGTCCCTAACCCACTAGCTGAAAATGGATTTGAAAAATTCGGGTCGAAGTGGATCCTACCGGAAGAACTTGCATTAAGAAGAGATTTGGATTCGCTAGAAGATATCGTCAAACGCACTATTCCCCTGCGTCGTCAGGTTGATCTTGCCGTAGCAGATAACGCACTGAGATGGCAAAAGCAGCAGGCGACCTCCAAATTGATTGATCAGATTG
Source organism: Bremerella alba (assembly GCF_013618625.1). Lineage (NCBI taxonomy): Bacteria > Pseudomonadati > Planctomycetota > Planctomycetia > Pirellulales > Pirellulaceae > Bremerella > Bremerella alba. The sequence goes on along the minus strand of NZ_JABRWO010000003.1, from coordinate 374,700 downwards.
CTAACATCATGCGGCGTTCGGCCGTCGGAACCGACGAAGAGAAGAAAGTTCAAAAGCAAGTCGATCAACTGAAAGAAGCGAGCCGAGAACTTCGAGATGGCGTTGATCCTAAACGACTTGGCGCTCAACCGCACATGCGTGCAATGCTTGAATCGTTAACTTTGATGCATCAACAGGCAGCGGTTCTAGCGGTTCGAGTAGAAAGGGCTTCTGCAGAGATTAACCAGGTCTATCAAAAACTGTCCGATACAACTCGAAACTGGCTGGAAGCTCATCCCGAGGTAAGCATCGGACCTCTCTCACGTACCGAGCAAATTGGTCAGATCACTCGAAAAGCGCGTGCTTCGATCGATTTGGATGACGTCCCGATGTATCTACAGGGAGATCAAAAACGCGTGGGCGTCGTATTGAGCGACCAGTTTCCGACCGTTGTAACCATCTGTCCGAAAGACAATCGACTAATTTTGACATCCAACATGGCTTATACCGCTGGCTTGCGCAATTTAGGTGGTACCGTGCCAGTGACCCTCCCATGCGGGCACGAAACCAAAGCTCGAACGGGTAAGCTTTCGCAGGTGCGAATGGGATCAGCAACCCTTCTAGATATATCAGTTATCGTTCTAGAACCCTCGGATGAGCATCTAGGGGGGTTTATTGGCCTCAAGTTGCTCCAGGCTTGGAACCCTACTTTTGCCAAGTCGGGAATTTCTCTATCGCTCGATGCGTCCAACCAAACATCAACCGCATCACGCTAAGGCGAACTCGCTCTTCACGTCTTCATCAGGCGACAGTAGCGAGTATCCGCAATTGCTCTGTTTTTGCGAGTTTTCAGACGACGATGCTTCCATTGCTTTAGATAATGGTAACAATGAGAAACTTGGGAAATTCCATTTATGCCTTTAAATGAATTTTCGAAGAGACCCATGAAATTATTTCAAGATTGGGTTTTCCAAGTTTCGGAATAAGCATTATGAATAACCTCGCAGGCCAGTGAATTTTGGCAAACTTTGCGTGTTGGCTAATTTCTGCCCATTAGAACGCCGAATGCGTATTAGATGGGCAGATAATTGTACATGGCAAAGTTGAACGTATAATTCACTGAGTCAATTAACGCGAAAGCATGTTTCTGAGGAGTATTGGGGTTGGCGGCGAAACCCAAAATCCTGTGTCTGTGCGATTCGACCAACGATTCTGGTGTCGTTGCGGAGCTTCGCCAGGATTTTGAAGTCACGGAAGTGAATAACCCACTTCGCGTGATTGCCAAACTTCGAAATGACCCTTACAGCGGCTTATTCATTACGACCTCGCACCAAGAGGTGGCAAGCCGCATCAGTAACCTGCTTGAGAACGAGCATATTCTTGACGGCATGCCTGATGGTGTCGCGATGCTCGACCGAGACAACACCATCGAGTGGGTGAATTCCTGTTTGCAGCGATGGGCTAATCGTGGTGACCTGGTTGGCCAAAACTTCTATGCGGCACTAAACAGTCCCGAGATACTAGGCCCTGACTACTGTCCCTTCCACACGGCTATGTCTACAGGGCAAGCAAGCGGGTCGACGCTCCGCACGGAAGACAATCGTTACTTCCACGTGCACGCGGCCCCTGTACTTGTTCCCAACAGTCCGCCGAATAACCTCATCGTTACCGTCAGAGACGTTACCGATGAAGTCATTCAGCGACAAAAGCTTGATGCCATCCACCGTGCAGGGATGGAACTTGCCGATCTCACGACCGAAGAAATCTTCAACATGGAGGTTTCCGAGCGGATCGAACTACTGAAGAGTAACATCCTGCACTACACCAAGGATTTGCTCAGCTTCGATGTCGTTGAAATTCGTCTTCTCGACCAGCGCACCGGAGAACTCGTTCCGCTCTTGTCTGTCGGTATCGATAAAGAAGCGGCTGAACGAGAACTATACGCTCAAAGCACGAACAACGGCGTGACTGGCTTCGTGGCCTCGACCGGCAAGAGCTACCTTTGCGAAGACACAAGCAAGGATCCGCTCTACCTCGAAGGCTTCAAAGGCGCAAAAAGCTCTTTGACGGTTCCTCTGCTGCTGCACGATCAGGTAATTGGATCTTTCAATGTTGAGAGTCCAGAACCTCAAGCATTCACCAACAGCGACTTGCAGTTTCTCGAGATCTTCTGTCGTGACCTTGCGGTCGCATTGAACACACTCGAGCTTCTCGTCGCCCAGCAAGCCAACACGGCACAGGCCAGTGTCGAAGCGATTCACAGTGCCGTGGCTTTGCCTATCGACGAAATCTTGAACGATGCCGTGAACGTGATGCAGCGTTATATCGGCCACGACGAGGAAGTCGTCGAAAAACTGAAGAACATCATTCAGAATAGCCGCGATATTAAACGTGTGATTCAGCGTGTTGGCGAAAAGATGACGCCCGCCAAGGCCGTTCCCGCCTCCGCGAAACAAGAGCAGCGTCCTTTGCTCAAATCGGCTCGAGTTCTAGTGGCCGATGCCGATGAATCAGTCCGCAGTGCAGCCCACGCCTTGTTGGATCGTTACGGCTGTGACGTTGAAACAGCCCACGATGGTGCTGAAGCGATTTGCATGGTTCGGGCAGGCCTACATTCGTCCGGATACGATGTCATTATCAGCGATGTTCACCTGCCAGACATGTCAGGCCATCAGCTGATGGTTAAATTGGGCGGCATTATCACCCCCGTCCCTATGATCTTAATGACCGGCTTCGGCTACGATCCTGGTCACTCGATTGTTAAAGCCCGTCAAGCTGGTCTTCTACCTAATGCGGTTCTCTACAAGCCGTTTCGACTTGACCAACTAGTCGAAACGGTCGAACGAGTCATGACCGCGTTCGCCAGTACCCCGTCGCCGTAGCTCTATCAGCAAGATCTGAGCTAACGATCTCACTGGCATAACCTAGACTTCACGTAGCCAGATTCGATGCGCTCTAGCGTTTCACTTCATCCCCACCTATTCTGTAGACGGCATTGGGCTAACTCCTCGTAGATTGCGGCGAAATATGTATGCGTTGATAGCGGTGTTGATGTTGCTTGCAGGCATCGGACACCTAGCAATTTGGACTCGTCTGCACTGCATGATTCATAGTTTGCCGTACAAACAATCGTTGATCGATCTCGGCGAATATACCTGTTACCTCATGTCGGTGCTAATCCCTGCAATCTTCCTTCTATGGTGGATGCAACAACCACTCAACCCACCGGTTTCCGTCGACAAAACCGTCGAGTACTCGTCGATTTACTATCTCTGGATGATCTATGGTTTCATCAGCGTAGTCGCATTCTTTGCCGCGAGTTTGCTGTGGGTGCTTTATCAACGGGATGCTCAGATCGCTTCGGCCTACTTCAACGAGCGACTGCTTGCCTCCTTTGATTTTTCAGACCTCGCCCCACAGTTGCTGACATCGACAAGCACGCAAATCGCCAGCTTCATACCCGGCAACGAGATCCTGCGATTGGAGGTAGATCGAAAAGAGATATTCCTTCCGAGACTTCCCAAGGAACTGGACGGTTTCACCATTACACATCTGTCCGATCTGCACCTCAAAGGTCACATGGCGGAAGACTTTTATCGCAAGGTGGTCGATCAGGCCAATGACCTGCAGAGCGAAATGATTGTCATAGCCGGAGACATCTTCGATCGTACCGAGTGCTTTGCGTGGAGCCGGACTCTTGCAGAGCTGTCTGCCGATTGCGGAGTCTTTTTTATCCTAGGAAATCACGAAATACGAACCCTCGATCCCAGCGGTTGCCGAAAGACGCTCGTCGATGAAGGTTTTATTGATGTGGGTGGCCGTCACATGACACTTTCGATCCGCGGTTACCCGGTGGTCCTTGCAGGTAACGAGCTTCCGTGGCATACCCCTGCTGCGGATATGCCATCACTAGACGATTCCCAATTCGATCGGCGTCCGCTAAAGCTTCTGCTGGCACATACGCCGGACCAAATTGCATGGGCGAAATCATTTGACTTCGACTTAATGCTCGCAGGACATAACCACGGCGGACAAATTCGCTTACCAGGGATCGGTGCAATTGTCAGTCCAAGCTGGTATGGCACTCGGTACTCGGGCGGCGTGTTCTACTTCGACCCTACGCTGTTGCACGTCAGTCGAGGCATTAGCGGAACGAGCCCATTGCGTTGGAACTGCCCTCCAGAAATCACGCAGTTGGTGTTACGGCAAGGCAATCAAACGTAAACGCGGCGATTGTAGATATACCACTCGAGCAGCAGGATCAACAGCGCGATCACCACGAGCCACTTCCAGAACTCGCGCCGCATAGGCAGCCAGGCAGATTCACCTTCAATCGTTTCCCATTGGGTTTCGATCTCTGGCTTAGGTTGAATTTCACTCTCTTGCATGTCGAAGATATTCACCGAGAAATACCGTGAAACGTCCTTCGCATTTCCCTCGCGAACTTCATAAGTCCCCAGTTGGCCAGTTTCGCCAAAGCTAAACAAGTTGTCAGCGGTCGGTACGATCGTTCTCGTGCGACCGGATGGGGGCATAATATGAACCTCCTTAGCGAACCCACTAGAGCGGAACGCGTAATTTTCGCCGGGACGAATACTAAATTCCCCCTGGCCTTGCCGCACACCACCGAGATACTCGACCAGGTTCTTCACGAAAACGGGAAAGCTAAGCCGCTTGGTCCATTCTGTATTGAAAAAAGTCTTGTCGTCCTCGGAGGTTAAAAATGCAAATCCTAGCACGACATCTTCAAAGCTCTTCCGCGGGGCGATGGTCATCAACGCCCCTTCGTCTGATTCGATGAGTACCGTGCTGCCTGGGGGGGCCTCCAATGGTGACGCCTTGTAAATGGAGACGTTCCCCAAATTGACGAAGTTCATTACAGGATGACTCTGGGCCACATCGATGACTTGCGGCAAAACACGGGCTTCCTGGAAGACCCACCCTTGGACAGGTGGCTTCTGGCCAAAGAAAACCGTATTCGATTCCGGCATCGTCTCAGGAATACAGTTGTCGTAGATAATTACATCGTAGCGACCACTGGCAGCTTCTTTGGGATAGTCTTCCCCTGTCAGGTAGTCTGGCGTTACAAGCGTCACATCGGCAATTCGCCGAACTTGATCCGTTGCTAAAGAGAATCGCAAATAATTATTCCCCTCAGTTACAACCAACACCTGGGCCCGTTCAGGCGGATTAATTGCTGCATAGGCTACGTTATCCGCTGGAAACACATCGTCGTGCTCGACTTCCAGGCGTAGCTTTCCGACATCGAGACTTCCCAAGTCGAACTGAGCCCCACCGGTGCCATCTTCGTTATCTAAGGGAATTCGAGCTACGTCCAAGAGGTCGTCGTTGAAATAGAGATTCACCGTAACTTCGGTCGGTTCGGGTCCAAAGCGAGCAATACGGCAAAACACCTGAAGCTCGTCATCCTTCTCGGGATTTCGCTGAGTGCTGAATGCGAGGATGCCGACATTGGATGAGATTTCATCTCCGAGTGGAATATAAATTGGTTGCAGATTCCCGAACGAAAAGTCCGTAATCGTTTGAAATCGACCGTCACTGAGAATATAAGCGGTCGCCGGTTTGGCGTCGGCAACCTGGACATCCCCTTCCTCAAAAGCCGACTGCCCAGGATTGGCCAGGCCTGAAGCGACACGAAGGGCTTCCATGATGTTCGTCGTGTGCTCACTGGGCTCGATCGCAGCGACCTTGGCCGACAGCACTCTTTGATTGTCCGTAAACTGCTGAGCGACAGTGGCCCGATCGGAGAAGGTCACGACCATCCCTACATCGCCACTGTCCATTTGGTCGATCATTTCTTCCACGCGACGTTTTGCTTCTTCCAGTCGTGTGCGGCCAGACGCTTCATCCTTCGCCCCCATACTAGCCGAATTATCAATCAGAAAGACGAACCGGTCGCCGAGCAACTGTTGCTCACCGTCCATACCTGGCCGCAGGACCGCTAGAATCAACAGCAAGATGAATAGCAGTTGCAAGAAAAGCAACAAGCTTTGCCGCATCTTCTGCCACAGGCTGTTCACGTGGAGATCTTCGATCGTGCGGCTCCACAGGAAGGTACTAGGAACTTCTAATGGTTGCCGCCGCAACTTCAGAAAGTATAGCGCGACTATCGCCGGAGGGACGAGAGCCAACAGCGTCCACCCCAGTGGTCCCAATGTGTTGATAAAGAGACTTGTCACCGCAGAAGCCCCCGTTGCCGCATGTAATTGGAAACGAGATGGCTTACCGGGACATCCGTATTGGCCAACATGTATGCCATGCCGCGTTTAGCACAGAAAGTCCGTGCACCATCGACAAACGCATCGAGCGTTCTCTTGTAGCGATCCAAGAGAGGACGACTTACAGTAATTTCGGCGATGTCACCATCTTCGCAGTCGACCAGTTTTAGGTCCCCTTTAATCTGCTCGGCCGGGTTTAACTCTACCGGTGCGAGCGTCTGGATCACATACACATCCATTTGCTGGGTTGATAGGAACCGGAGCGCAGGTTCGTATCCGCTCTTATCCATGAGATCGGAAATCAGAACCAGGATTCCCTTACCGCTATTTCGCAAACAGAAGTTTTTTGCTCCTTCGAGAAGTGGAACGTTCTCGCCCGGTTCGATCCCGTTTAAATAATCGAGCATCCGCCAGACACTATGCCGACCACGCAGAATTGGGCCAGGTCTTCGCATAGGGGTTCCGAGTGTTTCAATTCGGACCCGATCTGTCCGGCACAAACCGACAAACCCTAACGAGGCTGCCAATTGCTTGGCATAGGTCAGCTTGCTCGGCGTCCCGAAATCCATGGAATTACTGGCATCAATCAGCGTGTAAAAATGAAGATCTTCCTCCTCCAGGAACATCTTGAGAAACAACCGATCCAAACGTGCATACATGTTCCAGTCGATGAATCGCAAGTCGTCGCCAGCAACGTAAGGCCGGAAGTCGGCGAACTCGACGCTCGTCCCTTTTCGTTTGCTACGACGCTCACCCTTCATTCTGCCACGGAATACTTTGCGGCTGACCAGTTCCATCCGTTCCAACTGAGCCAGCAGTTCCGGAGAGAGGAGATCGGAAACAATATTCGTCTTCGCCATCGAACTTGGGTGCCTAACAGAGATTCATTTCAAACGGACTGCCTACTTAGCGACCGATGCCAAAACCGTGTCGTCGGCCTTTTCCGGCACCTTCTCTAAGAGTTCGAGCAACACGTGATCTGTATCGAGTCCTTCGGCTTGTGCCTCGAAATTGAGGATCACACGATGACGCATTGCCGGCAGGTAAACACGACGGACGTCTTCATAGCTGACGTTGTAGCGGCCATCTAACAACGCCCTGACTTTAGCGGTTAGGGCCAGCGTTTGCGCACCACGCGGACTCGATCCCCACCGCAGATATTGATTGGTAATTGGAAGCGACATCGGTCCCTCAGGATGGGTTGCTAAGGTCAACCGCACGATGTAATCCTGAACGTGCTTTGCCAAAATGACCTCACGGATGACTTGCTGCCACTTCATGATTTCGGCTCCTTCCATCACCTTTTCCGCCTCCACATTGGTCCCCTTGGTGGTGCGATCGATGATGGTGCCTAGGTCATCTGCCGAGGAATACCCTACGACCAGCTTGAACATAAACCGGTCCAACTGCGCTTCCGGCAGAGGATAGGTCCCTTCCTGTTCAATTGGGTTTTGCGTGGCTAACACGAAGAAGGGCTTGTCCAGCACAAACCGATTCCCCCCCACAGTCACGGACCCTTCCTGCATCGTCTCGAGCATGGCAGATTGGGTTTTGGGCGTGGCCCGGTTGATTTCGTCTGCAAGACAAATCTGCGTAAAGATCGGGCCTTTTTGAAACTCGAACACACGCCGACCATCGGGCGTCTCCATCACCATATTGGTGCCCAGAATATCTGCCGGCATCAGGTCTGGGGTGTATTGGATACGACTGAAGTTTAAATCCAGCGCTTGTGCGAGAGTGCGAATAAGTAGCGTCTTACCTAGCCCCGGAACACCTTCGAGTAAACAGTGCCCCCCAACAAAGAGACATGTCAAAACGCCATGGACGATATCTTCATGTCCGACGATAACCTTTTGAATTTGCTCTTTGACGGCCAAATAGCGGCTGCGAAATTCATCAGCTTGCTGCTGCATCGATTCAGCGACACTCATGCGGGTTCCTTGCTGCGGCGTGGTTCTCGGAGATGTAGTTCGGGTTGTATTCTCTAGAAATTGGCAGCCAGGGCAGCCACATCTATGGTAACTGAAATTGTTTCTCCCCGGGCGAATCAGGCAACCTAGGACGAATCGTTATCGTCTAAATTTCCGCCGGGACGTTTGCGGGCTTGTTTCTTTGCTTTTAGCAAACGCGAAGTATACGAATCATCATCCGGAGATGATTCTTCCATTGCCTTCGACTTCTTGGGTGATCCGCTGGAAGCCGGCATCTTGGCGGACAACTCTTCGTCGACGGCGAAAGTTTCACCAGGTTGATCCAAACCCACTTCGAACCGAGCCGAAGATTTACGCTCATCATAGTCGGCCGTCGCACGCTCTTTAATCATCCGCAGGCGTTCCATGCGATCTTCCTCGTCCTCTTTCTCTGCGGCGCCAAACATTCGGGCATGAACCCACTGGTAGCTGTGCTGTAACCATTCAGTACCAAGGGTCACACGGCGAACAAAGACGTCCTCGAAAAAGACTAGCCCGCACAGGACCAATAAAACGGGCCAGATATGTTGACTGCTAATCGCCTTGGGAAGCGTGTGGCGAAAAGTATCGACATCCAACAGTTCTTCCACGCGGCCGATGGCGAAGTCACCATCGATCACCTGCCCTACTTCACCTCCTTCAGGCTTCAACGCGGCAAGGCTGTCGACCAAAGCTGAATTCAAACGCTGCTGGCGGAATTCGGCCGAGTAAGGGACATTCGCCCCAGTACGGATCGGTGCTTCACCTGGCCCCGGCAAGATCGAAAGAAAATAGCTGCCGGACTTATCCGCCGGAAACTCACCAATGTAGCGTCCCGATGCGACCTGCTCTAACTGGAAATCATTGGACTCCATTTCGGGATCGACTGCCGTACCGGAAAGCTTGAGAAAGTTAAGGTACTCGTCTTTCTCGTCTGTGGCCGTAACCACTACGCGTACCTTCCCGTCCTTAACTTCGCTGGCGACGGTGAAGTTGCCTTGATTGTCGGTTGGTCGCATGGCGTAGCGTACAAATTGAGTGAAAAATTTATCGTAGCCTTCCCACGCCGTCCACTTATTCGCCCAGCGTTTGCCCGCATCGGTCGTCAGGACTCCTGCTCTTCCAACCCCGTACGTCCAAGTGGCCATAACCGTAGCATTCTCGGGATGTTCCGCGGGAACCGGTGCCACCATTCCGACATCGACCAGGGCGTTATCCTTAACGGTTGTCATCACATAGCCATCGAAAGACGGAAAGCCGTCGATACCTTCCAAGACCTCGTGCGGATACGTAATCGGAACCATTCCAGGATGGTCTTTGATGAGTGGCTGGGCGATTCGTCTGGCCTCGCGCTGGTAGATCCGTGGAAGTGCTTTCGGATCAGTAACCGCGTAATACTTCCCTCCGGTTTGTGCTGCCAGTTGTCGAAGCGGCGTACTGCCAGCGGGGCCGTGTGTCCCGATGGCGACCGTTGTGATCTTGACGTTTGCATTGATATACCCCCTCACCGTTGCGGGATTAGGGGGCGAAGGGTCACCGTCGCTAATCACGATCATATGCTTGATCGCAACATTCGCCCCTTTCGCTTGAATTGCATTGAAACCGGCCAGTGACATTTTCATCGCTGGATCAAACTGGGGCATGTCGCCGGGGGTCATTCGGTTGAGTCGCGCTAACATCTGATTGCGGTTGGGGCCAACCGGGATTAGACCGTCAGGAGCCCCCCACATCCATTGATCGTTACCACTCCAGTGAATCAGTCCACAATAGTCTTGCGGTCCGAGGGCCTTGAGGGCTTCACGGGCTACGACCTTCTGCCAATAATTTCCCTGGGCAAGCTCGGAAGCGTGCATCATCATTACCAAGGCTCCCACCGGCACGACCTTGGCATCTTTGATGTTGAAATCGACAGGCATCGACTTTTCAATTTCGGTATTCGACCAACCGCCGGCACCGAATGCTCGCGGCCCGCCAATCATTAACAGTCCGCAACCCATCTGCTGCGTGTTGCGGACAAGCATCTCGATCTGCTGGTCACTAAAACTCGATACGTCCCCTGCCCCGGCACCGCTGGCCCGGGGAACGTCTCCCAAAATCACGCAGTCAAATCGCTGCAATTCGGCAAGGGAAGTGAAGAGCCCGTTGCTGGGCATGACTTCGACCTCAATATTATTCGCCCGGAGCCGCGAGATCAGGTAGTCAAACTCACCTGGGTTCTCCCAGTCTTCAATCAGCAGCACCGAACCTTCGCCACGGACATGCGCGAAGGCCGAAGCAAGGTTATTCTGCGGCATCGAGTCGTCGAGTCGGTCGTCCGGAACGAAGCGTGCCTCATAGGTATAGAAATCACTCTGGTCAATCGTGTGCTCAAAAGTCAGCACCTTCTTGCCAGGCTCCAACTCCATGGGCTGCTCAATCAGCACATCTTCTCGTTTGCCGTGCTTCCGGACGACGACCACCTTGCCACTCACTTTTCCGTCATCGTCTTCGGTCGCTTCAGTCATGTTGTTCAGCACAACATTCACCTGCACCGGTTGCCCTTTGCGGATGTCGCTGGGGAGCGATATTTTCTCAACCGCCACTTCGGCCCGACTGGAAAGTTCCACCGGCACCACGTCGATGCCTATTCCGCTTTCGGCAAGTTGCCGAGCAATGTTAGTGGCATCGCCGTAGGTCTCATTGCCATCGGTAACGAGCACCACGCGTTTGGCTGAATCTTCCGAGAACGATGCCTGGGCAAGTTTCAACGCACCCTCAAGATTCGTCGCATCGGTACGAACCTGCATCATCGCTTCCAAACGCCCTTGTTGGATCGGCAGGTTGTCATCGTAGGGAGGAACTTCGATCGCCGCTTCTCGGCCAAATACGACCACCCCGGCACGATCGCCACGAGCACCCTGGCGATGCTCGACGACATCCTTCACCACGTACTGCACCATGGCCGCTCGTTTTTCGCGCGGAATGCTTTCCGACTGATCGAGTACATAGATAACCGTGACACGGTCGCTCGAATGTCTCAGTTGCATCTCGGCCAGGCAGAAGACTAGCAGTAGATATACCAGCGAACGCAGGCCCAGAGCGAAAAACCTCCGCACGCGGCCCAGCCCGGAGATACTACGAAAGCTAAAGAACCACAAGAGTGGCAGCCCCGCCAGAAGCAGCAAAAACCAAGGCTTGTTGAACGCAACATCGACGCCAAACATGCGGCTGGGTAACTCCAGGGGTGCAAAAACACTGACGAGATCAGGCAGACCCACTTAACAATCTACCTGACAATTCGAGAAGTCCTTTTATGGTAATGGTTTTGAGTGCACGTGCCCACAATTTCATGGGCAAAAAATCGAAAAGCAAACCACGCCACGTCACCCAAGGGAGCGGGCCACATGTTCGTTTGTAAATTGCCAGGCAAAGCCTCGCCTCGTGGAAGCTCCAACCTGAATTTACTTTAAATGCGATGCCAGAAGGGCATTCATAAAAAAAGCCAGGGCTCTGATAACGAGCCCTGGCTTAGGATTCACCGTCCCATCCAGCAGAAATCGTGAACTACTTCGAGTCCAGGGAAAAGTCGAAAGTATTTTCACCCTCTTTAACGTCGGCTGTCAGGGTTGTCCTCTGATTGTATTTCGACGGCAAGGTTTCCTTTTTAGCACTGCCCGGTACAGCATCATCACCAGGCTTTGCTGTACTGATAGTTACCTTGTTGACTCCAAGCGGCACGCCCTTGATGTCGTTCATCAAATACATCGTGTACTTGCCTTCGCTGTCGGTCTGGCCGGTCGACACTCGTTTGGCAGCCTCCGATTGAAAACCGACCGTAGCATCGGCCAAAGGCTTCCCATCCAGCGTGACAGTACCACTAACTTCACCCAATTCGGGGACATCTTTAGAAGCACTCGGGCCACAACCGCCGGATGCGAACAACGACAACAAAACGCAAAGCATTGCAAACGAGCGTACGAAGGAAAATGCAATTTCCATGAGCCTCTACCCCTGATTCTCTGTGCGAGAAAAGCGAATACGTTTCGTGTATTTCAAAAAAGAAAGCTGCCTCGGAAGTGAAGCAGCTGTTACGGAACAAATTGTGATGATAGCAAGTTAGTTTTCCGAGATCGGATTCCCGTCACTAATCGCAATCAGGTATTCATAAAGACTATCCACAGGAGTATCGTTTGGACCGCCTGCTGTGCGTAGAAATTCGATGTTTTCCGAAACGAATCGCACACTTCCATCAAATTGCAATGCCAGAACACCTCCTGGGTGCAAGCTGCTTGCCATCTCACATTCAATGTCTCGATTATTATTCGAGGTGTCATTGATCGCCCAGCGTCCCGAGATACCAATATCATCGACGCAGTTCGAATCTCGCCCTTCCAGGCACCCTGCCCAGGACTTCATGCATAGTTCTTCACCGTTTAATTTAGACGACGCTTCCGAGATCGCCAGAGTGTTGCTTAGACCGTCTGTGATATCTCGGAACTTACGGCCGCTATTGTGATAAAAGCCGCCGTCTGCTTTCTCGAAGTTCGATTGACCGTTTCCCAGAGTCGGTCCGCTTCGCGAGTGGTAGTAAGCAGCGTAGTTCGAGCCTGCTCGCTTTAAGAATCGCTGCGAAGGGTCATCGACCGCTTTTCCCGTATCCGATGGACAACGATACGCATCGACAACGACTTCAGCCGTATCTGAAAGCTCCGTGGAAAGAAGGTTTCCGCTACCAATACCTGCTTGGTCATACAGGGCCCCTTGCTCAATAAACGGCAGAATCAGAGCACTCCATCCCCAACTATAATTGTCGCTAGTATCTGCTGGATTGATCACCAAAGAAGGTAACGCCCCGAAAGTATCATGGTAGTTATGCAGCGCAAGACCAATCTGCTTGAGATTGTTACTACACTGCATTCGTCGAGCCGCTTCGCGAGCCTGCTGGACCGCCGGGAGCAAGAGAGCTATCAAAACACCGATGATTGCAATCACCACCAGTAATTCGACAAGTGTAAAGCCTCGGCGCATACGCTGCCTAATGTTAAGCATGGGGGGGATTCCGAAAAAGAAAATACATAGATTTTTGTCAAAAAAACTCAATGCCTCTATTAGTTATTCTACTAAGCATCCGCATTTCGTCAAACCAGTGGTCCAGAAGCCTACAGAATCCCTGCGTAAAGGAGATTAAATCTGCAAAGACATATTCACGCTGCGATTTGACATGGCTTCTTTTCATAGTTGTCTCGCCTCCACAGAATCTGAAGACAGAAATGGATCAAGCGGAACTAACAGCGAAATATCACAAAAACACAGATTCAATCAATTAGGCATTTCGCGACCCAGATATGGGGTGGTCTTGAAGCAAACCCACTTTTTTTGCCCCTGCGACAACCTTGGAACGCATAGATAGATACCCAGCAATTAGCTATCGAGTCCTCGTAGTCCCGATTTTACGACTTTCCCTCTTTGCTGCGAGATCTCGACTTCTGTCGAATCTCTTCGCGGGCCTTATTCAACCTCTCGGGCCAAACGAATTTGGGAGCCTGACTGGGATCGTAATCTTCAAGATGATCTTTTAGGCGTGTCAGCGGCTTGGTGTATTCCAACTTGGTTTTGCCGAAGACTTCTTCGCATAATTGCGCCAGACCAGGGTCGTACTGCTGCAGTTCCTTGCGGGTATCGACATGATTGTGATCGTGATCGGGGGCCCGGTTGTTGTTGAACCACGACTGAACACCTTCAGCAAAGTATTCGTGATGGTTTGTCCCTGCATATTTCCCTTGCCAAAGCCCTGCTTCCATGGCCTCTTCGTAAGTCTTCTTCACGCGGGCGTCGAAGGATGGATCGATATTTGACATGCCACGAAGATGAATGTTGTGGGCGAATTCATGGATCAAGATACACTCGGTAGAGTAAGGATCGCCTTCGTAACCCAATAGATTCTCTTCCCCACAAGTGCAGTAGGGATCGGTTTTCGATCCACCGGTCCCTCGGGCTCGCGCATCCCAATAATCTTTTGGCTTGAAATCTGCGAACTCTGGGAGGTCGGTAGTGTATTCGTTGTGAGCGATGATCAGCATTCGCGAGCCACTGGCAACCATCGCTTGCTTAATATCAGGCCGCTCAGACAGCATCAACTCAATCAAAAATGCCGCTTCCTTTAGCGCGTAATCATCGACGGTCTTCGAGGCCAGCACCGGATAGCCGCCTGCATCGATATACTTTCCGTAGAACTTAGGAGCCTTCATCGCCTCTGGCGGAGCTGTCACACGATACGATTCGTCAGCCATGACCGGCATCGAAAGAATGCCTAGCAACAATACCCAAGGAAAACTCGCTCGAAAGATCAGACCAGTCATCAATGCATCTCAGTTCTACTAGAGTTCAGGCGGGGCTCCTGCGTAATATAATACATCGCGGGCAGAAATGCGAGTAAAACCTAAGCGAACCTAAGACATTCGGCACTTCATCACCAGAAAAGGCTCTTCGTAGCAGCCGTTCAGACACCCTGTTCACTCGACTACAACCGAATCCGCTGCACTCGGTGATTCTCGGAGTCGATCACATGAACCCGCCCAAACCGGTCCAGCACCAGTGCCCAGGGGCTATTGAGTTGGCCTGGATCATGGCCAGAGCTTCCCCAAGTGCCTAAGAAATTCCCTTCCAAATCGAATTTCTGTACGCGGTGATTGCTGTACTCGACGACGTAAAGATGTCCTTCTCCGTCTAGGACCAAATCGTAGGGGTACCCAAGTTTCCCGGGCTCGCTCCCCTGCTCTCCCCAAATCTTGATGAGTTTCGCTTCGTCTTCCGTGGCATCGAAAACCTGGATGCGATGGTTACAGGCGTCAGCGATCCAGATGTGGTCTTTCTCGTCAATCACCATGTTCTGCGGACGGATAAACTGGCCCGGCTCGCTGCCGTGGCCTCCCCATTGGAAGAGAAAGTTGCCTTCGGGATCGAACTTTTGTACGCGGTCGTGCTGACCATATTCGCTGATGTAATAGTTTCCCTGGGAGTCCTGCACCGCCTCGGTAACAAAGCCAAACTCGCCCGGCTGGGAACCTTCCACTCCGCCGATTGATTGCTCGTCCAGCCGTTTTCCATCGGGCGTATAGACCAACATCCGGTTGTAGTGGGTATCGGCAACTAAGAGATTGCCATCGTTGTTGAAGGATAGCCCTGAAGGCCGTCCCTTATAGAATTCAGGGATCTGCCAAGCCCGGCGAAAATTGCCATCGAGGTCAAAGACTTGGATCCGAGCAGTCATATCGACTATGAAAAGCTCGTCATCCGGGCTGATTGCGACGGCTCGGGGTTTCTCGAACAATCCCTCTGAGACGCCGCGGCGTCCCCAGATCAGCTCCGGTTCGATGCTAGGCCCAGATGGTGGAAGACAGCCCGCAAGTGTCGTCAAACCAATAACTAGCAGCACCACGAACCCTGTGGGAAACGGCCGCTGCAGGCATCGGTGGGAAAATAATAACACGTTGGGGCATATTTAAGGGAAAGACAATAAGATGAAAACGCTTGTGGGGGGATCGCCCCTTTTCGTATAGTAACCTCTTTCAAGATAATAACTTCTGCATGTGAGTCCATTCAACTGCCGATCAAACTCGATAAACCGCAAATTCGCGGGAAAACGGTAATGATCGTAGTCATCTCAGCTTTTCACAAGAAACAACCTGGAAATTTAGACGTTGCCCGCCACAGTAATTGACGTAAAAGCCGCCGACGACCGCCGAGATGTCGTCCATCGTGCCGTTCAGGCTTTAGCCGAAGGGCAGCTCGTGGCTTTTCCCACTGAAACGGTCTACGGTTTGGCCGCTTCTGCGCTGAATCCCCAAGCAATTCATGACCTTCGCCATGCTAAGGGGCGTCCGGAAACGAACCCATTTAGCCTATGTGTCTCGGGTGCGGACACGCTATGGGATTATGTTCCCAACGCTTCTCCACTAATGAGCCGCTTGGCCCGTCGCTGTTGGCCGGGACCGGTGACGCTGGTGATGCCTTGTGACGCGGGATCGGTCGTCTCGCAATTTAGCCCCGATGTACGTCAGGCCGTTTCGCCCAGTGGCTTGGTCGGCCTACGTGTTCCGGCTCATGATTTGATCGCCCAAGCCATGCACTTCTTGCCGGGCCCATTGGCATTAACCAGTGCTAATCTTTCTGGTCAGCCGGATGCGATTCACGGAAAAGAGGTCGTAGAGGCGCTAGGAGATCGGGTAGGATTAATTTTGGACGATGGCAAGTGCCGGTATGGGCAACCTTCCAGTGTCGTTAAAGTGGAAGGCAACCACTTCCAGATGTTACGTCAAGGTGTCGTTTCGGAGAGTGTTTTGAATCACCTGAGCAGTTACTTTGTCTTGTTTGTATGTACCGGAAATACGTGTCGTAGCCCCATGGCTGAAGTGGTCATGCAAAAACATCTGGCAGATAAAATCGGCACCACGATCGATCAGCTAGATCAAAAAGGGATTTTGGTCGCGTCGGCAGGCATTGCCGCCTACCCCGGAGGGCGAGCCGCACCGGAAGCCATTCACATCCTGGGTGCTCGCAGTTTGGATTTGAATGGCCATGCAAGCCAGCCGCTAAGCGATCGGCTGGTCGAGCAGGCCGATCTGATCTTGACGATGACAGCCGGACACCGTGATGCCATATTGGCGAGGTGGCCGGAAGCACGCGAGCGAATTCAAACATTGAGCGGCGATGGCCGCGACATAGCCGATCCAATTGGAGGTTCGGAGGATGTTTATCGCCAGTGTCTTGAACAAATCGAATCCGAAATCAAGCAGCGGGTCAAAGACCTCGACCTGGACAATCTCCTACCTTCCTAGTCTTTTCCAGCCACTCAAGCGGAGGGCTCTCTTGCCTTCTGTGGTGGGTGGCATACCGCCTTTTGTCAAAATGTGACCGCCATGAAAATCGCAATTGGAAGTGATCATCGTGGGTACGAAGTAAAAACGAAGATCATCGAACACCTCAAAAAGCTAGGACACGATTCCGTCGATTGTGGCGCCCACGACTGCCATAGCATCGACTACCCCGATATCGCCATGGCGGTGGCAGAGAAGATCGTCGGCGGGGAAGCCGACCGCGGTATTCTCATTTGCGGCTCAGGGATCGGAATGGCCATCACGGCCAACAAGTTCCCAGGCGTTCGAGCTGCAACGTGCCACGATGATTTAACGGCTGAAATGAGCCGTCGTCATAACAACGTCAATGTGATGTGCCTCTCGGCTGATCTACTAGGCGAACGCTTGATCGATCGCATGGTCGATCTGTGGATAACAACCGAGTTCGAGAAGGGGCGTCATCAGCGCCGCGTCGATAAGATCACGGAAGTAGAAAAGCGATTCTCAAAAGAGGGCTAATTCGCAAACGTCTCTACACAGTTTGCCCAGTCCTAACGCCACTTAGGGATTGATTTTGTGGCGCCCCCTCGCAAGAGCAGGGCCGAGCATGCTTGAATTTTTCCGCTAATTCTTAGCATAGTTTCTGGGAAGTGTGGTTGGTTTGCACCGATTATTTCCAAATTCTTCGGCAAGCTTTTCCGTTTATAACGATCGCACTTTCATCTGGTCCATTTCTGCAGTTTTTCTCCTCTCGAGACGCACCCGAAAATCTTGATGCGAGATCGATTGTTGATAGAGTCATCTAAACAGTCATCGAAAACGCACGTTTCGATTTCGCATCGTCGTGCATTGCCTCTTTTTCGGAAAGATTGCTAGGAATGGTTCGATTTCGTCGACCACATCCGGAGGATGTTGAACAGTTGCTCTTGAACGCGAAACTGCGCGATGAGCTAGAGCCGTTCTTCGACGAATCGCTGCAAATTTTGGACAGCGGCCGGGTCCCCATCCGCGTAGAAAACGAGTTTCTCAGTGCTATCCTTGCCTGGGAACATGCCCCGGTCCTGCCCATCGCCCAGTGGTTCACTCCAACCTTAACCCCGCCCAGTGCCGATCAACTCTCTGCCGACGAGTTGCATGAAGTCTTGTGGGACATGATCCATAAATTGGCTTCACGGCGAATTTACCTCGACTTCACCGATCACCTAAGCGACGTTGAACTGTATCGCTTAATCGTTCGCGATATTTTACCGTCGCAAGAGAAAATGGTCGATCTGACGAGCCACTGCATCTATTTCAACTGCGCTGAAGCAGACAGTGACGTGGATACCTGGCTACGGTTTTATGCTTCCGAAGAAGAACGCCTAGGATGGATGGAAGAAACCGGCGAGTCTCTGCCACCAGTCGAAAGCTCACCATATCCTCGAAAGCTTCCCGACGGATCCTGCTAAAAGTCATTCAAAAGCGAAAGCGGATTTCACCGCGTGCTGAAATTAGCACCGGGGCATGGTGTGGTCCGCTTCGCTTTTTTGCTTAAGCGATCTTTTTCTTGTCGGTCATTTGCAACCAGCGGCGGACCAGAAAAGTAAGCAGTAGTGGAAGCCCGGCCGAGATCGCTAGGGCAATGACTAGCCACTCCTGCTGGGCAGCCATGCTTCCGAATACGGAGTACGCCAGGGCAATCCCAGCATTAGCAAGAAGGACCGGCGGCCAAAATTTTCGCCAGGAAAGTCCTTGAACGCCGAGCAACACCACCGCCGCTTCAGCAAGAATGGGTAACGCCCTGGTCAGTACCAAAGTGACCACTCCCCAGGTTTCGGCAAACTTTTTTAAACTTTGGGCGTCGCGGTCGGCCAGCCATCTTCGCTGAAGGGGCGGCCCCGCCAATTTAGCGAGGCCAAAACCAATCGCAGCCCCCACTGTGAGGCCAGCAAAGCAAACCGTGGCCCCAGCAAAAACCCCTAATTTAGCCCCTGCCAGCGTGTTAACTAAACTCGACGGCACTGGGAGAAACACATCCAACGACAGCATTCCAAACAATACAATCGCCATAACCTGTGGATTAGACTGGGTTTGCTCCCACGTACGGGCCGCCTGCTCCAGCGATTGTCCCCAAATCGCAAAAGGTATGATAGGGATGGCCAATGCCACCGTAACCAAGATCAGAATTTTCACGAATGTCTGCATCAATTTGCTCGGCGAGTCCCCCATTTTTCGTGGCATCTGATTTCTGACTTAACTATCATTTTTACTGGGGTAGGATTACCAAAGTACAACTACATCCCCTCGCAACGTCACTGCGAGGCCGGTCACCCTTATAGCTTTCCTGCAAACGATGGATAGAGTCATGGTCTCAAGATCACTTATGGTGGCACTTCTCTTGCCGCTTCTAGCAAGTTCATGCTACGCACAATACTACGGTGGCCCATGGGGCGGAGGCTATCATGCCTCAACCGCAGCCGAAGGCTACCAGCGTGGGCTGGCCGACGTGGTCCGCTCGGCGGGACAATACAATCTTGATACCTCACGGGCGAACGTCAACCAGGAAGAGGCAAACGCTGCTTACATCGAGAATCGAAACCGAGCTCAAGAGGTTTGGTTCGATATGCGTAGACGGAACGATGCTTACCGAGCGGAAAAAGCTGGTCCCAAGGTCACCAGCGAACAAATCTTCCGCATCAATGCTCAGCGTGCCCCGAACCGCTTGAACGACGATCAAATCGATCCGGTTACCGGCGAGCTTCACTGGCCACTCTTGCTCACTTCCATGGTTTACGATCCGTATCGCAAAGTGATCGACGAGGGCTTTGAAAAGCGTCACCAAAAAGGTTCGTTTGTCAATTTCGACTCGCATCAAAACGTCGTCAAGGCTGTCGATTCGATGTACGGAGAGCTAAAAAAGCGGATTCGTGATTACGAGCCGCAGCAGTACGTCGAAGCGAACCGTTTCATGGAAGCTCTTTCCTACGATGTGCGTTTCCCGTCTAGCTAAGTCGTCCGAAGATTAGTCGACCCCAACACCTTTGATTTGCAACGCAAACTCTTCTCAATGAATAAGAAACTGGAGACGGCGATGAGTGCCCGTTATTTGTTTGTGTGTGTCGCGCTGTTTTTGTGCGGCACTCTTTCTGCCGCCGAGCCCGATACCGGTAAGTTGACCGCTGACCTAAATGCCGGAGGTGACGCGGCATATCAAGCAGCCGATGATTTGGCCGATGCCCCTGCCGAAAAGGCAATCCCTGCTTTAACCTCCGCACTGGATAGCGACGATGCGGAACTCCAGCGCCGTGCGGCGCGTTCGATCGCGCAATTCGGTAAAGAAGCCCATACAGCCACTCCTGCGTTGGCGAAGCTCTTGGATAGCCCCATTCCTAAGGTCCGAGCCTATGCCGCCTACGCCCTAGGCAAGATTGGCAACGGCAGCGATAAGTCGCTTCCGAAGCTGATCGAGCTTATCACCGATCAAGACGCAAACGTGCGTCGCGAGGCGCTGGAAGCGATGCTCGAAATGGACGCCGATCCTGAAGTTACCTTGCCCATCATGGTGAATGTCCTGGAGAAGGCAGACCCGGCAATGGTCCTGCCTGTCCTGAGTGAACTCGCGGAAATGGGAGACAAAGCCGTCCCTCGCTTGCGAACGGCACTGCAAAATGAAAAGGCAGCCTATTGGGCATGTCTTGTTGCCGCGGAAATGGGCCCAAATGCTGCTCCAGCCGTTCCAGAGCTTACCGCAGTGCTCGACAGCAAAGACGCAGAAGTCCGCATGCATGCACTGATCGCACTGGGTGAAATTGGCCCAGCGGCTAAACCGGCACTAAGTCGCGTGGTTAAAGCACTTCAGTCGGATGACGTTCCTGCGGTGAAGTACTCGGCCGCGTTCGCCCTGGCAGCCATGGAAGATTCTCAAGCGACCGAAGCTTTGCAAAAGGCCGCTGCCGGAGAGGACGCTTTCCTGAGTTTGATAAGCTATTACGCAGTTGCCAAGCTAAATTCCGATGACAAACAGAAGATGACCACGGCGGCAACCTTCCTGGTGGAAGCCATGAAGAATGAAAACCCGAACGTGCGTGCTGCAGCGGCTCGGTGCCTGGCAAACTTGGAAGCTCCGCCAGAAATCGTTCAACCGATCATCACCGACGCATTACAAGATGCCGACCCACGCGTGGTCGTCAACATCACCGATGCAATCGTAAAGATGGGTCCTCAGGTCTTGCCGAAAGTCATCAAGGGTCTTCAGAACGACAAAATGAAATGGGTCTCCGTTGGGATTATCCGTCAATGGGGAGAAGCAGTTCCAGAAGCAGTCGCCCCGCTCGCAGATGCCTTGTCCAGCGAGGACGAACAGTTCCAAGCTGAAGTCTTAATGGCCCTCGGAGCAATCGGCGAGCAGTCCTCAGGAGCGATCCAGCAGATCCGCCCTTTCCTGAAGTCGGATTCGCGAACACTGCAACTTGACGCCCTGTATGCATTGGGACGTATCGGTGCTGGTGCTGTCTCGACCAAGGGCGAGATCGAACCGCTGCTTTCGAGCGAAGATGCATTCACTCAGTTTGCGGCGGCTTGGTCATTAGCACACATCGCTCCAGAAGACGCCGATGTTGCTGCGAAGGCCATTCCCGTGCTGATCCTGCACCTGAACGACACTTCGCAAGACTACATCCCTGGCGAAGCCGCTCAAGCACTGGGCATGTTTGGCGACAAAGCCAAGTCGGCCCTGCCAGAGCTTAAGAAGTCTGCGGAAAGTGGCAATGAAGCTGCTGCCGAGGCGGTAAAAGCGATCTCGATGTAAGCATCGACATCCCACGGTGACACGAAGGGCCACCCCATTCAGGTGGCCCTTCTTTTTGCTAGCAAGCTTCCCGTCGGCAAACACGGAGTTTGACTTGAACTGATCTTTTACCAAACTGGCAATTTTGCTAGTAATCTCGGGCCGACACTGTTTTCTTGAGAATGGATGCCAGAAAGAAGTTTCGCATGTTAGGCAAGGATGCCATGAAGAACATTTACTTACGTTTGGCCGTGATTGGTGGAGTTGTCGCCCTCGGTGCCACCGCAATCGGACAATCGATGTTGGCATCACGGGATCCCGACCCCGAGCCAATTGAGATTTCGCAAATCCCTCCTGGCACACCGCAGCAACAACTTGCAGCGTCGTTTCCTCAATCTCAAGTCGTGCTCGCGTCGAATGACACGCCAGCTGAAGAGAACGCAGGCGAGCCAACCCCTGCCAAGCCTCCGGTCGACGCCGAAGCTCCCACGCCAGCTGCAAGATTCAGTGTTTCTGACTCTGCAGAGCCCAAACAACCAACGCCGGCTGCGACCAATCCAGCCGCTGCGGGTGACGGTAGTGCCCCACCGAGCCGATTCAGTCGCTTCCTAGGGGATTCTGCCACCAATCCTGCCGCTGCCGAAGTAGCGGAATCAGGTCCTTCGACGTCGCCGACGGCCGCCGGAAGTCGATTCAGCATGGGCGACAGCCCAACTTCAGCTGCCGAAAACCCTGCAGCCGGTGAAGCCTCAAGCCCAACCGTTGCGACCCCTCCGATGCCGACCGGCCCTCAAAGCTTCGCCGCCGATGCCTCAGGCCCCACGCCTGCCAATCCGGCTGGTATGTCGCCGCCGCCCGTTCGTTTTCAAAGCGGAGTCCCAGCCGCAGCTGGTAACGTTGCCCAACAGGTCACTGATGGTGCCAATGCCGTTGCTGCGGAAGCAACCGCCGCCACGGCAGTAGCGTCATCCGCAATACTAGGATCGGTTGAAAATGCCAACAATCGATTCTCATCCATGGCGAATTCGGCAGCACAATCAGTTTCTGATCAAGCTAACGCCGCCGCCGATGCTGTGAACGGGCAACTTCCACAGAACACTCCGGTCCAGCCGCGTTTCAGCTCGAATGTTAGTAGCAATCCGGAATCAACCGCTGCTGCCCCGACAACTCCTACACCATCCAATCCCACTCAGTTTTCCGCAACGAATACCGCGATCCAAACGCCGCAACCAAGCGTCATGGGATCGGCGACGCCTCCTGCGTACGGACAAACCCGCGGCTTCTCAGCCACGGCTTCTCCAGCCCCTGCGGCGATGACAGAACAACCTCAACCAACGTATCAGGAGACTGCTCAGCCGCAGCCAACCCGATTCTCGGAGCCAACACAGATTGCCTCGCTGCCTTCCGCAGCGGCAGGTGCCATGGTTTCAGCTCGGCCTGGGGAAATACACCTCGAAGGGGATCAACAGCCCAGCATCCGCTTGGAAAAAGTGGCTCCTCCGGAAGTTCAAGTGGGAAAAGTCACCACGTTTGAAGTTCATGTCGAAAACAACGGCCCGGTAGATGCCTCGAACGTCATCGTACGCGACATGGTCCCGGCTGGGACCAAACTCGTTTCTACCAGTCCTCAAGCTAACCAAGGGGCCGATGGTAGCTTGGTTTGGGATCTCGGCACTTTGCGTCCTCAAGAGCGCAAGACACTCAAGTTAGAAATTCTTCCCCTGGAAGAAGGGAACATTGGTAGCGTCGCGAGCGTGGTTTTCTCAGCGAAAGCTTCTGCCAAATCAATTGTTACCAGGCCAAAGTTAGAGATTTCGCAGTCTAGCGCCACAAGTGTCTTAGCTGACAATCAACTCGGAATCACCATCACCATCAGCAATCCGGGAACAGGTGCAGCAACAGGCGTCGTTCTCGAAGAGAACGTCCCTAATAACTTCGCTCACCCGGCCGGTAATGAGTTGGAATTTGAAGTCGGTACACTAAAACCAGGCGAATCACGGCAACTTAATCTCGTTCTCAATGCCGTCTCTGCCGGTCGCGTTCAGAATATTTTGCGTGCCCGAGCTGATGGCAATCTCACTGCAGAACATTCTGTCGAATTAGAAGTCACCGCACCGAAACTCCAAGTTGCCATGACAGGGCCGAAGAAGCGATACCTGGAACGCCCAGCCAAGTACACCGTTTCAATCAGCAACCCCGGCACGGCACCAGCACATGAAATCGATGTCGTTACCTACTTGCCCAAGGGCTTGAAGTTTGTCGAAGCCAATAATGCCGGTCAGTATGATTCGACTCGTCATGCGGTCTTCTGGAACCTGCAAGAGCTGCCTCCAGCACAAACAGGTACGGTCGAACTAGTCGCCTTGCCAATCGAACCTGGCGATCAGCGATTACGCGTTGAGGGATCCGCCGCCAAGGGCCTCTCGGCCGAAGTCGAATCAACCGTTCGCGTAGAAGGCCTGGCAGCCATCTTCTTCGAGGTCGCCGATATCGCTGATCCGATTGAAGTCGGCAAGGAGACAACCTACGAGATTAAGGTCGTCAATCAAGGTTCCAAAGAAGCTACGAACATCCATGTCGCGGCCGCTTTACCACAAGGACTGCGTGCGATTGCCGCCGACGGTGAAGTCCCAGGTCAGGTGCAAGGCCAGCAAGTGGTCTTCCAGCCAATTGGACGAATCGATCCTAAGCAAACGGTCCGCTTGCAAATTCAAGTACAAGGGACCATGCCTGGCGATCAACGCATCCGCGTTCAAGTTCGCACCGATGGAATTCCGGATCCGATTACCAAGGAAGAAAGCACCACGGTCTATACGGATCAGTAAACGCGACATAGACCTCAGTAAAACAATAAGGCCGTCATGATCAATGTCATGACGGCCTTAGTTTTATTCCGAATCTACGAGTGGGTCTGCTAGTAACTCTCTGCCATGTCTCGGGCGTGGTAGCTACTTCGTACGAAAGGTCCACTAGCGACTTTTACAAAGCCCATACTCTTCGCTTGGTGACCAAGTTCATCGAATTCCTCGGGGCGAAGGTAGCGAACTACCGGCAAATACTTCTTCTGGTCTGGCTGCAAATATTGACCGAGCGTAAGAAAATCGACGTCCGCATCGCGCAAATCAGCCAAAGTGTCCAGCAATTCTTCCCGCGTCTCGCCCAGCCCGAGCATCAATCCGCTCTTGGTCTTTGTACCTGGAGCAATTTCTTTAACGCTCTTTAACAGCTCTAAAGTCCATGAGTAGACCGACTTCGGACCTCGGACTCGGCGATATAGTCTGGGGACTGTCTCTGTATTGTGGTTGAAGACTTCCGGCTTGGCTTCCAGAACACGTGCCAACGCTTCTTTGGAATCGATGAAGTCAGGCGTAAGTACTTCGATCGTCGCACCGGTCTTCTCTCGGACCGCTTCGATACAGCGGAAGTAGTGATCGGCACCGCCATCGGGTAAATCATCCCGAGTCACCGACGTGATCACGACATGCTTAAGTCCAAGGCGATGCGCGGCCTCGGCCAAACGTTCTGGTTCGTCACCCGAAAGCTCTTGCGGAGTACCTCGGGAGACAGAACAGAAGCTGCAAGCACGCGTACAAACAGCTCCCAAGATCATGAAGGTCGCGGTCTGCTGCGAATAGCACTCCATGCGATTGGGGCACTTGGCTTCCTCGCAAACCGTTTCCAGCCCCAACTCTTTTATCAAGCTGGTCGTCTTGTGGCCGGGATCTCCCTTGGGGACATTCCGCTTGAGCCAGCGGGGAAGACGTCGCCCTGAATCAGGCGACGGAATATCAGACGAATCGATTATCGGTAGCTCAACTGGCTGCTTGGCGGGTTCGATCACGGCTATGCTTGACTACTTCAGGAAACAGAGGATGGCTCGAGTGCCAAACTGCTTGAGCGGCCCCGAACCGTTGCGCCAAATGGTAAGCCACACTCCGTGCGACCTCTCCTATTGTAGGGCACGTCTCTGTTTCTTCCAGGAGACTGCTCATTGTGGCAAGGTCTCCGGGACAGGCAAGCTCTGCCGGATTTGACTCAACACCCACCTGACTGTGGGGTCCGCAGGTGACATTTAGGAATGCACCGTGACTAGTAATCCAATTTTGAACGGCCACGCCGATGGCTGCCAGCATGCCACTACGCCCCCACAGGCCGAATCGACCAGGCCGTTTGTAGCTGGGAACCTCGAACTCGCGAGCTGTGTCCAAGAGTCCATTCTGAAGACGTTGCAAATAATCGCCAACAGACCAGCCATAGTGCTTGAGCGGTACAATCGGATAAACGGCCAATTGCCCAGGCGTGTGGGCCACACAGGCCCCGCCACGTCCAATCCAACGCATTTCGAGCTGACGGTGTCGCATCTCTTGTGTAGTCAAGCGGATATGTCGCCGCGAGCCTGCTCGGCCTATACTAATCAGCGGTGGATGTTCGCAAAGCAGACAGGTAATGTGACCATCGTTGCGTCCCCCTGACTCATAAACTAGGCGTTTTTGCAAATCGATACACTGATCGAAGTCGACGATTCCCATGTGATGGAAGTCGATGACGGTCGGCTGCTGCCGGAGTAAATCGGAAGACTGAAATTCGGATATTTCCACGCGCTCGATATACCTGAGAAGTCGTCGTTGCGAGGTCTTCGTTGGAGGGCGGGAGATTAGCAGGAGGCTCGCGATGAGCCTAGGTCGAAGTTCAGAAAAACTCCCTCCACATGCTGGCATCGCAGACACCCTTACCGCCCCATCTGGAAAGTATCGGAAGTGGCCAAGAAGTCAAAAGCTACGAAAAAAGAAGAAAACAAGAACGAGAAGAGCATCGGCGAGAATCGCAAAGCCCGGCATGAGTACCAAATTCTGGAGCATCTGGAATGTGGCATTCAGCTAACCGGCAGCGAAGTAAAGAGCCTTCGAGATGGCAAACTCCAAATGGCCGAATCGTTTGCCCACGTGGTCAACGGCGAGGTGTTCCTGGTCAATTGCGAGATCTCGCCGTACTCAAATGCCAGTGAGTTTCTCAATCACGAGGCCCGGCGCAAGCGTAAACTGCTGCTGCACAAACGCGAGATAATAAAGTTTGCCCTGAAAAGCGAAGAAAAGGGGTTCACTCTTGTGCCCCTTAAGATGTACTTCAAGCAGGGGCGAGCCAAGGTTCTACTGGGTATCGGTCGCGGCCGGCAAATGCACGATAAGCGTGAAAAGCTTAAAAAAGATGTCGCGAAACGAGATATCGATCGAGCCATGAAACGGGGATAACTTCATTTCTCGATGTCGAACCGTTAGCTAGCATCATGCGTATTTGACTACATTGCTATTCTCTTAACACAAACATGCGAACTAGGCGCACAAGCAACTCACTTGCACTTAGGGGTTGGCGCAAAGCGTCTCCCGTATTTCAATGGGTGCTTGCGCAACTTGGCGTTCCCTTGCCTTATGCCCCCATAAGTGGCCATGCTTAAAATCTCGAACCTGAAAAAGTCATTTCGATTGCCAACCGGCGAACGAATGCCGATTTTGGATGTTCCTCAATTCAATGTCGCTGCCGCCGAACAGATGGTGATCGTAGGCCGCAGCGGATGTGGCAAGTCGACACTGCTCCATCTCATCTCAGGAATCGGCACTCCAGATTCTGGCACAATCGCCGTCAACGGTCTCGATATAGCGAGACTCTCCGAGGAAGGCCGTGACCGCTTCCGAGCGGAGGTAATGGGCTATGTCTTCCAGACGTTCAATCTGCTTCAAGGCTTTACGGCACTCGAGAACGTAATCCTAGGCATGTCCTTCTCACGCGGCAAAGTCGATCGTGATCGGGCTCGGGAGCTACTACGACGCGTTGGTCTGGAACACCGTCTCAATGCCCACCCACGTACGATGAGTGTCGGAGAGCAGCAGCGAGTGGCCGTGGCTCGAGCGTTGGCAAATCGTCCGAAACTCTTGTTAGCGGATGAGCCAACCGCCAACGTCGATCCGGCCAATCAACAATCGATCGTCGACTTGATTCGTGAAACGTGTCAGGAAGAAGAGATCTCGCTGGTAATGGTGACCCATGCGATGGAAGTGGCGGAACAATTTCAGCGCATCGAACCCCTTGAGAAACTGAACCTGATAGCCCAAGCGAATAAGGCACACGCATGAGTATCTGGCAAATCGCTTGGCGAAGCATCCGGCAGCGAGCTTTAGCCTCGACGTTAACTTCATTTTCCATGGCCCTAGGCGTACTGCTGGTAACGGCCGTGCTGCTAGTCCATGGTCTCGTATCGAAGTCGTTCACAGACAATTCCGATCTCGGCTATAACATGATCGCCGGAGCTAAGGGGGGAAAGCTTCAGTTAGTGCTGAACACAACCTTCTACCTCAGCGAACCGGTCGAAAACATTCCGTACACCTTCTACCAGGAATTCCTTACCAAGGAGCAGCAGGAAGAAGAGTTGGACCTGATGAAGCCGGAAAACCGTGGAGAGTTGACCGGCGGCACATACGCGAAGAATACCGAATTCGCGATCCCAGTCTGCCTGGGCGATTACTACGAGACCTACCGTGTTGTCGGAACCCTGCCCAAATTCTTCGAGGACTTCAAAGATTATGGCAGCGACGAGCCCAAATATTCGTTTCGTGAAGGGCGTAACTTCGAGGTTTGGAATGACCAGAATGGCTACTTCGAAGCGGTCATTGGATCGATGGTCGCTCAGCATACCGGCTTGAAAATTGGTGATAAGATTGCCGCCTCTCATGGTGGTGACCCGAACGACATTCATACCGATTCACCATTTACGGTCGTTGGCATTCTCGCCCCATCCGGAACGCCCAACGATCGGGCCGTCTTCGTCAACATGGAAGGCTTCTACCTGATGTCAGGGCATGCCAAGGTGGAAGAAGCCGAGGAAGTTGGAGCCAACGTGACCGGCTCGACCATCTCGCGGCGGCAGCCGCTGCCCATTAAACAGCGGGAAGTAACTGCCGTGCTCATAAGAACATCCGATCCTTTTTCCCCCATCATCATTAAAAATCGCGTCAACGAAGGGAATATCGCCCAAATCGTAATGCCGGTGATGGAGATCACCAGTTTGTTCGAGCTGATTGTCAAGCCAATCCAGACGTTGCTACTGGTCATTACGGTGCTCATTTGTATTGTTTCAGGAATCTCAATCCTGGTCAGCATTTACAACTCGATGAACGATCGAAAGCGAGAAATCGCCGTCATGCGAGCTCTGGGAGCCCGACGCCGAACCGTGATGGGCATTGTTTTGTCCGAGTCGATCATCCTATCCGTCGGAGGGGGTGTTCTGGGCTGGTTGGGCGCACATTTCCTATTGTTTGGGGCCAGCCCGATGATCGAGGCACAGACTGGCGTCCAAATTAGGCTGTTCGACCTTGCTCCACTGCCCAGGAAGCTTGAAGTTCTGATACCTTCGGCGATAATAGAGAACGATTGGATCGGCCCCTTATTCAGTTTGGAGTTGGTGATTGTCCCGGCTCTCATTCTGTTGGCAGTACTTGTTGGTTTTTTGCCGGCCTATACGGCCTATCGTACCGACGTGGCAGAAACACTCAGTTCGTCTCCCTAAGAGCGAATCAAGCGGGCCATTCATCCCAAATGACGATCCCTCCCGGCATACACGTTATCTGTATGCCGATCTCGCTTTTTTCGCCTCGAACCTAAGAGATTAGTTCTTATGCTCACGCGGCTCATGATTCTTTGCGGAGCGTTAGTTTCTACGGCAGCTCTGCTGACCAATGCTTTTGCGTGCCCATTCTGCGCGGCCGTATCGCAAACATTCTCGCAAGAGATTGATTCGATGGATGCAGCAGTAATTGCCAAGTTGGTTGAAGCTCCGGAGGTGACCGCCGAAGGCGCCGGTGTGGAAGCGACATTCGAAATCACTCAGATCCTTAAAGGCAAAGAACATCTCGGCGACACCAAAACCATCAAGTCGCTCTACTATGGAGAAGGGCGACAGGGACGGGAATTTCTGATCTTAGGGACAGAGCCTGAGAACATGATGTGGTCGACTCCGACCTTGCTGACCGATCGCGGCGTGAAATACATCAACGAAGTAATCAAATTGCCGGAAACGGGTAACGATCGTTACGCCTTCTTCCAAGAGCACCTGGAAGACAAAGACGAAATGCTTGCACGCGATGCTTATGATGAATTCGCGAATGCCCCCTACAGTGCCTTGCACGACTTGAAGCCAAAAATGAAGCACGACCAATTGGTCGAATGGATCGAAAATCCTGACATCGCCGCCAACCGCCGCCGCTTGTACTTCACGATGTTGGGCGTTTGCGGCACGAAGGCCGATCTACCTTTGCTAGAAAAGATGCTCAACAGCGACGAGCGAGTTAGCAAGTCAGGTCTGGATGCCATGATTGGCTGCTATTTGACGTTGGCCGGAGCAGATGGACTGCCGCTCATTGAAAAGCGGTTTCTTGCTAACCAAGAGGCCGAGTATGCGGATACTTATGCCGCGATCATGGCACTGCGTTTCCATGGAACCGAAACGGATATTATCGAGAAAGACAAGTTGCTGAAATCGTTGCACCTGATGCTCGACCGCCCAGCTCTCGCCGACTTGGTGATTGCCGACTTTGCCCGTTGGGAAGACTGGTCGGTAATCGACAAATTGGTCACGCTGTTCAAGGAAGCGGACGAGGAAACAAGCTGGGTGCGAGTGCCGGTCATTCGCTATCTAATGTCTTGCCCGAAGCCAGAAGCAAAAGACCACCTGGTCGAACTCGAGAAGATTGATCCAGACGCGATGAAGCGGGCACAAACGTTCTTCCCATTCCAATCCCAAGCGGTCCCTACGCGAGCCGATGGGGAAAAGATGCAGGAAGAGAATCTGTTGGCGATGGCGGAAGTCGATGACAACATGCTGCCTCCTGAGCAGGAAGACGACGAGATTCAGCAACCAGAAACCTCGGCTCCCTCCGGTACACCGAAGACCGGAGAACAGACCGCAATGGCCAAGTCTCACATTACACGTGACGAGCTTTCCACCGACGGCGATCGAGCTCTGGCTGCGGCAATTACGGGAACCAATGCACCGAACATCGAGGAAACGTCCACCGTAGGACTATTTCAGCGGATCTTTTCGACGTCGATTCCCATTGTTGTGACTTTTGTGTTAATGCTCGCAATCTCGGGCATCCTTTGGAACCCTGGTAGCAAAACGTCGCTATAAAAGCGGGATAAGATTTATCCCGACACTCCTCCAGTTGCGAATCCGAACAAGTAATGAGCACCTCCACCGAACCCCAACCTGCATTCACTGGCGATGTTGATCCGGCGATGTACGAGCAGTACCGCTCGATTAGTTCGTTGGCGGTGACTTCGCTTCTCATTGGCTTTATCAGCTTGGTCACCATCTTAGCGATCGTGATGGCTCCGATTGCGGTCGTTGGTATTGCTTTGGGGATTTGGGCAGTCATCACGGTACGCAAGAACACGGCTACCCAAACAGGCTTGCCGTTGGCCTACGCAGGGCTCGTTCTTTCTACGATTGCCCTCGTAGCAGGCGGCAGCCGCTACGTTTACGAAGAATACATTAACCTGCCGGAAGGGTATGAAGTCATCGCGTTTGGACTTCTTCAGGAACAACCTGGCCAGCCCCTCGGTCAGCCTGTGCCAGACTCGGCATTAGAGTTAAACGGCAAGCAGGTACTGATTCGCGGCTACGTTTATCCGCACGCCGAGAAATCGGGCCTGACCCGCTTTGTGATGGTTCCCGATTTTGATACCTGCTGTTTCGGGGGCCAACCCAAACTGACCGACATGGTGGAAGTCCGCCTTGTCGACCCCCTTTCGGTTGATTTTTCCTTCAACCGACGCAAGATCGGGGGAACGCTTCGGGTTCATACCGATCTGAAAAAGATCGAAGACCTGACTGGCGTCTTTTATGAATTGGAAGCTGACTACGTCGATTGATGCATCCCACCTGTAAACCGCTCTACCATATCTGCTGTCTGATTTCGTGCCTTGTTGTCGTCTTTGGGTGCCGGCCTACGGAACCTTTGCGGCCAACCAACACGACTCACGATCCGGCTTCGTCGAATCTCACCGTTCAGCCAAACGATGAAGCCGCCAATGCTGCATCGATGGACGAAGAGGAGTCCTCTCCTGAAACGGAAGAGAAAGCCGACGCAGCAGACACGCAGCCTACCTCAGCCGAAAAAGAACCTTCACCGGGCACCGAGGTATTCACTCGGACGCGTCCCATCCCCAAGCCACAGCCAGGCAAGACGCTCGACCTAACCTTCGATGATATCAAGTTTGATATTGAGCCCGACGCCCCCTTCGAGCGCGAGATGCTTCCTCAAGGGATCGAAGACCTGAATGGGCAGAAGATTCGGATCGGCGGTTATATGCTCCCCAGCTTCCAGCAAAGGGACATTAAGCAATTCGTTCTCGTACGAGACAACATGGAGTGTTGCTTTGGGCCTGGGGCTGCGCTATATGATTGTATTCTGATTGAAATGGATGGACGAGGCACCGATTTCACCGTGCGTCCAGTGGTGGTCGAAGGGACCATCACCATCAAAGAATACAAGTCTGCCGACGGGAAGCACTTGGCGATCTATCATATGCAAGGCACCGGCGTTCGCTAGCCAGATTGCCTGATCCGCGGAGACTCGCGACGTGAATCCATCTTCCGCGGAACATGAGCGCACCTCACGCGGAGCGAACGAGAACGCTGGAATTTGGGCGCTCGGTAATGGGCTCGTCTCAACCACGCTTATCTCATTCTTCGCTCAAAGCCTCGGAGCCCAGTCAGGGGCAATCTCTTGGATTATCGCTGCCCCTAAGTTGGTTGGCGTTCTTCGCTGGTTCGCTCCGAGCCTTTTGAAATTTGGTGGAGGCTATCGCATAACCAGCGTCGGGCCATTCCTTTTGTCGACAGTCTTCCTGCTGCTGTTGCCTCTGAGTTCGGTGCCTGGTATCTGGCCATCGCCAAGCGTTGCCATTGCGGCGATCGTTGTTTGCTGGTGCATGTATCATCTGGCCGAATACTGCGGCTACGTGGTCTTCATTGCCTGGCTGATGCAGTTAGTAACACCCGAGATTCGCGGTCGTTTTTTCGGGCTCCGCGAGAGATGGCTGACTGCCGGCAACCTGGCTGGATTCCTATTTGCAGGCATCTTAGGAGCAGCCCTTCGTAACGGCTTCGAGGTCGATCTACGCTGGATCGCCTATCCTCTGCTGGCCATCTTTGGGGCTTTCGCGATCGGTTTCTCGGTCTTGCCGCTGCGACGAATTCCCGAACCAGAAAACGACATTCCGCCCAATCTTTCACTTATCGAAGACTGGAAATATTGGAGTAGACCTCGTGCGCGATGGTTTCTCCTCTATGGAACTTGGTTCTCAGCAGCAAACGGGCTCTTCTCGACCTTACTTTATATTTATCCTTACCGTGCACTCGATTTGTCCCTCTTTCTGCCTCTGACTATGGCTGCGTCGATGCGGCTTGGGCAATCGATAATTAGTCGGCCGGTGGGCGTGACCATCGATCGATTTGGTTGGCGTTCAGTTATGATCTGCGGACAGGTGCTGATCGCCTTGGGGCCGTTTCTTTTTAGTTTTGGTACCGTAGGTTACGTTGCAGGTAATTTGATCTGGATTGCTTACGCGTTGATCAATGTGGCACTTCCTATCGCAATCGTCGATGGCCGTCACGATCGAAGTGCTGCACCACCACTTGCACTCTATTTTGCTTGGACTGGGTTGGTCTACGGACTCACGGCGCTCGCCGGTCAACTGGTTGCCGACTTCTTTGTTTCGACGCAGTATCGCCAAGACTCTGCGTCCTACGACACTTACTTTATTGTGGCAACGTTAGCCCGGCTTTCCGCCGTATTGCCGCTTGTTCTCCTCCCCGCTGATCGCAAACGGCACACCTGTTAGACTTGAGGGAACACCTCTCTCCCTCCAAGGAACGAACATGGCGATCCAATCCTGGACCGGTTACTGCACCAATGTCCATGCCGGGGCCAATCTCGAGCAGACCCAGCAGAACCTCATTACCCACGCTTCGCGCGTCCAGCAAAACCTTGGAAGCGAGAAGCCTCTGGGCGTGGGACTATGGCTCTCGAATTCTACGGCTCAGTCCCTGGTCGAACCGGGCACACTTGACGACTTCGCCAAACTGCTCGATGACAATCAGTGGATACCATACACGTTCAATGGCTTCCCCTTCGGCGATTTCCACAAATCAATCGTGAAGCATGATGTCTATTTACCGACTTGGTGGCAGCCAGAGCGTTTGGCTTATACCAAGAACTTGGTGACAATCCTCGACCGACTGCTTGCTCCGGGGGAAGAAGGAAGTATCTCCACGATGCCCATCGCTTGGGGTACCCCTGAGCCCAGCGATCAGCAGTGGTCGTTCGCCGTTGAGCACATGCTAGATCTTGTACAGCATCTATACGAACTAGAACAATCGACTGGGCGGCTTATCTATGTTTGCATCGAGCCAGAGCCTGGCTGCCTTCTCGACACGACGGAAGATGTCGTCAATTTCTTCCAACAACGACTCTTTCCGGCAGGCGATGCCGAACGAATTCGCCGTTATCTACGCGTCTGTCACGATGTTTGTCACGCAGCGGTCATGTTTGAAGACCAGTTGAGTGTGCTCGCCAAGTACTCTCAGGCCGGTATTCTGATCGGCAAGGTTCAGATCTCATCCGCCATTGAAATTCGCTTTTCCGAGTTGAACGAGCAAGAACGTCACACGGTTCTTGCTGAGGTCGCCGAATTCGCCGAAGACCGATACTTACACCAGACTACCTCTCGCAGTGCTGATGGTTCGCTACGTTACTTCGACGACCTGCCGTTTGCTTTGCAGGAAGCATCGCAAAAGACTCCCCAAGATGAAACGTGGCGGATTCACTTCCATATGCCTATCTATCTTGACCAGTTTGGCTTACTCCGAACGACTCAGTCGCATATCCATGACTTCCTCTCCGAAATAAGAAATCATCCGGAGATTCGCCACTTCGAGGTCGAAACGTATGCCTGGGGCGTACTCCCTCAGGAATTGCAACATAACGAGTTGGCCGAAGGCATCGCCCAAGAGATCCATTGGCTTCGCCAACAACTCACCCACAGTAAGCAAGCCTAAAGGGATCGTTCATGCAAACCGTTTCCAAGCGCCAGGAATCTCACGAGTTCTTTTGGTTCGATAGCCAAGGCAGGAAGCGGGCTTTTCCGTTTCTTTGCTATCAACCGCATGAATTTCAAGCAGAAACCAAGCTTCCACTGCTCATCTTTTTGCACGGGGCAGGGGAGCGGGGAACGGACTTGGAATTGGTCAAGAAGCACGGCCCACCTAAGCTGATCGACCAAGGCGAGGATCTTCCTTTTGTGGTTATTAGTCCGCAGTGTCCCCTGGATCAATGGTGGGCCATGCAGGAGAACGTCGATGGACTGGCTCAGCTAACTCAGTACATTCAAAGCGAATACTCGACCGATGCCGACCGAACTTACCTTACCGGCATGAGCATGGGCGGCTACGGAAGCTGGGCAACTGCCGCCGCTTATCCCAATCTTTTTGCAGCAATTATCCCGGTGTGTGGCGGTGCCGATCTGGCGATCGCCGCCGATCTTAAGCCAACCGCCGCTTGGGCATTTCATGGCCGTGACGACGAAATCGTTCCCGTGATTCGCAGCAAAGAAATTGTTAACGAGGTTTCCAAGATTGGTGGTGACGCGCGGCTGACCATTTATGACAATGTGCAGCACGACAGTTGGTCGGTTACCTATGCCAATCGAGAGATTTACGATTGGCTTCTTTCGCACGAGCTTCGCAACCAGAGGAATGCCTGATGTCGACATCTGGAGACAACCCTTACGCCTCGCCCGAAGGGACTAACTACGAGCCTCAGCAGCCAACAGGCAGTGAGGCAGTCGTCCCGCGTACCTCTGTCGACTATATGGAGACGTTGGGAGATGTCTTCAATAATCCCAATTGGTTCGTCAACATCTTATTAGCTGGTATCGCGATTATCATCCCGATCATCGGCGGCATGGTCGCCCTGGGATATGTGGCGGAAATCATCGGTGCTCGGGCATACGGTCGGATAAAAACCTACCCGGACTTCGATTTCAATCGCTTCGTTGAGTATCTCACACGTGGCTTTTGGATGTTTTTGGTCACATTTCTCACGTCATTGTGCCTGGCTCCACTGGGCATGGTTGCCGGAGGTATCATGGGAGCACTCTCAGCAACAGAAAATGAAGTACTGGTGCTGATTGGCTTTGTCATTTACTTTTTCTCGATCTTTGCGATCAATCTACTCAGCTTTTTTCTGATGTGCCCTTTGGTGATTCGAGCGGGCATGCTGAATGATTTTGCCGGAGCGTTCGACTTTGGGTGGATCATGGACTTCATCAAGAAGATGTGGGTTGAGCAACTCATAGGCGGCATTCTTCTTTACATCTTCGCCATGTTTATCATGCTGGTAGGCTGCATGGCGTTATGCGTCGGATACATCCCTGCCGCAGGCGTTGTGGTGATCATGTCGTCCCTTTTCATCACGCAGCTTTATCAAGTCTATATTCACCGCGGGGGCCAGGGACTGCCGTTCAAAGAAGCGAAGAAGCTTTAATCGGGCAACTGCCTAAGCAAGGTGGCCGTCTTCTGCTAAGACGGTCGCCGGAACTGCCTGGGCAACTGCGTAGCTCTCTGCAAACTGTAGAAATGCGGGACTCGCCCCGCGTACGTGAAACTCTCCCCTTTTGTAGGCTTTGATGGCGAGTGGGCCGTTACCTCGAATGGCAAAAGCGAGCATGGCGACGAACGAAATCAATACGCCAACTAAGAACCAGGGGTTCTCAAAATTGATTAACAACGCAATCATTCCGATGAAAGTCGCCAAGGCTCCCACGCAGTAAACCGTATTCATTCGCTGCTTTGCATTGCAAGCTCGACAGAAAGAATACTCGACGTGGCACTTCTTACGCGTGGCAAGATAGACAATCAGGAAGATCAACAACTGGATCACCAACACAAAGATGGCGGGGTGAACCCAATACAGATCTTTCTTGCGACGAGTGGAGGTATCTTGCTCCGCTTGTTTCTCACCACACTTCACACATGCGTGAGGAAGCACGATTTTGCCGGTTCCCAAAATTCGCTCCCCTTGGATATCGAAGGCGCCGGGAACAACCTTGACGGCCTCTTCGGTCGTCGGAGGCGAAGCAAACGGATTCGTCGCATTTTGGTCACTTGCCATTAGATCCAAAACCACATTGAAGGGGGACACATTGCTACCTATGGGCCAGTTTAGTGACTTTCTAAGCGAGAATCGAAGCCCAATCTCTTTCCCACCGATGAATTTTCAATCGGGATCTGCTATACCAGATGAATTCGACACTCAAAAACTCTGATTCCCTTTCCCCCTAGTGCACCTCCACCATGTCAATCGATCTACGAAATCGCCTCTTTGAACAGCTCGACCAACTCGTCCTGATTGACCCCCATACCCACATCAATGCCCTCGATCCCTCCTCGCACACGCTGGCAGACATCCTGGGATATCACTACTACACCGAGTTGGCCCACTCGGCCGGCATGCCAAAAGGCCAGATTGAAGAAGAGGGGATCTCGCCGAAAGAAAAGGTGGGGCGTCTGATCGAGAACCTCGGTCCGATTTCCAACACGATCCAATACAGTTGGTTCATCGAAATGGCCCAGAAACTGCTGGATTTCGAGGGAGATACCATCGATGCCAGCAATTGGGAAGCGTTCTACGATTCGGCCGCAGAAAAGATGTCGGCCGATAGTTGGACAGACACGGTATTCAATAAAAGTCGGCTGGAAAGTGTCTTCCTGACCAATGATTTCGACGATCCGCTCGAAGGCTTCGACTCAACCAAGTATATCCCCTGCTTAAGAACGGATGACCTGGTTTTTCATCTCACCAACGCGCGAACCAAGATGCGGTTGTATGAAGCGACTAACGTCGAAATCAGCAACGTGGCGTCGGCACGAGAGGCTATCGGCAAGCTATTTGACCACTTTGTCAGCCGCAACGCCAAGGCCTGTGCGATTTCACTTCCGCCTACGTTCGCCCCGACAAAAGTCTCCGATGCCCGAGCAGAGACCGCTTTGTCGCACGTATTCTCTCACGGTCCCAGTGCGGATGAGGACGATCAACGAGCCGTCAGCAACTTCATTTTCTGGACGCTCGCCGAGAATTGCCAGCAGCACAAACTTCCGTTCGACCTGATGATAGGCGTTAATCGCAAAGTCTTTCCCGAAGGCGTCTACCAAGGCCAAGACCTGTACGACAGTCGCGTTTCGCTGATTCAGTACAAAGATCTACTCAACGCGTTCCCCGACGTGACGTTCCCCATTTCGGTCCTCGCTAGCGTGACAAACCAGGAGTTGGTCAGCTATTCGTGGATTTTCCCGAATGTCGTGGCTAATGGGCACTGGTGGTACAGCAACACGCCCACGTTTATTCAGCACGATTGTGCGGCACGCCTCGAAGCCATCCCACGCACTAAGCAAATTGGCTACTACAGCGATATGTACAAAATGGAATTCGCGTTGCCAAAGTTCGCTATGTACAAGCGAATCCTAGCAAAGGTCCTCGCCGAGAACTTCGTCATCGACCGCAGTTGGACGGAAGAATCCGCTGTCGAGTTGGGTACCCAACTCCTGCGAGGCAACGTCGAGTCTATTTTCAACGTCGGAAGCTAAGCCTCACAGAAAAAAATTTCAACCAAAGCCCACGGCAATTCCGTCGTGGGCTTTTTCTATTGGTAATAGCAAAACAGAAAAACTTTCCGACAAGCCCAAACCACACGCAAACACTTCCACTGAAAAGACTTACGGCGATACCCAAGAACTTTTCTCGTTTGATCCAGACTGGTTCTGGACATTTTTTCGACGGTGCAGCGAACCTTTTTCAGCCGGCAGGCATCTACCCGGTATCTCTGCTGACGGCATTTTTGTCGCACGCTGGGAGAATCTTTGTTGTTGCCGAGCTTGATTCGGCGATTTAAGATTCAAGATCCTTGCACCTGGAAGGTGCCGGGATTCCAAACTTCCACTTCATAGTTCTCTCACTGCGCGTAGACGCGTAGGAGGATGAAACAATGCGTATCAACATCATCAACATTAGCGCCAATTTTGCCGCCGTCGTCGCCCGCGTTTTCGTGGTCGCCGTTGATGTTATTCGCACTGCATCCGCCACCTGTCTGCGCCTCTATGGCCATACATGGCAACAGTACGGACCGAATACGTGGGGCAAACAGAGCCCCCCCAAACCGTCCGAATGTGATGTGCCGTGTGATGCTCTGCGATGTCTTGGCGGCAGCCTACTACTAGGCAGTAGCCCGTCAATGTCGCTCTCGATGCGATTGCAAATGGAGCAATCGCTGGGCCTGATACCCAGAAGCTAAAGGACCGAAAAACCCGAGCAACGTTGCAAGGGTTGGTCCCGCAAAATTCGCGAAGCTTCTGAGACGCTAGGCCCCGAGAGCTCGAGTTGTCCTGCTGTGATGCGCTTTATGCCATCCGTTTTCAGGCCATCTCGCCGCTGGGTTCCTTTGTGCCGTGTGCATAGCCGTCGTTTGCCGCCGCATGCACTGATTTCGCCAGAACTGCCCTGAATATATACGTCTGGAAACTATGATGAACGGAAACTTGTACAACGATGAACGGGATCGGATCGTCGATTTGGTCCTTGAAGCTCAGAAGGGTGATCGAGATGCTTTCGGTCAATTGGTCGAGATCTTCCAGCCGGTCGTCTTCGCGATCGCTTTGAAGCGTTTGCGTCACTACTGGGAAGCCCAGGAGTTGGCTCAGGACGTATTCATCCAGGCGATGCAGAAGCTCGACCAGTTGCGTGAACCGGCTGCATTCCCAGGCTGGTTGCGTTCGATCGCGGCCCGGATGGCCATTAACCGGGCCGTTCGTCGGCCGCACGATTTCGCCACCGAACCAGAAGCGTTGGCTGCAGTCTGCGTTGAATACCAGACCCCGCTGCATGCCATTTTGGAAGTCGAACGGCGGGATAACCTGGCCGTCGGCATCAGCCGCCTTCGCGCAATGGACCGGGATACGCTTCAGGCCTTTTACGTCGAAGGACAGTCGTTGCGTGAAATGAGCGATGAATTCGAAGCTCCGATCGGAACGATCAAGCGTCGTCTGCACGTCGCTCGTAAGCGACTGGCCAAGGAGATGGAAGAGTTGGAAGCGGTCGCCGTTTAGGCGACCAACACCAAGCTTTGATCACCCAACAAGATTGAGTTGACCGCGTCCTTGGGTTCACGTGAGCCCAGGGGCGTTTTTATTGCGTTGCGAGGATAACGTATTAAGACTCATTCTTAGATGGCGAGCCTAACTCGGCCGCCATCGAGTCCGAATAAAACCGCAAGGTTTCCCTCAATGGCCCCCATTTTCGCGATCCCATCAAGCTTAAGTCTGCGACAAACTCTTTGCCGTTAACAGCAGAAACCACCATTCGATTCCGTGGCGCAAAGGTGACTTTCGTGATTTCATTCCAAGTGAAATAAAGGCCCGTCCATTTGCTCCCGTCTTCAAACTTCGCACGGATTCCTTCATCGTTGAGTTGCAGTGGAAATCGCTCCCATGCCCGTTTGGCACGGAACGCGTGGTTGATGACTGTCGCGATACAGCTGAATGTCATGAAGGCCAACACGCCATGACCGATTAAGATGCCCGGCATGAAAAAGCCGGCCTGGATGATGAGATTGATCCACATGCCTGCGAATAAGAGGACGAGACCACCAGCGAAAACGGCTTGATACTGTTCCCGCGAAGCGACTTCTCGATCCCAGACGTGAAACTCACGATACTCTTTTGACGATACGCCGGCAGGCGAAGCGAACGGGTTTTCGGGGACCTCGCTCACAGCACTAGGTCGTTAGCGGGATTTCAGAATTGCAGAACGCACGGTACTTAGCGGCCAATTGATCCATGGCGTCTTTGCCTTCGGCACGAACAAACTGAATCCGTGACCTTCGAATGACTCCCTTTTCCAAATGGAGCGAGAAAAGGGGAATCGTCACTTCGACGGTTTCCTCATTGCGACGCTCGGCCTGAATCGACGCGCAGTCGCCTGGATAAGTAAAGACGGCATATTGCACCGCATCGAGACACCCAATGGCCACAATCTGGGGATCGCTTAGATTAGCTTGATTCTCATGCCCCAACCCAGGCGCATTCCATTGGCCGGCCTCGTTCATCGTGATAACGGAGTTCGCATCATCAAAGCGGAACTTGAGTGCCATCTGAGCATCTGAGTCGAGCGTGGATGTCTGTCGAGAGAGAATCAGTTCGACGCCATCTAACTCAGGGAGAATCCGGGAATAGACCTCCGTCGAAAGCTTGTTTTCGTCGGACGTATAACGCTCGACAAGGTCATTCCCGCGAACGTAAAACTCTTCACGCTTGCCGATGCCTTCCAGGTTCCACTCGGCTACCTGCCAGTTTTTTGGCTGCGAGATGAATTTGCCATTCATCTTGTTAGGATAAGCTGCCACGGAAAGCTGGAACGTTTCCGTCTTGCAGCGGTGAATGATTTCGTAGTCGGAGATCCAAATCGAGTTAGTCATGAGCTCGATTTTGTTCGATGCGGCCAGCCGTCGGAAGCCCACCAGCAAGAAATAAAAAACCCCGTCGCTCACAAAAGTAAGTCGACGGGGCCGGAACAGAGAAGAGGCCGAATTTTAGCTTCGTGAAATCTCCCTTCACAAAGCGGGTATGGGCGGTATTTAACCGCTGTCCCGGGAATGATGTAGTTGATGATACCAAAAATCGGATAGGTGTCCACAATAATTTGCAAAGATTCTTACGAAACCCGCAAACGACGCCCGGTTTCGTATTTCCACCCGCAAGACGAGGATCTGGCCAAGTACCCAAATTTCAAAATAAGTGTTAAAACGCAGTTCTCATCTTGGATTTCCCGACCATTCGCACAGCACTAACAGAGGAACGTAATGTCTTCCTATTTAACAAGTTGCGAAAAGGCCGCACGAGCAGCGGGCGATGTGCTGAACCAATGGCGAGGCAAGTTCTCCGTTCGAGAAAAAGGGCGGTTCGACCTCGTTACCGACGCCGACGATGCGGCCCAGAAGGTCATTGAAGAGATTCTTACTGCCGACTTTCCTGATTTCGAGTTTTTGGGAGAAGAAGGGCCATCCGGATTGTCGCGAGAGACCGGTAGTCCCTATTGCTGGATTGTCGATCCGCTGGATGGCACGATGAACTATGTCCATGGGTTACCTAACTATGCGGTTTCCATTGGCCTTACTAACGCCGGAAAGGTAATCGCAGGCGTGATTTACGATCCGGTTTTCGATCGTTGTTTCAAAGCAGAGAAGGGCCAGGGGGCCTATCTGAATGACGAGAAACTCGAGGTAAGCACTGCCCAATCTCTGGAAGAATCCCTGATTGCATTCAGCTTTCCCACGACGGTTGAGAAGGACTCGCCGGTCATCCAAGACTTCATGAATGTCCTTGTAAAGTCGCAGGGAATTCGAAGATTTGGATCCGCTGCATTGAACTTGGCCTATGTGGCAGCCGGACAATTGGATGCCTACTGGGCTGGGTTCAATAAGCCTTGGGATGTGGCGGCTGGCGTGATCTTGGTTGAGGAAGCCGGAGGCGTTGTGCAAGGATTTGCGCATCAACCATTCAACATCGACCAGCCCAAAATCGTGGCGACGGCTACCCCCCAGTTACAGGCAGAGCTTCAAGCCCAAGTTTCAACTTTGTAGAGTTTCGAGCGTCTGCCACCCATCGGGCGGCTCTCTTGATAGTTGCGGGTGGTATAATTGGTGCGACTGGAATTTTTTTCGCAGTTTTCCCAGGCCATTGGCGTTAACCTTTCAGTAAGTACAGTCATGGCTAAATAGACTTAGATAACAACGCCAAGCAGTGGAAATCGTGAATCAGCGGTTATTAGGATCGATCTCCCCTGGCAAGTTCGGGACACGTTCTCCGGGTCAACTTGCTCGTGCTTGGCGATCCCCCAATCAAACGTTGGGGCACCTTATCCGACTCCTCATACCACAGATTTCTCCCGACGCTATGAACACCGCGTGCCGTGAACTTGGTTCCGCACTGCCGGGGCTCAGCTTTTGCTGCTGGTCGCGTGGGATCGGTCTCGCGCTTTTCGCATGTCTCTTGGCGACTTCGAGTGGCTTCGGCTCTCTCCTTTATGCCCAAGCAGGCAGTTCAGGAACAAAAATTGAAGAGCGCGAACCGGAAAACATTTATCTACCAATCAAGGATGGTGCGATCGCCGAAGGGGGGCCGCTCGAGCTCGTCCTCGACTTTCCAGCCGAATCGTTCCGTGCTTGGTACAAAGATGTCTACCTGAATCGAAACCCCAAAGACCTCCCGAAGTACTCCCTTGAGGGAGTCGTAGCTGACATCCACATCCAGGGCCCAAATGCGGTCATCGATGTGACCTACGAAGTCATCCCTTACGCTACCGGATGGATTCGAATTCCGATTGGTTTGCAAAACGCTATTATTCGATCGAGCGTGGAAGTATCACCTGAAATGCCCGTTCGACCGGATCGCCCTAAAAGCGGTACGTCTAGTGATGGATATGCATTGTGGTGCGAAGTCCCTGAATCAGAGAACATTCTCCTTTCTCCGAAGCTGAGTGAACCGATTACGTTTCGTGTGACAGCACTTCTTGCGCTTTCCACTCGGGGAGACGAAACTTCGCTAGAAACCAACTTACCAGTCGATACCAAATGCTTGGTCAAGCTGAATGTGCCTAAGCCTGGTGCAAACATCTCTCACAAAGGCAGCATGGTAGAAAAAGAACCAGCTGATTTGCCGTCTTCCAACCACAGTGTTCAACACCTGGAATACGCTGGTGGAAGTCTCGGATTGAGTTGGCGTTTCGATGATCAGACCATGGAGGAACAGCCGGTCAACCTCAAAGTGAAAGGGGAGCTGGCCGTTTCGGTTGATTTAGACGACACCGTCATGACGATGGCCAAACTGCAGGTCGAGAGCACAACCATTGCTTTTGATTCGTTCATT
Organism: Bremerella alba; assembly: GCF_013618625.1. NCBI lineage: Bacteria > Pseudomonadati > Planctomycetota > Planctomycetia > Pirellulales > Pirellulaceae > Bremerella > Bremerella alba. The sequence goes on along the minus strand of NZ_JABRWO010000003.1, from coordinate 330,907 downwards.
GTTGAAATTGATGATGATGCGGAATTTATTCCACCGGCCACTCCTTCGGCATTGTACGAGATCCTTCCGCTTGAGCGGCAAGGCCAAGCTTTTGGCAATCGCTTGCTGGTAGAACTGAGCGAAGCGACCAAGGACCCCATTTCTGTAGTCATTAACACCAAACAAACCGACCCGGTCCCAGGTGAAAGAGGCAAGCGTCGTTTTACGGTGGGACAATTCAACGTCTTAGGATGTGATATTCAAGATGGTCGTTTGAGCCTGACCGCAGCCGGAAATGTTCACGTGACCTGGGATACCCCACGTGTTCTGCGCGAGCAATCGTCGCGCGGAAGCGATGGCATGAACTATCGTGCAACGTTTTCCTACGATCAACAGCCTGCTGCGTTGGTCCTGCACACATTGCCTATCCAATCGACCGCTCGAGTCAAAACAGACTACGAACTACACGTAGGCAAGCTCAACTCTCAACTGGTGGGAAAGCTTTCTTATCGCTTGCCGCGGACCTACAACGATGACCTGATCATCGACCTTAATGGTTGGAACATCGACTCCGTTAATACATACGGTGCAGCCCAATGGCAAGTGGATGCAGATCAACTCATTATCCCTCTGGCCGACGAGACAGGGGGCGAAGCCATGACGGTCGCTCCTTATCGCACAATTAAAGTCGACATCAAGGCCCAGCGAGATCATCAGGACGAAGACCCTACCGAGGTCAGCCTGCCGTGGCCAATCCCGCGAGCTGAACCGCTAGGTACAGCAACGGTTACCGCCATTCCCGATAACGACATCGAGATTCGTTTTCAGTCCGAAAAGAGTGAAGGCTTTCAACTCGACCGAAGCCGCAGCCAAGAAGTGGAACTTTCCGGCGAGCGGGGCACGATCGTCTTACGCGCGGCACCTTCCCAAGACTCGCTCTTGCTAGGACTTCGTTTGACCCCGGTGGTCCCTCGCTTGATCGTTGGATCCAATGCCACGGCTCAACTTTCCGAAGGAAAAGATCACGCGACGATAACCCATGAATTCACCCTGGAACCTTTCCACAGTTCGCCTGAACAAGCTGTTTTCAAACTTCCTGAAAGTATCTATTTCTTTGAAGTAACGACCGCGGAAATCAACACCGAAGATGTTGCCGGACAACGTGTTGGTCTGGGGGAAAACCAGACGATGGTGTATTCCCTCTCGAATATTGCCCCACCTTATCGAATTAAGCTGAAGTACAATTCGCCGCTCGAAGAGAGCTCCCCTGGTAGCGGCAATTATCTCCTCCACTTGATGACGCTCGAATCCGGCGGGCTGACAGAACAGGGCATTGACGTCGACTTCAAACCTCTGGAATTGACCTTTGACTCGACCCAAGAAGTAGAAGTCCTCTCTCAAACGGAAGACTGGCGATCATTCACTATGAGCCAGCAGGAGCAAACGGTTCAATTACCTGGCGACCAGTATGCTCAAGTACAGTTTTCTGCACCGTTCCTGGCACCCAATATCGATGATCGTGTGGTGGTTGACTTCCACTGGCTTCAAGTCGCATTAACTTCGGACGAGCGTCGCGATCGTTCAGTTTTCACGCTACGAACCATGGCACCGCAGTTGACCATTCAACTTCCAGAGGGCGCGCGGGAAACCGAAGTGTACTGGAACGGCGTCGAGCAGCCCTTTTCCCTGGATGAAGATCAAATCCAAATGGACATTCCGGAACACCGGAAGACAGGACGAGATCGGTTAGAAATTTGGTATAAGTTTCCGACCGGAGACGGGATGAAGTCGGCTCTTACAATCAATTCTCCTACCATCAAAAACTCTGTCTTAGGTACCAGCCAACCAGGGCGTGAAGGTGGCTATACGTACCTGCAAATCGTTTCGCCAGGAAACTGGCTCGTCCTATCCGCCTCGGGCATGTCCGATGAAATGGATTGGTCCTGGAGTGATGGGCGGAATCGTCGAACGGCTCGCTTGACGCAAAAGCAGTTAGAGACACTAGCGAAGACCAACATTTCGACGGTCTACCCTGAAGGTATGCATCGTTCGCTATACAGTACGATTGGACCGGTCGAGAACGTGCGGGTTTCTGCGGCAAAGACAAGCTCGCTGATGCTCTTGTTTTCGGGGGTCGCCTTGGCAGCACTATTAACGCTTTTCTATCTGCCACAGTCTCGTCACGTCCTGGTATTTGGAGTGGCCGCAATTTTGGCGGTTGGTGTCGCGGTTACCTATCCCGATTTCGCCGTACTGGTAGGAGAAATGTCCACCCTGGGTATCATGCTGGGAATCTTTGGGATCGTCCTTTATCGACTCGCATCGTATCGTGCCCCTGTGAAGTCGGCCGTTCGCGCGAGATCTTCCAGCGACAGTCAAGCCTCGGTTCCTGCGGCCTCTCAGTCCGCTGCGGTTGGAAATTCGGGGATTTCTACGACATCCATGCCTGCCGCGGTTCAATCCAGCGGACAACCTCGATGATCGATTGGTTTTGCAAAACGCTCGGCATATTCCTGGCGGCACTTGTTTTAGCAAGTGCTTTGCCAGTTTACTGCGCAGCGCAAGACACCTCTTCCAGCCAAGTGATCGAGTTTCAACGTGTCTATGTCCCTGAAAATCGTTCGCAAGAGTGGCCGCGGTCAGGCTTCGAGTTCGCTCCTCAGATGAAGTTAGAAGACTTTGAGAAACTGATCTCTCAGTATTCACGAAGTCAAAACGAACTTACCGAGGACCTCTCAATACGCAGCCTCACTTATCATGCCACGCTCGACGGTCGCACGCTTCAGGGAGAGGCCGAATTCGCCGTCGAGATTCCGCAAGCCGAAGCGTCCGGTTTTGTCTCTCTCAAAGGTTCCAACCTTTTTTACTTCGATCAGCATCAACGTTTATCGGCGATGCCCACGCTATGGGTTGGGGGAAATGGTCCGCGAACAGGTGTCTTCTTACAACAGGCCCAACCTACCTTTACCCTCGATTGGAATTATCAAGCGACCGCTCGCAACAGTGACGAGTTGACGTTCGACCTGAGTTTGGCTTTCGCTCCTAAGGTCGATTTCTACTTGGAATTGCCTTCCCAATGGCAAATCGTCATCCAGGAAGGCCTATTGCTTGATGGGCCTGACAGTTCCGAGGCAAGCGGAGAAGAAACCAACCTTTGGCACTTGAGCCCGCAGTGGCAAGGAAAACTCCAGTTTTCGATACTAGCCAACGATCGGCTTTTTCAATCCGAAGCAGCCATTGCCACGCAGTCGACCCGTTATCATGTCCAAGATAACGTCTGCGAGGTCAACACTCAGGTATCACTTCAGTCTCCGCCGCAAGGCACGTTAGATCTTTCGATACCCAAAGATCTCGTCGTAACACGTGCTTCGGTGAACGGTCAGATCATCGACAACCTCGACCTGCGCGAGACCCCAGAAGGTCACCAATCGTTGATCATCCCCCACGCTGTTTTTACGCCGGGAGAAACGGCGGCCATTTCCGTTCAAGGGTTATCGCCTATTACGCTTGGGGATTATTCTCGCATCGACCTGCCGATCATCAGCATCACATCGCAGTCGCCCGAATCACATGTCGTCGCCGTGCAACTGGACGAGGGAATCAATCTTTCGTTCTGCACACTTAAAAACGCTCAACAGGTCGAGTTCGTCCCTCATAATTCCCTAGGCCGATCCAATCTGAAGTTTCGACTCTTTGACGAATCTGCTCAGATCGGCTTGCAACTGTTTCGCCAGCAAAGCAAGCTTCGCACGTCGATGGGGCATAAAGCGACGGTCAACGATTTGATGATTCAATCGGACAGCGTCATTCACCTGCTCGAACGGGATGATCCAACGGATCACCTCGAGCTACCATTATCGCCAGGCTGGCAGATCGAATCGGTCGAGCGTTTTCCCGAAAGCACAGCCGTTCGATGGGGAGAAACGACTCGCGACCGACAGCGACTCCTTCGCATTGAAGACGTCACCGAGATAGGCGATTTCCGAGTCACGCTGCGTCGGACTCGTGAAAATGACTTTGGGAATTTGAAAATCGCGGACTTCCGCCCCTTTGATTTTGCCCCCGGAATTGGACACGTCGAATGGCTCTCGGTGAAGCCTGCTCCAGGATTTGATCTTCAACTTGAACCGGAAGGCCTGGTTGCCCGTCGGTTGATTTCTGAAGCTCCGGTTGATATTCAGCGGATGTTTGGCACCAATTGGCAAATACCCGCGTTTGAGATTCTAGGAAGATCTGATCTACAACACCTGACTCGTGTTACGCGGAAACGAGCGACCTACGATGCTGAAATCGACGTGCAAGTCCGAGCCAGCGAAACGACCACGCGTCGCCAGGCAGCAATCCGATTGAGCGGCACCGGCCTATTGCCCGAGACCATTTTTGTCTGGTCGACGCACGCTTGGTCCCAGGATGTCGCCTGGACAACCCCCGATCTCGCCCCGATTCGCTGGACAGCCATCACGACTTCCGCCGGCGACAGCCCAAATCAGCGCGAGCCATATTACATTTATGAATTACGGCCTCCGTCAGACAGTTCGTTCCCTTTGATACTGCGTGGGAACTTCCCTGAACAAGCCCAACCGTTTACCGATCCGCTCTTGCTTGCCGTTCCTTCCGCCGAAGCTCAGGCCGGCGTGCTTACGCTGACTACACCAGCAACGTGCCGATTGACGGTCGACCCGGTCCTGATGCGAAAGATTTACCTCGATTCCGATATTGATGCGTCGTCAGAAGTGACGCGACTTGAATACCGTCCAGATGAAATCCGGAGACTCGCAGAAAACATCTCGCAACTGGTCTCGTGCCAGTGGCATGGAGTCGAGCCGCTACCAGATGTATTTTCGACAAAAGCAAACCATTGCATCAGCATCGAAAACAATGGTCGGCAACGAATGAATTCGGTCTGGACGATCGTCAGTCAGAGTTATTCCGCAGCCGTATTTACACTGCCTGAGGGCGCCCAAGTCGATCTCATTCAATGGAACGGAGAGCCATGGACTCTCTGGAAGCAAAACGGGCAAACGGTCGAGGTGGAATTACCAGAGACGGTTTCTTCTACCGATCTCGAAATGCACTACCAAATTAACCCAGGCCCAATTTCACTGATTCACTCGGTCTCAGCAAAGTTCGCCGTTTCCGAGTTCCCTACCTCGACCGAAGAACAAACGTTCGCACTGGGTAGCCTGGTCCAGCAAGTTCAATACCCAAGCCCACGCTGGTCTACATTCGGAGATCGAATTCGTCATGGGCTTTGGTCTGGCCTTTTTCAGGCAGATCTGATCTCGAATAAGCAATCCGTTCGAGGCGTCGATGCTGACACGTTGCCCATACCCCCAAGACCGATTTGGGTTGTCCATCGCGTTTCATTGCTGATGGCTAGTCTCGCCTTGTTCATGGTCGCCTTGTTTGTGGGTGCCTATGGATTGCTACGAACACCTCGAGGGTTCGGCGTAACTCTATTGGCAATTATCGTACTGGTACCTTGGCTGCCAGACGTGGCGGCTCCACTAACGTCGGCTTGTTTTTTAGGCCTGATTTTGGGTGGCATAGGATCCTATCTATCCATTCTTCCGGCAACAGCAGACGCGAAGTACTCGGCCGGGTCGACAGTCACCGTGACCAGCTTAGTCTTGGCAATCGCCATGGGGTGGCTTAGCCAAGGGCCGACCCCCACGATGGCGCAAGACCCGATGTCCGATTCCGCAAAACAACCGACCGTCTATCCCGTTCTGATTCCGATGGACGCAAATCGCAAGCCGGTCGGGCAAGCTTACCTTCCACTGCCGCTCTACGAACGACTAAGTGATTTGTCCGACCAACCAGACGACATCATTCCGAGTTGGATCGTGGAGGAAATGCGTTTCGAGTTCTCGCTGGTTGATTCGCTCGAGTTAACTCCTGAGATGACCGTGACGACCAATATCGAACTATTCACAACAAAGACCAATCAGACCATTCGACTCCCTTTTGATTCGCAGTTGGGAACAGGATTGGATACGGCAGTCGACCAGCTCGGAACAAGAGCCGATACCGGTAGTATTCTGCCCAATCCATTTGATGCAACGGAGAACGAACTGGTCCTCCCGCTTAAGGAAATGGGACATCACACAATCGTGATAAAAAGCAGTGTCCCCATGCAGAAGAGCGATAACGGACCTCTCAAGCTGCACGTGGATACGCCTTCTGTCGCCAATACTGCTGTGACCATTGCCGACTCGATGCAGTTTGGTTCGCCTCTGATTCGCTTCAACGGAAGAGAGATTGCAGTAGAAGCTTCGAGTATCCGGCAAACCATTCCTCTGGGGACCGTGCCTGGCTTCGACTTGGAATGGAAGTCGACCGAACTCCAGTCAGCCTTTGAATTTCGCGAATTGGACTTACTTGAGTTCACCGACGAGGATGTTCAGCTTCGCGTTCGGCTCGAACTGACGAGTCGCCCAATGCAGATGGGGCCAATCCTGTTGACCGTTGATTCGCGTCTAACTTTGGATATGCAGCAATCCCTTGGTTGGACGGCGGAAGTCAAATCGACCAGCCTATCCGCTTCAACACGAACGTATGCAATTCATGTGCTAGACGGCGACTCGCTCGTTGAGCAAGTCGACTTACAGTTCTCACTCGAAGGTGCTCAACAGGTTGGCCAACTTCGTTTTCCCAATGTCGAAGTTATCAATGGATCGCTCCAGCGTCGGTGGGTTGCAGTCGCCGCGACAAGTCAATTGCAAGTTCAAAGCCATGCCCAATCACGAGTCAGCATCCTGTCTCAGGAAGAGTTCCTAAGGCAGTGGAACGAGGACGAACCGCAATTTCGCTTTGCCGTAGCCGTGGGCACCCAGGAGCCGTTGGATTGGCTCATTTCGACCCGACCGATCGCAACACGCGGCAACGCGGACCTGCGATATCGATTGAAGTTCGATGAGGATGGCTATGATTTCGAGATCAAAGCACAGATCGAGACCTACTCCGGCAAGCCCAAGCAATACGTCATTGAAATGACGCCTGGCTGCGAAGTGGAATCTGTTCAGTATCTGGTCGATGGCCTCCTTCGCCCGATCCAGTGGCACTACGATCCCAACAGTGGGGAACTAGGAGTATTACTGTTATCGGATGTCAGCGGACTCCAGGAGCTCTCTATCAATGGACGAAACTGGCTTTCGCCGGAACTCCATGACGTGGAGATGGATCCTATCAAGATTCGCGAAGTCCATACCCAGTCGGTCCGTTTACAGATTGCCCGGGATCATTCGGTACTAGTCCGCACTCCTAGCACCATGAACCTGATCCCCGTCCAGGAAGAGATTTCTGAGCCTAACAACGACCAAATCGTTGTCGTCGGTATTTGGCAAATTGTCGATCCGGCACTTCCATTCCAGTGGCAGGTTCATCCCAACAACGAAGTGATATCGAGCGATCTTTTGACGGTCGTCAACCGAGTTGATGGCCTGTGGCGACTTAATTGGATTGGCAAGCTTGACATTCGCAGTGGAAGTGTTGGCTACCTCCAGTGGTTGGTGCCTAAGGAAATCGAACTCGATGTCGCTTCGATCGAAGGATTTAATGTCACTTCGCGACTACTTCCGGACGAGTCTGCTTATGTCTATACCCTCGTCCCACGATCGACGCTGCCAAACTCATTCTCATTTGATTGGACCGGTACTTTAAAAACCACGCCGGGAAAGCGAGTTTCCTTTTCGCCGATTCGATTGATTGGCCAACATCGTGTTAGCCAGTGGGTGGCCGTGCCACGTGAAGTAGACGAGCAGGAGGTCCTTTGGTTATCGCAGGCCTTGCGTCCAACACCGGTTTCTGATCGTTGGCTGATCGCGAACACGCCAGAATCGCATCAGTTGCTCAATGCAACGCGGCCTGACTACTTGTGCCAGATGATGCAGAGAGCCAACCCCACCGGCAATCCAGCGATTAGCAGTCTGGAAACGACTATTCAGATCGATTCTGCAGGACGTGCAATCGGATTGTCACGGATTGCAGTTCTTCCACAAGGCAACAATGCGGTCGAATTTGTCATCCCTCCGATGGTCGAAGTCCTGGGCATCTCCATTGATTTTGAACGCCAACGCCAATTCGAACAACAAGCCGAACGCATCTTTCGAGTTCCCTTGAAATCTAACAGCCTTCCTCAAGTGGTCGAAATCGCTTTCTCGTCGCATTTAGTTCCAAGCCAAGACCACCTTCATCAACTCGAGCGTCCCTCACTGAACTTTCCACTCAAAGTCGAAGAGATGCTGCGGGTTTCCCTGCCTGCTAAATGGATACTCGAAAACGCGCCCCATCTCGACCGGATTGCATGGATTCGTGATCAGGTCACATCAGCGTTTCAGTTGAAAGATGCATCGCGAGATACGCAGTCCGGAGTATCAACGGCAGAGATCAAACGCTGGGATAGACTGCGAATGGAACAGGCCTTTGCGGCTGTCTCTCAATTCCAAGAGATACTCCGCAAACGGGGTGAGACTCCTGACAATACACGAGACATCATCACAACCATGCTGGGAGACAATGCGACCGAAGTAGAGTCCTGGGCTGTGACCTCAGGCAGCGAGAAGCAGCTAACCACCGATACGCTATACACGGCTACGGAAGGGACCGGCGACCGTTTCCTCTACTATCGACTATCGTCTCCTTCCAGCCCGCTTGTAATCCGCGAATCCTCTCGCCGGTCGTATTCCTACTGGCCGCCGGTTGTCACGAGCTTGCTTGCCTTGCTGGGGATAGGACTTTTCATGGCAACTCCCCCGCTTCTGGTCCGTCAGGTTCATCATGCACGAGATTGGATGAGTCGCAATCCACAGATATGTGGCGTTTTAGCCGGCGTTTTCTGGTGGCTTTTTCTTCCGCCCCACTTTATTGGGCTACTACTAATCGGGATAGTCGTTTGGGCTTCGCTTCCCTTCCGAGCTAATACCATGCTGGGACGAAACTAGCGAAACAAAAGGACTATTCTACGTGGTTTAACAGCTAGCGTCCTTGGCCTCAATTCATCGCGCAAAGCGGACCGCTTTCGACTTGGCACGTTTCTTCAATTCTGATAGGTTACCGCTTCCTCAGACAGACAATCCGAGCCGATCGTGAGGAGGATGCTTTTCCAATATTGATGCGAAAGGCAACCAAACGATTGGCATTAAACGCTCTCGGCTAAATACAGCTTTGGCTATTTCGGAAGGAGTCCGGCATGAGTCAAATTAGTCAACGAACTTTGCCTGTTCATATCCGTTGGATGATTCGACGCGATATGCAAGAGGTTCTCGATATTGAAAGCCTCAGCTTCGAATACGCCTGGAGTGAAGAAGACTTCGTCAAATGCCTTCGCGAACGCAACTGCATCGGTATGGTTGCGGAACACGAAGACCGCATCGCCGGTTACATGATCTACGAGATTCTCAATACTCGTTTGCATCTGTTGAATTTGGCCGTCGCTCCGTCCATGCGTCGTTCTGGTGTTGGTCGCCAGATGATCGGCAAATTGGTATCCAAGTTGACCCATCGTCGTCGACGTCAGATCCTTCTAGAAGTTCGGGAAACGAACCTCGAAGCTCAGAAGTTTTTCCGCAATCTCGATTTCAAAGCGATTTCGCTACTGCGTGACTTCTACGAAGACACCACCGAAGACGCCTACCTGATGCAGTACAAACAGCTTGAGTCAGGCGGCTATACTCCGGTCAATCGAATCGCACGTTTGGCCAGCTAAACTTCGACGATCTCGTGATGCATTGTCGTGAGATCGACGATAGCGATCGTGTGGCGGACGGCGCGAAAGAGTGCTCCGGGATTCAGAGCGAGTGTATGCCCGACCTGACGAACATTGACTTGATGGGTATGACCAGAACAAACCAGATCATACTTGTCGCTACGGACCATTCGCATCAATAGTGCCGGGTCGTCTCCGTGGGTCATTCCGATTCGCCGACTGCCAAGGTCAATCTCGGCAACTTGTCCATAGTATTTTCCGCCGCTCGCTTCAATCTCTTCCTGCAGGACACTCCGGCTGTCGTCCGTGTTTCCATAGACGTAATGAGCCGGCCACTTCGAGAAAATCTTGACAACACCCGTACTTCCGATATCGCCACAATGCAAAACTTGCTCTACTGAGAACGTTTCCAGCATATATGCGGCCGACTGGGCGAAGACGCTGTGTCCGTGCGTGTCGCTGACAATTCCAATTTGCACTCTGTACCTCCTAGTCCCGATCAAGAATTGAACGTTTTATTGGTACTCGGCCTGATAGCATCCAGCTTACTGGTCACAATCACCGTGCTTTGGTTGCTCACTCGGCGTACAGAGTACACCATAGTCCAATTTCTTTTAGATCGCACAGCTTTTATCTTACTGCGATTTCTTTGGCGAACTAAGGCCCCCTGCGGACTTCCGCTCTCGCCAGATCAAGGCGCAGTCATCGTGGCAAACCATCGAAGCAGCGTCGACCCCTTCTTTATCCATTTAGCTGCAAAACGGCGAGTCCGCTGGTTCGTTGCCCGCGAGTTCTTCGGTAATATGCTCTTCGGTTGGTTTCTTCACGAGACGGGTGCCATCCCCACCCGCCGCGGCGGAATCGATAATGTCTCGGTTCGCGAGGCAATGAGACTCCTTCACGAGGGAAAATGGGTCGGAGTACTGCCAGAAGGACGAATCAATACTTCCGACCAGTTCATGATGCCCGTTCGCCCCGGTGCCGCTCTTTTGGCTCGCAAAGCAGATGTACCGATCCTTCCGGTTTACATCCAAGGTGCCCCATTCAATGGGACGGTGACCGGCCCGTTTTTCATGCGAGCCAATGTTGTTATCACGGTTGGCGAGTTGATTTATCCGAACGAATTTGCCTCGGATAAAGCGATGATTGTTGCCGCTGTCAAAGCAATTGCTCAATTAGCCGGCCATCCCGACTACGAGCCGACCCTCGCCGGTAAGAATTGGAAGCCTATACCAGAAGAACTGGCTCAAGATAAGCACCGGCGCGAAGGCTAGTTCCTAGCGTAAATGATCGTCTCGAGCAGTCGTTGTTTTTTTTGCAGTTCTGCTTCGGCAGCCTCTTCGCTCTTGCTGTCGACATACAAAGTACAAACTGGGCTTCCGATTTCGATAGTCGTTCTCGGCATAGGAATATCACCTACCATTGGATTAGACAAGTAGCTCGCTTCGGTCAACGAGAATGCGTCTTGAATGTTGCGAAACATCTGATGGGTGAATTCTATTCGCTGCGAGGCATAGACGATCCTCGCTCCACTGGACCAGAGAGCGAACGGATCTCTGAGTTCGAATTCGGATTGAAGACAAGCCTGCACATGGCACGGCATCAATGCGTTCTCGCGCATCCGCTCATGTAATGCCATGGTAGCCGTCCACCGCGGATTGACTTCGAGAAGCGTGGGGTGATCTGATTGTAGAAAATCGATTCCCCAAAGTCCTATCATTCCGGCCTCTTCATCAATGGCACGGACGATGGGCTCTAGTGAGCTTTTCGAGGGTTCACAAAGGGAAACGGCTCCTGCATAGAGATAGGGCAACGGGGCACCGAATTCGGTGCCTACGTGAAGCCGACTGACTCCGACAATTTGGCATCCTTGCGTAGTCGATAACACCACGACCGACATGGGCACCCCAGGCAACTTGCGTTGAAGATAGAAGCGGTGAGCCAACGTGGGCAAGGTGCTCACCCTCTCAATATTTAAGCCACCGGCCGATCGATACGGCTTAAGCAGCCACTGATCGCTGGGCTGGGGATTAATCGGATCGTAGGCAGGATCATGAATGCGATGCGATTCTGGAAATCCAAAACCATGTCGCTTTGCCAAGTCCGCGAGCCAGAACGGATCGCGAACCATTCGTAGCGTCGTTGGCGAGTTCCCCAGCAATCGCTTCTCAGAGGCCAAGTGTTCGATAAACCGGGGGTAGTTCTCCAAGCCTCCGGTATAGCACCAGGCATCGACATTGGTCTTACGAAGCCATCGTCGAGCTGACCAGGGATAGCTACGCAATGATTTGACTTCGCCGATTTGCCCCAGGTCATAGTCGGCAAACATGTCGGCTGCCGAGACAGTAAACCCGCCACGCACCAAAGATGCAGCCATCGCCCGGCAACTAGCCCCGATCAATCCGATTCGCTTTAGCATGCTCTATCTACGCAAGTGTCCACATTCCGCGCAATTTAAAAAATTTCCCCAGCCTCTGGATGAGAAGTAACCTACGTTTTCAATTAGCAAGGACACTCGTCATCTCTCTCCTTCAGAGAGGTTTGCCGCAGAAAGCTGATCACATCCTGTGATGCTAAAAAGCATCACCGATCAGATGGAAGCGAACTCCCTAAATCTCGTTTCAAACCCTTTTGAATAGTTGGGTTGCCCCGAGCACGCCAGCACGAATTCCCATCGGCTCGCCGCGACCAAACAAACTTCTTTCAATTCCCAGGAGAGAGTTTATGCTTCGCCGATCTGCTTCCCCGGACGAGGACATGTCTTACGTAGGTTCACACCGAAAACGCGGAATCATCGTTGTACTGTCCGCAGTACTCATGATTGTCATGCTGGCCATGCTCGCGTTTAGCATCGATGTCGGCTACATGTACACCATGCAATCTCAACTGCAACGTAGCGTCGATGCGGCCACCCTGGCCGGAGCTGGCTCGCTCATCGATGGCGAAGACGTCGCAACCGACGCCGTTCATGAATACCTTGTCCGCAATCCAGTTGGCACTCAGTGGAAAGAATACGATAACCAGGACGTTGGTGATAGTGTCACCCACTTCATGGATAACTACTCTCAAGGGCTGACGATCGATTACGGTGAATGGGACGACACCACCAAAGAAGTCGTCCCCTCGGGGCGACCTGCTTCGACCGTCAAGGTTAGCATGCAATACGACAACATGCCCTTCTTCTTCGGCCACTTGCTCGGTCGTGAAACGTTCAGCATCCGAGCCCAAAGTGCTGCCGCCTATCAGCCACGCGACATCATGGTTGTGCTCGATTTGTCTGGCTCTATGAATGATGACAGCGAATTCAGTGCATTCAACTCTCTGGGTGTCGACCATGTCACCGCAAATCAGTTTCAAATGTACGAGGAACTAGGTTCGCCAATCTACGGAAACCTCGAGTTTGAACCCAAGTGGGCTGTCGCCAGGGGACCTGCACCTCAAACGGATGACCAAGCTCAAGTTACTGTGGAATATCAGTACGATACCGTCGTCGTCAATTCGACTAAGTCTTACGACCGGATTCGTGTTCGTCGCTCCAATAACAACATTGTGACGTACTATCCCAGCGGAACTACAGGCACGTATACGCCAGGTGGTCAGGTTCGCGAAGTCTGGGCATATAGTGGTAAAAATGCAGACGGGTCAGATCAAGTCCATTACTTTAACTTCACCGACCGTGACACATTTATCGATGCCCTCGGACTCGACACGGTTAACTATCCCTACAGTGGCAACTGGGACGGTTATATCAACTACTGCACCTCCAGTGGCGGTCAGAACAAGAACGCCGGGTTCCGCTACAAATTCGGTTACCAGAACTTAATTGTTTACTGGCTGGAACAACGATCGCTTCACAATCAGTCCCCCGATATGTGGAAAGCGAGTGCTCAACCGATCACGGCTTTGAAATCGTCGGTGGCTATGTTCGTCAACTTTATCGAACAGGCCGACTCCGACGACAAAATGGGACTATCGATGTACAACGGTCCCGGCGGTAACGGGATTCTTGAATCGATTCTCTCCGATGACTTCGGCTACATCGTCGCTCAGGCCAATCAACGTCAGGCCGGTTACTACCACAACTACACCAATATCGCCGGTGGCATGACAGTAGCTCGTGAAGAGCTGAACACCAGGGCTCGTGCCGGGGCTTTCAAGATGATCATCCTGATGACTGATGGTGTTGCCAACTGGCACAACGGCGGTGTGAATAACTCGGGGGCTCGCAATGCGGTTCTCAACGAAGCTCATCTGGCTGCCGAACGAGGCTACGTGATCGTTACTATCAGCATGGGAGCCGGTGCGGATACAAACCTCATGCAACAAGTGGCCGACATCACCAACGGCTCTCACTTCAATATTCCCGGTGGTAAAACTGGCGATGAGTATGCGGAAGAACTGACTGAAGTCTTCCAGCAGATCGCCGGATATCGCCCACTGCGACTGGTTCAATAAGACCATCGCAGGGAAATGACTCTTCCCGCCAGAGGCCGTCGTGCACCGCTGCCCGCGCGACGGCCTCTTCTCCTTTCGAAGACGTCATGAAGTTCGGCCTCGAACCGAGCCTTCTTATTTAGTGGCCAGTGAGGTCAAGCATATAGTGCAGACTCGCTCGTAACCGAGAACGCCAACCTTCAACCAGCAGCCGATGAAAGATCTCATCGCACTGATACCAGAAGCCGGCGTGGCCCCACTACTTGCAATTCGGGCATAGTCTGCTATCGTCTTTGCTGTCAGCTGGCTCAAAGTCTTTTCGTACCTCGGCTTGCCCGGGCTTTCGATGGGCCTTCGGCCTCGTTAAATTGGACAAAACCAGAAAGCCTGCGCACTGACATCTGTGAATGAAAGTCAACGTGGGCATCACCCCGTATCTTCTTAGTTCACGCACGGAGAATCCCGGATGTCGATGTATATCGGAGAAGCCCTCGCTGGCGATGGCAACGAAGTCGCGCATATCGATTTGATGATCGGTTCCAAAGATGGCCCTGTTGGCCATGCGTTCGCTTCGGCCCTGGTCAATCAAACCGCCGGTCACTCCAACCTGCTGGCCGTTCTAACCCCAAATCTGGCCGTTAAGCCGGCTACCGTGACCATCACCAAGGTCACCATCAAGAACTCGAAGCAAGCCGTCCAAATGTTCGGCCCAGCCCAAGCCGCTGTCGCCAAGGCCGTCGCTGACGCTGTCGAGCAAGGCGTTATCCCGAAGGATCAGTGCGAAGACCTCGTGATCGTTTGTGGTGTCTTCATTCACTGGGAAGCCCAGGATGACAAGAAGATCTACGAATACAACTACGAAGCGACCTTAGAGTCGATCAAAAGCGCCATGGCTGGCAAGCCGACCATCGACGAAGTCATCGCCGGCAAAGAACAGGCAGCCCACCCGTTCCGCGGCTTCTAATTAAGTGTCTAGTTTCGGCACAACAATTTAAGTCCCGCGCGGCCAATTAAAGACCACGCGGGGCTTTTTTTGTAGCCTGCTTGCCTCAGCAGTACCTGTGTTGGAGCGACCATGGCAGGAACAATAGATCCGATCGTATCGATTGCGCCGTCTAATCGCTTCCACACGCTTTTAGGCGTTTCTTTTCTTGTCTATGAGGTATGGTGGCATATCGAATGGGATTCATAGCACTTGAATTACGCGATGGTCCCGGGTTTTTCGACCACCCGATGCATTCTTGGAATGCACCGCATTTTTCATGGGGACAACTGGCTATGTGGAATTGGCTTGTTCGTGATTGGCAGTGGCCCGCCGCTGCGTTGTTCACTGCTGTATTCCTTCTCGTTTTAACACCGCTAGTGTTTCAAGTAGCGGGACTAGGCTTAACGCTGTTGTTTGTTCAGTTGCCAATCTACATGATTCATCAATGGGAAGAGCACCGCCAGGACCGCTTCCGGCTCTACATCAACCGAACCATTGGTGGCGGTAAAGAGGCTTTGACACCGTCAGCGACCTTCTGGATCAACTCTTTGGGCGTTTGGTGCGTGGATATCGTTGCTCTTTATCTTGCCTGGGCAATTGCGCCTTGGGCAGGACTTGCCGCAGGTTACCTGGCCGTCGTTAACGCGATCCCTCATATCGCGATGTCGATCCGATCGCGTGAGTATAACCCCGGCGTCATCACGGCAGCCCTGCTATTCTTGCCAATAGGTGGTTGGTGCATTGCCGAAATTGGCGTCCAAGCGAGTTGGGAAGCAAACGCTGTGGCTCTGTTGGTCGCCACCGGCGTGCATGTGGCGATTGTCATTCACGTGGCTCGTCGCCTCGCTCGTCTACAACGCAGTGCGGCCCTGACCCCGAACTTAGATTCCATTCACGGTTAGTATCACAAAGAATGAGGAAGGCTCTCACATGAAAAATATCCTCCTGCAACTTGATACCGATACGCAGCCAAGCACCTTCGATTCCGTCGTCGCCGTCGATTCTGGGGCCGAAGTTATGTTCCGTCACGGTGGTGTGACCACCAATCAAGTCGCGGGTCTGGTTCATGGACTCATTTTCACAAGATCCCCCAGCAAGCTGAATCATTCCGCAATCTACGTCGGCGGATCGAATGTTGACCAGGCAGAACAACTACTCAAAGCCGTTACCAAAAGCTTTTTTGGGCCCATGCGTGTCTCGGTCATGATGGATGGCAATGGTGCCAACACAACCGCTGCTGCTGCGGTTATCTGCGGTGCCCGCCATCTCGAACTGGAAGGAACTCAGGCCCTGGTCTTGGGGGGCACCGGTCCCGTTGGCCAGCGTGCCACCCGACTCTTGATTCGGGCAGGTGCGAATGTTCGTCTCGCGTCGCGTTCCATAGAAAAAGCACAAGCGGCCGCCCAACAAATTGCCGACGACGTCCAAATTGGTTCCCCTCAACCGGTCGCCGTAAGCGATGCCACGTCCACCGCTGCGGCACTCGATGGTGTGCAACTGCTGATCTCCGCCGGTGCTGCAGGAGTGACTTTGGTCTCGCATGCCGATCGCGAGAAAGCCAAGGACCTGAAAGTCGCGATCGACCTGAACGCGGTTCCCCCGGTCGGGATCGAAGGGATCGACTCTCAAGACAAAGCCGCAGAAGACCACGGTCAGATCTGCTATGGAGCCATCGGCGTGGGTGGCACAAAAATGGCGATTCACAAAGCGGCCATCGAACGGCTGTTTAGCCGTAACGATTTGGTTTTGAACGCAGAAGAGATCTTCGCACTAGGGCGGGAAATCGAAGGCTAGTCCCCCGCTAATCAAACACGAAATCAAGCAACTGAAATGCTTAGGGATAGAACTCTCCGCAAACTTTCCAAATCGCTGTTCGGGTGGAACTATGTTGTTCACCTTCGACTCTACCGGCCCCCATACATCTCCGAGGCTGATGTCAATCAGTACGTTGCGACTACCTTGGGATCAGAAGCGATCGTCGGCGGCTCACAGCAAGTGACCGCCGATGAAATGATGGACGATATAGAAACGTCGATTCGGCATAGGGGAGATGCGTCCTACGGTCCCAAACAGGGTGCTCTTGAATCGAGAGCATTTAAAGAACTTCTGGACGCCGTGCTATCACATTTCAAAGAAGTCTCAACCAACGCAGACCGCATCGAACTTTTTTGGCTCGAAGAAGGCCATCTCGATTATCCCGTTTTCTGGGACTTCGCATACTTGATCGCCTCGCCATCAGGCTGCGAGATCTTCATCGGATCGAGTAGTGACTAACAGGGAAATGAATTTTTCCTGCGTGCTATCACCCGGATTAGGTCGACACTAAGAAAGTCGATACTATAGATTTTCGTTTCGGGGAGTAATCGCATGCGCTACGCGATGCTGGCACTAACGCTACTAATTGGCTTCGCTGCCGAATCATCCGCCCAGGCAGCTGGGCCCGCTCAATACTGGATTGTCGCTCCCGAATCGACGGCTTCGCCCATTCTGACGCCACGGCCGAAAACTCGCTATTCCTATGGCTGGTTCGGCGTGAGCCAGCCTTATCGAACAGCAGGCTTTCATCACGGTTACCAGAACACATACGTCGATTGGACGTTCCGCTAAACGCTTAGCGAGCCGCACCCACGAAGAAGCTGAAGACCTGCGTCTGGTCGGTATCGGCATGGTTGATTGGGAAAGCGAAGTCCAACGCGATCGGAGCCTGACCCAATGCTGGCACCGAGATGCGAAGACCAAACCCTGGAGCCACGTCGAAGTCGTCCCAAACGATCTTGGTGGATTCCTCAACCGCACCTACGTCGGTGAAGAGCACACCTTTGACCATGTCGTCGGCAGTGATTGGGAACGTATATTCCACCGATCCCAACAAGCGGAACGGACCACCGACAAACACGTCGCCCGATTTCGGACCGACACGTCGGAAGTCGAAACCGCGTAGCGTCGAGAAACCACCTGCGTAAAAGTTCTCGAAGATCGGCGTATCGCTTCCGGAGAAACCAGCTCGTGACGAGAAGCCCAGCGTATGCCGCCCGGAACCGTCGGGACGTTCACCGAGCAGGAAGTACTGCCGGAAATCGACTTCTGCCCGAGAGTAGTTGTAATCGCCGAACGCTTGTTCCAGATTGACTTCAAACAAGTGACCTTCGGTCGGGGCGAATGCCAGGTCACGCGTATCATGCGTAACGCTCCAACTGCCGGTGTAAAGTCCCTGATTACCGAGAACTGCGTCGAGTTCCGGAACGCCTGGGACACGCGGATCACTAATTTCGACGTCTTCCATACGCAAGCTAACCGCAGTCGAAAGGTCAGGCGTCAAACGATAGCCCAGACCCACACGGCCACCCACGCGCTGTTCGTCCCAGTCGCGATAAATACGGTTAAAGAAGTAACCACTCAAGTTCAGGCTAACCCTTGTATTGAGCAGGTAAGGTTCGCTGAAACTGACCATGTAGCGTTGAACTTGGGTACCCGGCATGGCTTCGATACGAAACCCCTGCCCTGCCCCACGCCATGCGCGACCGTTCCAAATATCATCAACGCTGGACGGATATCTCCGCCAGTCGAAGTTCCGTTCGTCGATCACGATATTACCCGTGACACCCGCATCGGAGTTGATACCGACACCAAACTGGAATCGCCCGGTCTGAGCTTCTTCCGCACGAACCGTCAGGTCGGCCGTACGGCCAGGATCGTAGTACGGGTTCGGCGAAATGATGGCATCTGGGCCCAGCGGTGGATCATAGATCCGAGCACCACCCAGTGGTCGACCTGTATGCTGTGGATAACCGTAAGCATTCGGAGGCCCCGTAACCGGTGCCGGAATCGGCGGACTGCCATAGGGATACCCTGAAGGATCCTGGCTATACATACCGGTCTCCGGATTCGATGGCGATGGGTACCCCTGTTGGTACTGAACCGGTTGAACCGGTTGCTGATACTGTTGATAGGGATCGTGGGCGCCTATCGGAGCACCCGAGGCAGGCATTCCATTTCGGTATTGGTTCGGATTGCCGGGCGAAGATTCGTACGCTGTGCGATCGTACGCATCCCAGTTCTGTGCGCTTCCTGGATAACCTTGGTTGTCGCGTCCCTGCACATTCCAGTTGGGAGCCGCTTGTTGCCCGTAGCTTCCGCCAGTCCATTCCTGAGCCGAAACCGAGTTCCATCCGGCACATGTACCAGCGACGAGACTCAGAGCGAGGGTTATCTTCAGCAGTTGTCCGCTTCTGTCCACCTAGGGGTCCTCATTCAGCGTTGGTGCTCGGGGGGGAAATCGAGCTGAACCAGGCTTCTTAGTTGCTGGGCACGGATGAATAAACGGAAGTAGGATATTGCTGCGGCGGTGTGGGCACGGCAGCTTCCCGGTAAATTGGCTGTGAATAGCGACTGACCTGCGGCACGGCCTGTTGCGGAGGCAATTGCTGCGGTGGAGCCTGTTGATAGCCGCCAGGTTGTCCTGCGTATTGATTCGGAGGATAGTACCGCGGCTCGGGGTCCGGGGTGGGGCTCTGACCGCGATAGGTCTGACTTCCACCTCGTTCGGCGACCTGAGTTTCAACATCACTCAATTCAGGCGGAGCGACGGTGATCGAAGGGGCTACGCCACGATGTGGTTCGTTGACGAACAACTGCGATGCTTTGATGCGACGCTCGTCGTCACGGATCTTTGTGATGTCGATGATATCGCCAGGTTGCAGCGACATACGATTCAAGATCACCGCATGCTTGGTGTGCGGAAAGTCGCCGGAGATCTCGATGTTGACGTTGCCAACTCGATACTGGTCCCCTTCCCGGATATCGTAAACCAGGTCCAAAGTACCAGGCGTCTCCAGGAAGCGTGGCTCTGCTTTCACATCGGCGTGGATGTAACCTTGCGAACCGTAAAGATCAGAAATCGAGCGAACATCGGCGGACATCTTCTTTTGGTCGAAGTATTCGCCGCGTTCCATTTTAATCTGCGTGAAAAGCTGTTCGGTATCGAAGCGAGATTGCCCCACGAACGAGATGTTCCTCACTTCGTAACGCGGGCCTTCGTCGACCACAAAGGTAACATAAGCCCACTTACCACTATCGCTGTATTCGATGATGCGATTGATTTGAGCTTTGAAGAAGCCAAGACTTCGATAGTAAGCCGTTAGGCCGTCGACGTCTTGTTCGACCTGAGTCTTATCGAGTTCACCATTAAGGATATAAAACCAGCCAGGCTTGCTTTTGATTTGTGTCTTCAGACGGGCATCGGAAGCAATCGAATTGCCTACGAAGGTCGTGGTGCCAATGCGTGCCAGCGGGCCCTCGTGGATCATAAACGCGACGCCTCGGTCTTCCGGACCCAAGCCTTCCACCACCTGGACGGTCGCTTTACCGTGTCCTCGAGTATGGTAGTAATCTTCCAACTTTAACCGGGCTTCTTCGATGACATATTTGTTGAGGGTGCCTTCGACCTTCATTTCCGACTTTTTCAGCAGCGTTTTATCGCGAACCGATTCGTTGCCGAGAAATTTGATGTATCCAATCCGTGGGCGTTCCTCGAACTGAAAGGTGACATAGATTCCCTCGGCCGACTTATCCGTCAGAATCTGAACATCACGAAACAGACCAGAAGCGGCCAACCGACGAACGTCGGATTGAATTTGTTCTGGATCGAACTCACGCCCAGCACGTGACTTGATCATCGAGCGAATCCGAGTCTCTTCCGTTTGGGCATTCCCCTTTAGGCGAATCCCGGTAATCAACGGTCGAGTCGGAACACTAGGTGTAATCGGTGACGGAGCCGTAAGTTGCGGCACAATGTCTTGTGCTGCGGCCTGGTCTACTGCTAAGCCGAGATTACTTAGCGCGGCCATTACAACGACGCTCGTCAGTCGGTGGTGTATCCACTGCATGCGGTAAATCCCTTTATCAACTTCTCTGGCTGGCTTCCGTGCCTACCATCGCACCCCATTTGCGTAAGGCTTTGGGACGCAATGTGGAGAAATACTGAAACGTCCCACTCCTGACAAGACGAATATCGACGAGGAGTTACGCTGAGCAGGGATACGCATCGGAAAAGTTTATGGTTCAGGCAAATTCTGACGCTAGCGATGCCTGCGACGTCGATATTTCGATGAACCATCAAGCCATCTGGTTTGTCCTGTAACTACCGCCCCATAGGAACCACACTTTATCGAATATGCCTACGATTCCTCTTCCCCTCACGTCCGACGACCATCCCGATTTCATTCAGATCGTGGAATCGTTTGTCGAGCACTACGCAGGTCTCTATCATCCTCCAGGGATCATGGTCTATCACGTCGACAACTGGTTCGGCGAGCGTTGGCTGGGTTTTGTAGGAAAATTTAAGGGAGTGGCAGGAGTTAGAAATCGTTCCGTGAACAACACAACCCTTCCTCTTCCCCCGTTCCGCCCTTCCAGAATCCTATCATGCCGTGATTTCGCTAGCACTCCTGATGATGGCTATCAATTGCTTAACAGCACATCACGTGGCATGCACGAAGAACGCAACGGCGGGGAATTCAGGAATCTTAATCGCCTGAATTTGTATTGTTGGTATTCAGGCAACACGAAGACCAACTCGAATGGCTCGCTGATGATCTACGACGTAACTCACGAAGGCTCAACAGGCTGGTACATCGGATTCAGTAGAATTAAGGATTGGTCCATCGCTCGGACCGTCAATATAACTCGGGAAGAGTGCCAACGGATCTTAACTGACCGCGCACGAGCATCCATAAAGAGTGTATCAGCATCGACACGACTACTCCGTCGCCAGGACCTGAATCGCATCTAGAATGACAAAGCCATCCGTATCCGTATTTCGGATCACAATCGTATTCGTTTTGTCAGCCAAAAGCGTTACTGTGCCGATCTTGCGGAACGCTTGTCCGCTAGGCAGCGGCTTCGTTTGATCGACCGCTAGCTCGAACGTTTTCGAGCCGTTGGTAAGCGTCACAGGGACCCTCTTGGCTCGGGTGGGATGAGCCGAGTAGGCCATGCGGATTTCGTATTCACCACTCTTGGGCACCACAAACTGAAATGTCGCGGTCGACTTGCTATCCCCCCTGGCCTCGTCGTGACGATAACGGCCGTCGATACTGGGTTTAAAGTTGGAAGAGTTCGACCACGCTCCTTCTAACTTGGCTACGGTGTCGTCCAAGACGATCCCTGGCAGGCCTTTCGAGGCGATACTGCTCGCAACCGGCGGATCGGGCAGCTCGGCCAACTTCGGCAAATCTAAGACTTGCCCTTGGGCCAACAATCGCTCGCGGAGATTTGGATAAGACAACGCTTGGACGCTCGTCTCTTCGCTGGCGGCCATCGCAGCAGCAATGCCAGCACTCTGCCCGATGATCATCCAGGTAGGCTCGACACGAATCGAAGAAATCCCGACGTGCGTGCACGACATGGCAACCGGTACCAGCAAGTTATCGCACTCGCTCGGCTGCGGCAAAATCGACCGATAAGGAATGTGATACGCGTATCCGTGCCGCCGACCAGGCATTCGAACCGGAAAGATGGTCCCCTCGTCAGCGACCGTTCCGTCGGCCAGTGCCACACGCTGACAATCGTGAGAATCGATCGGAAAAGATGACACGGCAATCGGATCGTCCTTCTCCGGCGATTCCAAAATATCCTTCTGGCTGACAACAGACATCCCCTGCATGCGTCTTCCTTCACGAACATACAACTGGGGAGAGAAATGACCGGTCGCTTTAAATTCGTCTCGGCACAAACCGAGCCGGGCATACTTAGCTCGCACATCCACCGGCACAGCAGGGTCGGTTGTGAGGAAGTGATAGAACTCGAGTGTGTACTGCTTATGCTGCTCAAAGATTTTGTCACGTCCGGCTTGGTCCGCTTCGCTCCAACCATTACAGGCCCCGACGAGACCTAGCGAGAACTGCCCACCGATGGAATTGTTTCCGTCGAACTTGTTGCCCGGCAGCGGATACAAATCGATACCGTAACTGCGACCGCCGGAAGCTATGTAACGCCGGATCGCTTCAAACCGAGCCGGGTCGTAGTTCTCTGGCTGCGGCATGGGCACGCGATTGTCAGGCTCGGCAGTCAAGCAAAGTCGAAAGCTGTAGACCATCACCAAGTCATCGCCTGCCGCGTCTTCACCCGGCTTAGCCGTCGTGACCAAAGGAAGCAGGTTCCCCTCGGCGTCGAAGCCATCGATGCTCATCTTTCCCTTGGGATAGCGTTTCCCAGCGAGAGACTCTCCGAATTCCGCTTTTCCTTCGCGGCCGATAGTCCAGCTGACATTCGCTGCGGCCATTAGATCGCCTTCATAGGTGGCATCGACAAACGTCTTTGCATGGAAGGCCCCTTGATTAGTCACAAGCTGCTCGATGGTGGTCCCATTCATCTTCGCCGACTGCAGCACATGCTCTGGCAAGACCTGCACGCCTGCTTCATTCAGCATCGCCATGGTGACGCGCATCGCAACGTGTGGTTCGTAGGTCCATTTGGCGTTGTCTTTCACGCTCACATCGTAAGGCAACTCGACACCTCGAGCCTTATAATCCGCTTCAAGCCGACGGTGCCACTGGTCGAACAGCCCCATCACGGTCGAGCGTACGGTCTGGTTCGAGTCGCTGAAACTTAGCCCGCCGGTATTCACTCCACCGACATGCGAGGTCGGTTCTAGAAGAATAACAGACGCGCCTTCTCGTGCCGCAGCGATCGCCGCGCAAAAGCCGCCGGGCGTCGATCCGTAGACGATGACATCGGCCGATTGGGTTTCGGCTTGAAGTTGGCCATCGGTGAGGCAAATGCTTAGAGCGCATAAGAAAGCAACGAACGCAGACTTTAAATACTTCATGAGAGAACCAGGTGGGGTGGTCGAATGATGGGACAATGAGGTGGCATTATTTTATTCTAATTCATGCCTGCGTTACAAATATGTCCGTTTCATTCCCTCTGTAAATTTCAGCACCTGTTCAGAAACCTAGCGAATAGGTCACCCATGGCGAGTAGTGAAGAAGCAGCAAGGCCACTCCCACCCAGTGCAGCCAGTCTCTTGGCTCTTGCCGGATGAGGTCCCAAACGGCCAACAATATGACCAGTACAACAACGCAAACTCTGGCAGTCTGGCTGGACTTACCGATTAGGTCGTAGGAGATCACCTTCCCCATGGGCAGTCGGAAAGGATTGAGCATGACCAAGGTCGACATATTTACGAATAACAACAACCCGAAGATCAATCGCCAGGGTCGAGAGAAATGGACATGCCATAGAAATGTAAGGATCAGCAATACCGTCCCGACATGCTGCACGAGACCTTGTGTTTCATAAATCTTGGAGCGAAATGGGTCGTAAACGAGCGATGAATCGATTGTCGCAACATCAACCCCGACGGCAACAAGTGTGACAAGTTCGTGGAAGCCAATGCACAGCAAAATCACGTGCCCCGGTTGCCATGACCATACAATCCCTTGAGAACGCCAAAATCCCATGAGAGCGATCGCGGTGACTCCGGTTCCCAAACCAATCGCATTGATCCCGTAATATTGAATCCAATGCCAATCAAGATTCCCAGCGGCGTTACCCACCATGATATTCCGCAAGGCCACCCAAAGTCCTAACGAAATGGATAAGAACGTCACCCAGAGAAATAGCGTGGCCAATGAGAATGGCGGAGTGCCGGAAGTAAGCTTCGTAGATTCGGACAAGATCGTTTTTCCTGGTGGGACATCTCCCACTCGCAATGCGGCCCTCACTCGAACCGCTGCCATTTGCCGTCGAATCGCCGTTCGTGTGGCAGATAATTCGCCTTGTATTTCATGTGTGCATTCCCAGCGACATAGAAGCCAAGGTACAGATACTTGAGCCCCCATTCACGGCAAGCTTCAATCTGCTTGAGTACCGAAAAGTTGCCGATCCCCAGGTCGGAAAGCTCGGAATCGAAGTAGCAGTAGACGGCCGACATGGCTTCACGACCAACATCGGCGATGGCGACGCCCACCAATTCGTCGCTGCGATAGTAGCGGAATTCGATACTGTTGCAGCAAGTGGTGCCGATAAACTCTTTCAGACTTTGTAGATCGATTTCACTGCCGGGCTCGCCGAGACCTCTTCCGACTTTGTGCTTGTTGTAGAGATCGACCCGCTGTTCGTCGATCAACGGCTCACCGATTTCGACGCGAAGCTCAGCCTCCGCCCTTTTCAAAACTCGACGATGACGCCGCCGCGGCACGAAATCTTGCACTGGGATACGGATCGGTTCACAGGCATCGCAGCCTGGGCACTGCGTATGGTAAATAAAGATTCCCGACCGTCGGACACCCTCGGATAGCGCCTGATCGAAAGCTTCTGGTTCGGCCCGAAAGTCCGTCAGATAGAACGGGAGCACCGCCAGCCTATCCGGCAGGTAGGGGCACGACTCTTCGACGTCGATAAATTTTGCCCCATAGCGATGACTCATCCAGGCTCTCGGCGCTCTTACTAGAACAAAAGGGGGCCCGAATTAGACGAAGCTCGGACCACCTCTCTTATTATAGCCCTTACCTGCGGGAAAAAAGCTTCTAAATCGCCTCACGAAGCTTGGCATCGATGGCTGAGGATTGCCGCGTGAGCCAGGGAGACTAAAAGCCCCCCTCGCCACCTTGGTTGAACGCCGAAAAGTCGTCAGGCTCGCGATCAAAAGCATTCTCGAACCGCGTAAAGTCTTTGAGCCACGTTAGCTTAATGTCACCAACCGGGCCTGCACGCTGTTTTCCGATGATGATTTCCGCCTGACCAGCAAACTGCTCGCGTTCCTCACCATGGTGGTAATATTCTTCACGGTGAACGAACATCACAACGTCGGCATCTTGTTCGATTGCGCCTGATTCACGCAGGTGACTTAGCTTCGGCTTATTGTCCTTGGAAACTTCGGCCTGACGATTGAGCTGTGCCAGGCAGAGAATTGGCACGTTCATTTCACGCGCTAACCCCTTCAGTCGCCGAGCAATTTTAGCCACTTGTTCCTGTCGAGGATCGTTGGCATTGTCAGGCTCGATGAGCTGCAAATAATCGATTACGACCAAGCCTAGGCGTTTCTCATTGCGAATAATACGTCGCGCTGAAGCAGCGATTTCCGCCACGGTTCGGCTCGGCGAGTCGTCGACAAACAGGGGGGCTTCCCCCACGAGTGATGACTTCTCGATCAAGCGGGCTCGGTCTTCGTTGCTGAGCGTTCCATTCCGCAAACGATGACCATTCACACGAGCAACACTACACAGCAAACGATCGCAAAGTTCGACCGAACCCATTTCCAAGCTGACAAACAGGACGGGAACCTTGTTATGCACGGCGATATTTTCGGCAATATTCATGGCGAACGCCGTTTTGCCCATGGCCGGTCGAGCTGCGAGAATCAATAGCTGACTGCCATGGAAACCACTCGTCATTTCGTCGAGATCGTTGAACCCGGTCAGAACGCCATCTTCATTCGCCTCACCACGCAGACGAGCATCGATGCGTTCCATCGCTTCGGTAACAATCTCGCGCATGCTGGCCATACTGCGACTATCGCGACCGTCGAGAATGCTAAAGATCTTCTGTTCTGCTCGACCGATCAGCTCTTCTGGCTTGCCAGCTTCTTGATAGGCATCTTGCAAGATATCAGTCGCCGCGATGATCAGATTTCGACTTGTCGCTTTCTTTCGCACGATTTCCGCGTAGCTAACCGCGTGGGCAGCATGCGGAACGCTTCGAGCAACCGTTGCCAGGTAGGCGGCACCACCGCAAAACTCCCAGTCTCCGGCATCGCGCAGATGTTCGCTGAGAAGCGTGATGTCGATCTTTCGGCCGCTGTTGTGCAGATCGACCATATGCTCGAAGAGCTTCTTATTCGCTTCGTCGTAGAAGTCCTCGGGACGAAGGACCATGATCACATCGTCCAGAACGTCGGGCAGCAGAATGATACTGCCCAGCACGCATTGTTCCGACTCGATACTGCACGGCGGTTGGTTATCAAGAAGGCTGGTGGTTACCTGTTCTCGATCGTCGTATCGCCGCTTCTTAGATTTGCTGCCGGTGGCCAAGGATGTGCTCCATCCGTAGGTTGAGGATAAGTCTGCCTGACTTCGGCTTCCATGTTACCACGGAGCTAACATCGGGCAACGATGTCCGTAGATTTAGCGATCGTATTTGTGAGCATCACAAAATAGACGCGATGGCACAAAAAAACTCCTCGGGGAGGCCGAGGAGTTTTTTTGTGTGTCCGCTGGGGAAGCTGACATGGCGGGCGTCTTCGGTGAAGGGCCGACCGAGCTTCGTCACCTTTGGAAATAAAGGAAGTGCGACTTACTAAGACCAGCAAACCTCGAGTCTAACGGAACGTGACTCAAGAGGTCGCCGTAGCGTGCTATACTCGCCGTATTTCAGCGTCTATTGCGAGCTGAAATGCAGGATATGAGCACAATCAAACTCAGTGCGAATTACGCACGATGACTGTCCAGGCGGAACTAATCGCCGGTGACAGTCGGAACAACCCAAACCTTCAATTCCGATTCGATTTCGGCATGAAGGTGAATCTTGACCGTATACAAACCGAGTTCCTTCAACGGACCCTGCAGGCGAACCTGGTCTGGGGTCACGGTGAAGTTCTGCTCCTTCAAAGCAGCCACGATTTCAACCTGACCGACGCTACCGTAAAGGTGACCTTCGTCGTTGGCATTGGCTTCGATGGTAACACTTTGACGGTTCAGCAAGTCGGCGATGGCACGCAGACCAGCCAGACGCGACTTTTCAATCTCAGCCAACTTGGCTTTATGCTTATCAACCATCCGCTTGTGGTGGGTGGTTGCAACGGTAGCCAAGCCCTGCGGGATCAGGTAGTTGTTGGCGTAACCGGGACGAACTTCGACGACGTCACCAGGTTTGCCGAGGTGATCCACGGATTGGATCAACAACAATTCGATACCACCGTGCTTGCCTTTAGGCAAACGCTTCCAAGGACGTGCTTTATGCTTATCAGATCGAGTCGGCATGGTCTTACTATTTCCAATAATTGCCAGTGGTTTGGCGATCTCTATATAAATGTCTCGGTGACGTCGACGCAGGTCAACCGCCAGCCACTAAAACGGAATGTCATCGTCGGCTGCCCCTTGGGATCCAGATCCGCCAAAGCTGCCATCGTCGTAGGAATCGTAGTCGTTGGAACCACCCTGGTTGCCACCGCCGCCACCTTGCGGTTGCGATTGACGCTGAGGGGGTCGCGAGCCGCCACGGCTTCCTCCGCCGCCACCGCCTTCACGTCCGCCGAGCATTTGCATCTTCTCGCCGACAACGCGAAGCTTGGATCGCTTCTGTCCATCCGTTTCCCACGAGTCGAGCTTGAGCCGGCCTTCAATTAAAACAGGCGCGCCCTTGCTCAAATATTCGCTGGCGATTTCTGCCGTGCGGCCCCATAAGGTCACATCAACAAAGGTCGTTTCATCGACCCATTCGCCGGTTTGATTCTTTCGTCGATCATTGACCGCCAAGCCCAGCTCGGTGACGGCCAGACCCCCGTTGGAAACGTAACGGACTTCAATGTCCCGTGTCAGGTTCCCGACCAGAATTACTCGGTTGAAACTTGCCATCGTGACGCTCCTTCCAGGAAAATCAAAATCAACTGAAGTCTACTCCGCAAATTACTGACGACGATTTAGTCGGCAGCTTCTACGGTTTCTTCTGCAGTTTCAGTGTCCGACGATTCTTTTTCATCATCGGCGGAATCATCCGAACTGGTTTCAGCCGCTTCGCCATCGCCGTCGCCAGCGAGTTCATGCCCTTCGGCATGCGCGATCAGCATGTCTACCAGACGTGGATCTTGCTTGATGAAGAGGTAACGCAGCATGTCATCGCTGATATTGCATGCGTAGTTCAACTCTTCCATCTTGGTGCTATCCATCCGGAAGTAGGTCAACCAATAGGTTCCGCGGCGATGCCCGTCGATCGGGTATGCCAGGCGTTGCTCCGCCCACATGCGGCTGACCAGGATTTCGCCACCGAGCTTTTCCACCAGGGCGTTGATTTTTCCGGAGACCCCACTGGGATCCTTTCCATAACGATTGGAGTCCAGAATGAACATCCCCTCATACACGTAAGCCGCCAAGGTCTCAACTCCTCGAATATCGACGAAAATGATCGGTGAGTGGCTGGCCGCAACTTGCTGGGCCGATAAGCCAACCACATGATTAAATGATTTTTTATCCGTTGTATTGATTCATTGCAGGCACGAGACCCAGGACAGCCCAGTCTTCGACGACTGAAGCGGCCTGCTCAATGCATACATCCATCTCTGGCTTTTCTGCCTTGGCAAAGTTGCTCAAGACGTATCCAGCCACATCTGCTCCTTCACGGGGAGGCCCAATTCCGACACGCAGTCGGGGTACCTCATCCGAGCCGAGCTTTTGAATGACATCGGCCAGCCCGTTTTGCCCGCCTGCCGATCCCTTTCCCTTCAGCCGAAGTTTGGCCAAGGGAAGATTAAAATCATCGCAGACAATCAAAACGTCTTCCAGCGTCAATTTGTAAAAATCGAACGCCGGTCGAACACTGTCTCCGCTTTTATTCATGAAGGTGTGAGGCCAAAGCAACATCAGCTTCTGGCCGCGAACACCAACTTCAGTCATTTGACCGTTGAACTTCGACTTGGGCTGCGAGGCTGAATGCCGTCGAGACAGCGTATCCAGCACATCGAAGCCGACGTTATGCCGCGTACCTTCGTACTTTTTGCCTGGATTTCCGAGCCCGACGACGAGTTTCATCACATCCAGTCAATCAGCATTACTACGCAAGGCATTTCGCCGTCTTAGTTTCCAGGGCGGAAAAAGTCGACGTGAAGAACTTCATTCCCGAAAGTGTCCCATTGGACCTCTCGCATCACGACGCTCTCGCTCACGTCACCTTCCAAGGTGATGTCCTTAATACCGTGGCGAACAATCACATTGAATTGATCAGCACACAGTTCCAGGTGCACCACTTCCTTGTCGTTACCGTACAAAACGGCGGGAATCTTCCCGTCGCGACGCAGGTTACGATTGGCAATCTTGCCGGTCTTTTCTCGCTTCGTGGCTTTGAGTGTTTCGGCCATGAAAACTTGTTCCGCAGTCTAGTAAGTGTTGTCTAGGGGCGACCGGGCAAAAGGTGCGTTGGTCGATTCTTATGAAATCAAAAGTGATCCGGCGAAGGAACGTGTGTTCCCTGGGGACCAACTTCGTAATTTTGGAAACTGGTTATTTTGCCAAACTATCTGCCGTTGGCAAGTCCAAACCAGGGTCTCGGCGCTGATTTCGTGCCAAGTGAACCCCAACCAACATAAAATCTTCGTCGAAACGATATCCAACCAGGTCAAATCACCCCCGAAAAAAGTGCCGAACCATGCGACCTAAAGTAAGTATTCAATGCAAGTTAGGCATACAATCTAGCCAATCGATCAAATTTACCATGGGTGGTGAGAACACCAGAGAGCCGAATCATCGCGGGGGATTGCTAATCCGTTTTCTTTAAGAACAATTGAACAGAACACCTAATCGTCCCCTGATCGCTACCCTGAAAACGGAAATCCATGGCCAAATCGACCCGCAGTAAAGTCATCGAATACGTCGAACCAATTGGTGCCCGTGTCCTCGTACGCAAGGACGAACCGAAACGGACGACCAAGGGGGGCATCGCGTTGCCGGACCAGGCAGAGATCCCGACGATTACCGGGCGAATCGTGGCCATTTCAACGCAAATCGAGAACAACGAAGACTTTCCGCTTCGCCAATACGACCGAATCCTCTTCCACCCCAAGGATGCGATTCCGGTCGACTTCGAGACCGATA